>NZ_JAHGAP010000019.1:0-247013 GCF_030248655.1 Vibrio sp. D431a | reverse complement strand
TTGCTGTTGCTGTTGCTGTTGCTGTTGCTGTTGCTGTTGCTGTTGCTGTTGCTGTTGCTGTTGCTGTTGCTGTTGCTGTTGCTGTTGCTGTTTTAGCTTTTCTTCTACAACCGATAGGTTTTTCTTCGCGGCTTCAAAGTTAGGCTTTTCCTCTAGCAGTTTTTTATACAAATCAGCCGCATCTTCTAATTGACCATTTTGAGCGAGCGAGTTGGCGAGGTTATAGCGGCCGTTAAGGGAGGCATCATGAGAAAATGCTTCGATAGCGGCTTCGTAGTCACCTTTTTGATAACTGGCGGCTCCTTTCCAGCTTGGGTTTGTAAATAGGTTTTGCGCCTGTTCATACTCACCTTGCTTGTAGAGTTCCGCTCCTTGTTGGTCGGCATTTAAGAACGGATTAGCTTCTGCATGCGGTGTCCACGTTACTGGGACTGCAGTCGCAACTACCACCCAAATCAGGCCGCGTCGAAACAGTAAAGCCGCAGGAAGAAGTAACAACGGCAGTAACCAAAAGCCACTGTTGAGACGAGAATCAGTTTTAACTTCTTCGCTTTGGGTCGCAGAAAGCTGGCTACCAATGTTATTAGTAAAGGCCGCGATATTTTCAACATCACGGTTGGTGTGCTGAATAGGAACAAATAGACCGCCAGTTTTATTCGCTAGCGTCTGTAGGTTTTTCAGGTTTGTTTTCGCTACGACGGTTGTGTCTTGTGCCGTTTTTAGCAGAGAGCCATCGGGCAGCGCGATAGGCGCACCGTTAGGAGTCCCGACGGCAAGAACAGAAATGCGAAACTTTGTACCTTGGACTAAATCTAACGCGCGAGACAGCTCTGACGTATCAAGATCATCCGCTAACACGATGATATCGCCTTGTTGCGTGCCGACTTGAGAAAACTGGTTGATCGCAAGTTCAATCGCGGCAGGCAGGTTTGCCCCTTGAAAAGGCATCAGCTCTGGCGACAAATTTTCGATAATGCCCGCAAGCGTACTGGAATCAGTTGTCAGTGGACTTAAGTTATAGGCATCGCCAGCGTAAGCAATAAGTCCAGTGGCTCCCTCTTTCCATTTTGGCAGCAAATCGAGCGCCTTATAACGTGTTTGTGCTAGCCGATTGGGTTTGATGTCTGTAGCAAACATAGAGCGAGACATATCAAGTACCAAGATACGGTTTTGGTTTAACTCAAAGCTTGGTCGAGCATTGGACTGCCAGCTTGGCCCCGCTAATGAAATGCAAGTTATTGCCCAAGCTAAACCCCATAGAGTGAAGTAATGCTTAGACTGCGTGTTTTGTCCGAGCATCCGCGATAGGTGAGGGGCAATCAGTGTGGACTTTTGGGCTCTAAATTTGTGATTAAGCAAGAGTGCTATAGGGATCACGATGAGCCCTAAAAGCCAATAAGGATTGAGGAAAATAAACTCAGCCATGTTTTCTCCTTAATAGGAATAACAATACCGATAATACAAATGCAGCGCTTAATGGATATGGAAACCATTCAGACTGTGGGCGCCAAGTTTGTGTGTCGCTAGATACGGGTTCTAGCTGGTTGATTGTGTCATAAATCTTTTCGAGCTCTTCCGTATCTCGCGCTCGAAAATATTGTCCACCTGTCACCTCTGCCACTTTAGTCAGTGTTTGTTCATCTAAGTCGGCTGCGGTGTTGACTTTGCGAGTCATGAAAAACTCTTTCACCATCATTTCACCAGCGCCCACGCCTACGGTGTAAATAGTGGCGTTGTATTTTTTCGCAATTTCCGCTGCTTCTAGCGGCTCGAGCACCCCTGCAGTATTGCTGCCGTCACTGAGCAAAATCATGACTCGTTGGGGAGCATCACTGTCTACAAAGGTTTTTGTGCCTAAACCAATACCATCACCAATGGCGGTTCGTTGACCAACCAAACCGATGACGGTTTGATTAATCTGTTGCATGACGCTTTTTCGGTCTGCAGTGAGTGGTGTTTGCAAATAAGCATGGTCGCCAAACAAAACAACTCCGAGACGGTCACCTTTTCTCTTTGCTACGAAATCAGACAGAACTTTTTTGACTGCTGTGAGGCGATCGATATATTCGCCGTTGAGTTCCATGTCTTCCTGCTGCATCGAACCGGACAGATCGACGACTAACATCAAGTCCCGATATTTGGGTTGGAATTCAACGGGATCGCCAAACCAAACTGGACGCGCACAAGCGACGACAAGAAGGCCCCAGATCGCGATTGAAAGCGCTTTTTGCAGGGCTTGCTTAGGTTTGCTGCTATTCTCATTAGTTGGTAAGTACGCCAATTTGATCTCGGCTTGTTGAGATTCTTGTGGCAGGAACTTGTATACCAACCAGGGGATGGGCAACAAAAACAGTGCCCACCACCAGACAAATTCAATGTTTAGCCATTGGGCAAGGTCGGTTATGAGTGTTTGCTCAGTCACGGTTATTTGCCTTTTTCTTTGGTGGCAAAGCGTAGGTTATCCAAAAGACACAATCGTCTACCAAGCTTTGATGCTGCCCTTGGGAAGAATTCTGATACAACGCTTCTTGCCACTGATGTTGTTTGTCTACGAATCGAGTCTCTTTGGTATGGCTATCGAGAAATTCATACCAAGCGATTCCGGTTAATGGTGCGATCTCTTCACGCGGAAAGTAACTCAATGCTGCCTGGCGCAATATTTCCAGAGCAGAAGAGGGGGTATGAGGCGCGGTAGGTTGAGTTAAAAGTGTTAATGCTGTCTTTTTTGCGCGTAAGTGTTTTTTACGCCATCTCACATAAAGACAAATGCCGAAAACGAAGAGCAAGGTGGCTGCAAGCACCACCCACCATCCCCAAGCGAGCGGAAACCAATCCGGTGCGTTTGGCAAAATCAAAGGTTCAAGGTCTAGGCTTTGGTTGTTTGTTGTCATTATTATTACTGCTTAATAAATACTGCTTGTCAGTTTGTTAGCTTAATTGTGAAATTAAGGGCCAGCCACTTGATAGCGTGTTAAATGGAATTGCTATTGAATGGCATTGCTGCTTAATGGTTTCTTGATGTTGGGTAAAATGGCTTTCGAGTTCTCTTCGTTGTCCTTTAGAGCCAAAGTTAAACCATTGACTATGCAGCCCATCCGAAGCTTTCACTTGACCTCTAAAGTCTGTTTCGCCTCTTTCTAACGGATCATAAAACTGAACAGCCCTTACGCTATTGTGTTGTTTGAGTCGACGTAGTTGTGCCAGTTCCGTTGGTATTACGTGGGCAAAATCACTGAGCATAATCAATTCGCTGCCTTTTGGGGTGAGCGTATGAAGTGTCTCCAATACTTGTGCATACGGCAGTGTACGAGTGTCGTTGCTTGCAGTACGAGTTACTTGCGCATTATGTATGTCGACTATGGCGTTAAGAATCCGCAGCCCTTGTCTTTGTAAAGAAGAGGGGCGAAATTCAAGACATTGATGTCCGTCATCAATCACTGCGCCGATGCGATCTTTTTTAGCTAGAGTTAGCCAAATTAGAACACTGGCAAAGTGGGCCAATTGAACGGATTTGAGTACATACTTAGATCCAAAATGTAGACTAGAACTTAGATCAAGATAAAGAATGACCGCTTGCTCTTTATCTTCTGCAAACAACTTCGTATGTGCTTTACCGGTCCTAGCGGTGACTCGCCAATCAATGCTGCGAATATCGTCGCCAGGTTGATATTGGCGCACCTCCATAAAATCCATACCTCGCCCTTTTTGGCGACTGGTATGGTTACCACTCATCTGCGACCAGAGACTCTGTGCTGGTGGTAACCAACGTACAGATTGAGTGCGATATTGGAGCAGCTCTTCAAGGGTTAATGTCACCCCATTCGCATGAGGTGGTAATGAATGTGTAGCGGACATATCACTCACTCGTTTATGCACTGCCAACAAGGTTTAGCAGTTTATCGATGACCTGGTTTGCCGTAATGCCTTCAGCTTGAGCGTGGTAACTCAATAATAAACGGTGGCGCAGTACCGGATAAGCCATGGTTTGAACATCTTCCGGAGAGACAAAATCACGACCAGCAAGCCAAGCGTGCGCACGTGCACAGCGATCAAGAGCGATGGTAGCACGCGGACTCACACCCATTGACAACCATTTGTCCAACTCAGTGTCATATTTGTTGGCTTGACGTGTCGCCATAACTAAACGGACGATGTACTGCTCTATCGTTTCTGCCATATGAATATCCAACACTTCTTTACGTGCGGTGAATATATCTTGTTGGCTTAACATTGGGCGTTCAACCTTTGCTTCGCCTTTTGCTTCTCCGCGGTTAATACGCAAGATAGATAGCTCATGCTCCGCATCTGGGTATTCCACTTCTAAATGCAATAAAAAGCGGTCTAGCTGCGCTTCAGGAAGGGGGTAGGTCCCTTCTTGCTCTATCGGGTTTTGAGTTGCCATAACCAAAAACAACTCTGGCAGCGGGTAGGTATGACGACCTGCTGTGACTTGTTTCTCTGCCATTGCTTCAAGCATTGCCGCTTGTACTTTGGCTGGTGCACGGTTTATCTCATCCGCAAGAATAAGCGAGTTGAAGATAGGACCTGATTGGAAAGTGAATTCTCCGGTTTCGGGACGGAAGATATCGGTGCCGGTTAAATCGGCTGGCAGCAAATCAGGGGTGAACTGAATGCGGTGGAAGTCGCCTTCAACACAGTCTGAGAGTGATTTTACTGCACGGGTTTTTGCTAACCCAGGAGGGCCTTCAACTAAAATATGCCCATCCGCAAGAAGCGCAACAAGCAGTTGCTTTACCAGATCTTGCTGTCCGATGATCTGCGACTCTAAGTATTGCTGAAGAGTTTCGAAGTTAGATTTATGCATGCTTTGGACTCTCGGTATCCATATGATTTTCGTGTTGAGTATTGGTCATTTTCCATGTGAAAAAAGTTCCAACGCTCTATTGCAATTTATCTTTTCAATATTGGGACGCTACAGAGAATTGCAAGTACGTGCTATCTCTGAAAGTGCTTATTTGACAGTGTGTTACATTTATTTTTCATAATATAATGAGAAATGCCTCTAGTTTTGTACATATGAGCCGATAAAGATTCCGTGGTGTGCGTGTCATGAGATATGCACCTGATTCCCCTTGTGGGGCCAATAACAAGTGATTCTTTTAAAAGGTCCGAATATGTTGAAACTTCATTCCTTGAGCATCAAACAGAAGGTTGTACTTGGCATTACGTTTGCTGTTCTAGCATCAACAATCATTGTTGGTGTTATGGCTCAGCGTCATGCGAGAGATGTATTGAGCCATCGTCTTATTGACATCGAGCTACCTGCGATGTTGCAGCAAATCAATACCGAAATTGACCGCGAAGTTGTCGAAATGCAACAAGCGGCAAAACAGCTGGCTACAAACGAATTTATTGTTGAAGCCCTATCTAATACAGACCGTGATCCGTCAGTAGAAGTTCAGTTGGTTCAGCAGCTCAATAACGTTAAATCACAGTATGGTCTTAATGATGCGTCGGTAGCGAATCGTCAAACGGCATATTACTGGAATCAAAACGGATTCTTACGTCAACTTAACCGAACGCAAGATGCTTGGTTCTTTGGATTTACGTCGTCTGGTCAAGAAACGTCCGTGAGTGTGTTCCAAGAGGCAAATGGCGAAGTGAAAATGTTTGCCAATTTCCAAGATCTTAATGGTACATCAATGTCAGGTCTCTCTAAATCTATGGGAGACATGGTTACTTTGCTCAATGGGTTTAAAATTGAAGATACGGGTTACGTGTTCCTCACTAATGAACAAGGCCAGATTCAAATACACCGCCAACAAGGTAAGAACCAAACTTCTATCACTAAACTATTTGGTAGTGACGCAAGTGCGCTGTTGAACAAAAATAGCTTCAACCTAATTAATGTGGAGTTTGAAGGGCAGGATACTTTTGTTTCTAGTTTGTATGTTCCTTCAATGAACTGGTTTGTTATTGGCGTGGTTCCCGTTGATGAAGTATTCGCAGACCTGAATGCGACAGCTAAAAAAATGCTGTTTACGACCATCATTGTTGCCGTTGTATTCATCCTCATGGGCGTATGGTTAGCAAACAGCATTACGAAACCAATCCGACTGATTGCCGATCGTTTTACCGACCTTGGGCAAGGTGAAGGCGATTTGGCGCAGCGTATTGAAATTAAGGGTAATGATGAAATTGCTCAGCTTTCAAAAGGCTTTAATGGATTTATTGAGAAGATTCATGCCACGATTAAAGAGGTTGCTTTAACCAGTGGCTCATTAAGTCAAGCGGCAGAAAGTGTGTCAACGAAAGCAACATCCACACACGACAACAGCCAAGAGCAGCGTGATCAAACCATTCAAGTAGTTGCAGCTATCAACCAAATGGGTGCGACCATCAGTGAAATTGCATCGAACGCTGCTACCGCTGCTGATACGGCAAATCAGGCTTCAGATAACACTCAAACTGGTCGAGAAGTTGTGATGAAAGCAAAAGAGGTGATCAGCCGCCTAGCCGATGATGTTGAAACAACCAATATTGTTGTTACGCAGTTGGCATCGACAACCAAAGATATTGGCTCGATTCTGGGTGTAATTCGTGACATCTCTGAGCAAACGAATTTACTTGCGCTAAACGCTGCAATTGAAGCTGCTCGTGCTGGTGAGCAGGGACGTGGTTTTGCGGTTGTTGCTGATGAGGTAAGAAACCTAGCTTCACGCACGGCTGATTCTACAGAAGAGATTCAGCGCATGATCAATCAGCTTCAAAGTGACGCACAAGACGCGGTAAATGCTATGGAAGCGGGCAAAGCGGTCACCATAGAAGGGGTTACTTCTACCGATGAAGCAGTCGAGGTATTAATCAGTATTTCTGAACGAATCACCGACATCTCTGATCGTAATACACAAGTTGCAACGGCGACGGAAGAGCAATCCACGGTGGTGCATACCATTAATCAAAATATCGAAGAAATCAACGCGATAAATGAAATGACAACCGCGACAGCAGAAGAGTTGGCGGATGCAAGTCGCGATCTTCAAGCGCTCTCTTCTCGTTTAGACAAGATGGTTGGTAGCTTCAAGTTATAGAGTTGGATAGAATAGGCGAAGTTTAAAAGTTCAATCATTAATTTTAGGTAAGTACTATGAATGACTTCGAAAAAGAACTAGAGCAAATTTCTCAAGAAACCGCTCAGGAGCCAGAAGTAAAACTGCCGTCGCTAGAAGAGCAAAAAGCGATCGTCGCTGAGCTGAAAAAGCTGGAAGCGGAAGGTAAGCTGACGCCAGAAGTGTTAGAACAACACTTTGGTAAGTTTAACCAAAAAAACGCAGTTCCAATCCACTAAGTTAGGTGGTGTTTTGCCTCTAACGTGCGTGATTAAATCACCTGCTCAAACACAAAAAGGGAGTTTATACTCCCTTTTTTAATGTCTGAAAAATGCTAATACCTCTCATATACTTGCCACTTAAAAATTATTGACACTTCAATGAGTTATTAATTAGTACTAGTGATTTTCATACTTGACAATACTACCGCTCTATCTAAATCTATTGCGTATTTCAATAAAAACGACCAAGGGAATGCGATCAGGATGGAGCAGCAAAAAAAAAGAAACGTTATTTTAATCACGGAGGGAAGTCTACAGTCATCTCTGTTGAAAGATGTATTGGAGACCAAACTCGGTATTAGTGTTGCTCTAATCACGCCAGATAATCTGATTCACGGAGTGTTACATGAATCTCTTGCATCAGCCATTATTGTTGATTGCAGCGTGATCACGGATGAAATTTTTCGCCGTTATGCGGAGTTTAAAGCGGCCAAGCAGAAAGACACGCTTGAAATCTTAATTAATTGTGAGCAATCCATATCGACAGAAGACCTCTTTGCTTGGCGTACTTTGGCCGGTATTTTCTATACCTCTGATGATATAAAAACGTTGCAAGTTGGTATTGGTAAGGTGCTTCAAGGAGATATGTGGTTCAGCCGTAAGTTTTCTCAGCAGTACATTACTTACCTTCGTCGACATTGCAAACCTATAAATAAGAATGTTTCCGCTATTCTGACCAAACGAGAGCAACAAATAATTACCTTTCTTTCCATGGGGGCGTCCAATCAACAAATCGCCGAACAATTATTTGTCAGCGAGAATACGGTAAAAACGCATTTACATAATATTTTCAAGAAGATTGATGTGAAAAATAGAGTTCAAGCACTTATTTGGGCAAAGGAAAATATTTCAGACAACTCGTTAACGGTGTAATGCTATTGCAATATTAGGTTGCCTAATTTAGTAAACTCTTAATAATTTCTGTGACCTGAATGTGTTAAAAGTGTTTCTTTTATGAGAAACACTTTTTTTGGTTCTCTTTTTAATAACTTTAGAATTTAAAAAAGTAGCAAATAACTTTACTCTGTGAACTAGCACTTACATATCAAACTAAGTGCTGACGATTAACTACTAATTTAAGAATGTTAAGTCACTGAAAGTATGAGAAACTTTATGGAACAGTATAT
Organism: Vibrio sp. D431a; assembly: GCF_030248655.1. Lineage (NCBI taxonomy): Bacteria > Pseudomonadati > Pseudomonadota > Gammaproteobacteria > Vibrionales > Vibrionaceae > Vibrio > Vibrio sp. D431a. The sequence goes on along the minus strand of NZ_JAHGAP010000019.1, from coordinate 238,535 downwards.
GGAAAAGCCTGAAATCCTAATGCTCACTCAACAAAGTTTACAGAGTGAAAACTTTAAGGAAATGCTTTCTAAAAATACAGAAACTAAAATAACGATCATTGATACTAAAAACCCTAGTTATCATGAACTCATTCCGGAACGCTACTTTTTGCTTGTTGATTTTTCAGTTGAGATTCCTTCCGAAACTTTAGTTTATTTAAAAGATAGTAATAAAGTGCTAGGAACCATAATGCTTAATCTAGGTTATGACTTAGACACAGAAGAACTCGCTTCTTGGCCTCATGTAAAAGGTATATTTGGTCCAGGAGATTCAATGGACAAGGTTTGTCAGGGATTAAAAGCAATAATAAAAGGGGATAATTGGCTGTCTCGAAGATTACTTGATCAGCTAGTAAATTATTATCGAGGCAGAGAAGTAAATAGCATTATCGAACCTGCTATTGAGGTTGAGCTTACTCGGCGTGAAGTTCAGGTTTTAAAAATGTTGAAAGAAGGTGGTTCAAATATGGAAATCGCTGATTCTTTATTTATCAGCGAGCATACTATTAAATCACATCTATACAATATTTTTAGAAAGTTAGAAGTAAAGAACCGTACGCAAGCTACAAGTTGGGCTAAGAGAAACCTGTAGTACTAGTATTAACTTGCTGTAATAAAAAGAAAATACTCTATAAAGTACTAAATTTTATATTTATTATTAAAATGTCAGTCTGAAATATCATCCCATATTCAAACTTATTCCTATTCAGTTGACTATTAGACTTCTCATGTCGTGACGAATCTAGTCAGACGTGGAACAGAAGGTCTATTCAATTAATAAGCTAAGAGGGAATAAAAATGAGCGCAAGTGACAATGACACGTATTTAGGCGATGCAGGTGTAAATAACCAATTTGCTGATTTCGATGGCGGCGATGATTTGTTTATCGGTTTTGGTGGTAATGACTCGTTTGTTGGCGGTGGCGGTAATGATTATGTGATCGGCGGCGACGGCGACGATCGCCTAACTGGTGGTGCTGGAGATGACATCCTTAGGGCTGGTACAGGAAACGACTACCTCGGCGGTGGTACCGGTAATGACTTGCTGTTGGGTTTGTTGGGTGACAATAAATTAAATGGTGGTGTCGGTGAAGATATTCTTGTTGCTGGTTCTGGTGACAACGTTTTAGTTGGCGGCAGCAATGGCGATAAGTTTGTGTTCACGGATAAGTTTGGTGGCCATGGCGAAGCCAAAGTTGTTGATTTCACCATTGGTGAAGACTCTTTGCACATCATTAGCGACTCTGTCACTGACTTTGGTGATTTAAGCTTTAGCTACGATGCAGTTGGGAATGCAGTGTTTACCGATGGGGCTGATCTAACAGTGAAACTTATTGGCGTGACTGAAACTGACATCAACACCTATGGTGCAGATCTGTTCGTAATCTAAACGACTGAAAATAACTCTGGATGGGAATTAGTTTGCGTGGCTCTGCCATGCTGAGGTGAACTAATCGGACACTCTAGAGCGATTTGAGGTTATCTTAAGCTAGGCGCTAGTATTTCTGGCGCCTACAATTTTCACGTTAAACGGAAGTAGTCGTGCAAAAAACGGTTTTCAAAGAAGTGAAACAAAAACTATGCACGCTTGCGGGCTTGCTGATCGTTTTTAGCCTTTTTATCAACTTATTGGTTCTCTCGATTCCGTTGTACATGCTTCAAGTGTACAACCGAGTTATATCCTCCTACTCAACCGATACTTTATTCTTGCTCACTGTCATCGTAATTGTCGCGCTGTTAACCATGTCCATCATCGACATTGCACGAGCACAAATGAGTAAATCTTTTGGTTATTGGATGGACACAAAACTCTCCGCTTTCATGCTCAAGCGCACGATTCAATATCAATCACATACTGGGAAGAGTTATACCTCGCAAACTCTGAGAGACATTCAGAACATCAAAAGCTTTTTGAGCAGTCAAGCACCTTATCCACTGTTGGATGCGCCCTGGACACCGCTGTTTATTTTATTTGTGTATTTATTGCACCCGATACTAGGTCACATCGCGTTACTTGGATCTATCGTATTGTTTAGCCTAGGTCTACTTAATGAGCTAATGACGCGTAAAACAATGCAAGAGAGCGAAGTCAGAGCGATTTCTCATATCAACAACGCAGAATTAGCCACGCAAAACTCCAATTCAATTCTCGCAATGGGGATGATGAATGCATTTTTAGAGAAGTGGCAGTCGCGCGTGAGCGAAGTGAATGTGCTTGAAGAGCGAGTTGCAGGTAAGTCTATCTACATGGCTAACTTTTCTAAGTTTGTGCGTGGCTCATTACAGATATTTTTACTGGGAGGTGGTGCATGGTTAGTTATCCAACATGAGATAACGGCAGGGGCGATGATCGCGAGCTCCATATTAATGAGTCGGGCATTATCGCCGATGGAGCAGGCGATAGGCACGTGGCGAAGCGCGATGTCTGCTAAAGGCGCCTATAAAAGGTTGAAAGAAATCGATGCGATCGTGCGCCAAGATGAATCAGATATGCCACTGCCTAAACCAAAAGGACACTATGAGCTTACCGGACTGGCCTATCGCCATCCTGGAGCAACCGAACCAGTGCTCTCATCGCTCAGCTTATCGATTCCTCCGGGTGTTGCTGTTGGGGTGATTGGCCCTTCTGGTACGGGTAAATCGACGTTTGCTCGGCTGTTATTAGGTACGGTTAAGCCATTAGCGGGTAAAGTGACTCTTGATGGAATGGAAGTCTCCGTATGGGCATCTGAAGATCGCGGCGTGCATTTTGGGTATCTCGCTCAAGAGGTGGAGTTATTTCCTGGCACAATTCGAGAGAACATCGCGCGCTTTAAAGAAGAAGACCCCGCTAAAGTCATCAAGGCGGCTCAACTAGCAGGATGTCATGAATTAATACTCAAGAAAAACAAAGGCTATGATTGCATTATTGGTGAAAATGGCCGTGGTTTATCTGGGGGGGAAAGGCAGAGAATCGCTCTTGCAAGAGCCGTTTATGGCGACCCTTCTATTGTGATTTTCGATGAAGCGAATGCCAACCTCGATGGTGAGGGAGAGGCTGCGTATCAACGTTTGATTGCCCATTTAAAAGCACAGAGTACAACGATTATCGTCATTGCTCACAATCCGAGCACGTTACGACAAATGGATAGGCTCTTGTATTTGGCTGACGGCCGAGTCAAGTTATACGGCGCTAAAGATGAAGTATTAAAACGTTTGATGGGCGAAGAAAGAACAGATATCCCAAGGGTAAGAAATGAGCAATCAACTGCCAACCGTTAATCAGAGTTCTACCGAGATCGTATATCGTTTTAGCCCCAAAGCGAGACTAAACTTTCGAAAACCAATTTTACTCGGTGTGGTGACCTTAAGTGTTTTTCTTGGAGGCCTTGGCTACTGGGCTGCAACAGCCAAATTAGAAAGTGCAGCGATTGCTTATGGTGATTTGTCAGTTCTCACTAAGCGACAAGAAATTCAGCATTTAGAAGGCGGTATTATTGAAAAGCTATATGTACAGGAAGGGGATTTAGTCGAAAAAGGTCAGTTATTAATTCAACTTTCTAAGCGTCAAGCTATGGCTAAGTTGGACTCGTTAAGTGGTCGTTTTATCCATACTCTAGCAAAGGAAAACCGTTTAAGTGCGGAGCTTGATGAGCTTCCAACGATTGTATGGTCTGATGATCTTGAAAGCATTCCCCGTGTCGATATCGTACAAGAAGCACAACTGGTTCAAAACAAGATCTTTGAAGCGAGAAAGCGATTCTTTGATAGTAAACTGAGTATCATTGAGCAGAGTATTTCTGGAGCAAATTTAGAGCTTGAAAACCTTCAGCAAACCAAAGTGATTGAGACGGAACGGCTCAACTTTATTGCTGAAGAAATAGACAGCAACCAAGCCTTGGTGCAAAAAGGTTTCTCGGGAAAATCTACTTTACTTCAACTCAAGCGCTTAGCAGCGGAGGTGAGAAGTACCTTAAGCCAGTTAGATAGGCAGTCGCTCACCGTTAGAAAAAGGTTAGATGAGAACCTAGCGCAAATTGAAGAGTTGAAGCTTGAAAGGCTGAATGAGATTGTCGAGGAACTACGAAATACCAAAACGGAAATTGTCGCAATTCGGGAAGAATATCGCTCCGCTCAAGATATTGTCGCAAGAACAACGATCAACGCACCTATTTCTGGTCGCGTAGTCAACATGCAAGTGTTTACCGAAAAAGGTGTGATTGGCTCGGGTGAAACGTTACTAGAACTGGTCCCGCAAGACGATAAGTTGTTAGTCGAGGCTCGTGTTAATCCTCAGGATATTGATTTAGTGAATCCAGGCCAGCAAGCGCATGTTCGTCTGACCGCTCTGAATGCACGGACGTTGGCACCTTTAGACGGTACTGTGCTGACGATTTCTGCCGATAAGCTCTCGCAAGAAAACCAAGAAGATTTTTATCTCGCTAGAATTGCAATTTCACCGGAAGATGTGACAAAACATCGTTTAACCTCAGGCATGAATGCCGAAGTGCTTATTTTATCTGAGCCACGAACGCCATTGAGCTACCTAATAAAGCCAATTACAGAAAGCATGAATCGCGCCTTCAGAGAGGAGTAATTTCAAAAAGACTTGAGTGAGCACGGACAACAGACAAAATAATTTGTTATCGTTAGCTGTTACTGGGCCGTATTTTTATTCGAGGGAGCCGTGGAATGGAGAAAGTGCAGTTAGTTGTCGATTTTCTTCTCACTCATAAATTGATTTTTACCGCACTGATCTTTGCGATTATGTGGTTAATTCGTCGTGCAATTTTATCGATGATTCGTGGTGATCACGCTTTTCTCTCAGAAGATCAGCGTAGTTGGATGTCCAGAACTAAAAATGGCACCTTTGCTGTTACATTACTGATTTTATTTATTTTATGGCAATCAGAAATTAACGAGTTTGCTCTGAGTGTAACGGCGATTGCCGTTGCCATTGTAGTGGCATCCAAAGAAATCATTTTGTGTTTTACGGGTTCGATTCAAAGAGCAAGTTCACGTTCTTTTCGCGTTGGGGACTGGATTGAGGTCGGGAAGTTATGCGGTGAAGTGATTGAGCACAATATGATGGCGACGGTGATTCAAGAGATCGACCTGCATCATGGGCAATATCATTACACCGGCAAAACAGCGACATTGCCTAATAGTATGTTCTTTACCTATCCAGTAAAGAACCTCAACTTCATGAAGCGGTACGTTTACCACAACTTTTCTGTAGTGGTGAAAGACTTCGTCAATTTGTATCCACTGCTACCGATTTTAACTGATAAAATTGAAGAACATTGCAGTTACTTTGCTGATGTTGCACATCGTTACAATGCGATGATTGAAAAACATGCCGGTGTTGACCTTCCTGGTTCTGAGCCACATATGCATATTTCTAGTAACATTAATGGTGAACAAATTCTGCACGTGATGATTTTCTGCCCAACCGATAAAGCGAACCACTTAGAGCACTTAATTCGTAAGGACTTTATGGAACTTTATGAGCAACGTTTTCCTGTAGTGCGAGAAGAATAGAGCATCGTACTTCGCCTTTAATTTCAAACCCCGCTATCAAAATAGCGGGGTTTGTTTTTCTTAGCGTATTTTTAGGCTGTAACAATATTCCCAACTTAGCTGAATTTACTCTTCAGCATTAAAAATAGGAAGTAAGTGCTGCCTATAATAGCGACCAACGTGCCAGCTGCGACCTGACTTGGATAAATAGCGATTTGTCCTAGCCAATCTGCCCACAACATTAGGGTTGCGCCAATTAAGGCACCGACACACAGTTGCTCTTTCACTTTTCTTGCTCCTAACATCATCGCCATATGGGGAGCGACCAAGCCAACAAAAGATATTGGACCAACTGTAGCGGTAGAAAAGGCGCATAACAAAGCAACGATGGTGAGCATAAGCGTATTGGCTACGGTAGGGTTAAGCCCTCGTGCATTTGAGAATTGTCGCCCGATGGAAATTAGTGTTAGCCAACGAGAAATCGAGAATACAGCGGCAAGCAGAACTATTATGGCCAAACATAGCATCAGTGCGGTGTCGGCTGTGACTCGATAAATAGAACCAGTTAGCCACAATAAAATTTTGTAACTGTCACCTGAGCCTTGAGCTAGCGAAAATTGAACGAGGGCTTCTAATAGTGCCGTTAGTGCGATGCCGGACAACACGAAGTTAGATGGATTAAAATGGCTTCGTTTACCGATAATCAGCAATAACATCAATACGGACATACTTCCGAAAAAAGCGATACCCCAGCTAAATGCGGAGAGAAGCGACCCAGCGATGACTCCTGTCGTTATAATGGCAAACGTGGCTCCGGAAGACACACCGAGAATATCGGGACTTGCCAGAGGGTTATAAACAATGCGTTGCAAAATGATTCCGGCAACGGATAGCGCAATACCGACAGAAAGTGCGGTTAACATTCGCGGCCAACGCAATTGCCATTGGAACTCACCTGGCACAGACCATTGAATTCCGTTTATACCATGGGTAACGAATGAGTAAGCTAGAATCCCAACCAGACTGAATAGCGCAATGCTGCATACCGCGCGTTTAGAAAGCGCCGTTTTTCCTTGGCTCATTGAAAGGTTAAGTTGATCGGTTGCCGTCAGCTTTTTACGAGTAAACCAAATTAAAGCGGGAGCGCCAATAGCTGCAGCCGCTACACCGCTAGGAATGGTTTCCTCTAACCATAAGCTCAGCGAAATAGCGGCAGAGTCTGTGATGATTAGTAGCATTGCGCCCAAAAGCATGCTGCTGATCAATTCGTCGCGCGGTGTTCTTGCCCCCATCGCTCTGGCAATATTGGGTGTCAGTAATCCGATGAAGCTGATAATACCAACTGCGGTGATGGAGGCAGATACCAGCCAAATACCCATCACCATTAACGCACCAAACGCGGGTAATACCGCTAAGCCTCGGGCTGCAGCGCCTTCTTGTCCTAGTTTCATTAAGGTCAGAATACGTGGTGCGACGATCAAAATTACGATTGCGATAGCGCAGCGAGGCAATAACCACTCAAACCAATCCCAGCTGTATTGAGAGAGGTCTCCTGCTCCCCACATAAAAATATTCTGTGCGAACTGGGCGTTTAAAATAATAATGGCTGTGGCGATAGAACCGAGCAAGATATTGATCACCATCCCCGAAACGACCAACGGCAAACCTGTCATATTACGCACACCGGCAATTGATACGATCAGGCCAAACGCCACTAAAGCCCCAAACATTGCGGCTAATGCAGAGTAATCGGCGACCCAATCGACGAACCAAATGTTTACCACGACTAATGCAAGCCAAGCACCAGAAGAGGTGCCAAGAGTCAACGGCGAGGTGAGGTTATTCTGCGTTAATTGCTGCATTAAGCTGCCGGTGAGACCAAGCATGGCACCAACAAGCAGGGTCATACTTAACCTAGGAAGTTGCGCTTGCGTAAAGAATACATCACGAAACTCGGTTGCTACCTCTGGTTTTGTTAATAATTGCCATTGTTCGAAAAGTGATAAATTAGTATCAATTTGTAGGCTAAAGACGCTAAGTAACGTAATCAGCGCCAGATAACCAATATAATGTTTCGTTCTCATTGTTCTGGTGCCAACTCTATTAGACTGTCGGTAATCGCTTCAGCGGTGTATTGCAAAGACATGGCACCGCCATACGCCCACACTGCTCTGACTGAATTTACCCGCTGCTTTTTCACAAACGGCATCGCTTGCCAAAGTGGCGACTCTTTCAGTTTTCGTTCTTCTGGGAAAGGTTGTACGTAGAGAACGTAGCTGTTTTGAAGGCCCTGAAGCCGATTGATTCGATCTTGCTTTACTCCCCACGCACGTGGGTCCTCTTTAATTGGAGCCTGTAATCCCAGTTTTCTAACCACGTAGTCAGTGGTAGAGTTTTCGGTTGCAAGTAATACAGTATTCGGGGTTGAAAATCGCATCACAAGAATGCTGAGTGGAGCAGAGTAATAGTGGCGAATTCGCTGGCGCATCTGCGCAAATGAAGCATCTAATTCTGCCAATTTCTGTTCAGCAAGTGCCTCTTTATTGAATAGCTTGCCGAGCGTACGAAAGTGACGAATGGCCGTTTCAGCTGCGGCCTCATTTTCAGAAAAATTAGGTAAATAGATTACCGGAGCAATTTGTTTGAGTAACGGAATCAAGTCTTGCTGTGGAGACGCAGCAAGGATGACATCTGGTTTCAAACTGGCTATTTTTTCTAAGTTGGGCTCTGCTCGGGTTCCAATATCTTCAATTGACTCTGGTGCAGTTGGATTGACGACCCATTGGCGGTAGCCTGGTAAATTTGGGGCTGCGATTGGTTCTACGTTTAGCGCCAAGACTTGTTCTAAGATGTCCCAGTTTAAGGCTACAACGCGTTGAGGCGCTTGCTCAAAACTATGCTCACCATATTCATCGGTAACGGTGATGACTGCATGTGCATTGGTCATAAAAAATACGAGGAGAAAAGCAGATTGTGTAACCACAGTAAGTAAACGAGCCATTATGCGCATACAACAGCCACCTTTTGGCTCGCTAATGTGTTAGCCGGGCTTGGGTGCTCAATCAGCTTAATTGGTGACTCATATAGTTTAGAAAGGCGTGCCTCGTCTAACAACATGTCGGCGTTGCCTTCAAAGGCAATTTTACCTTTTTTGAGCGCAACAATGTGGGTGGCGTAGCGCAGGGCTAAGTTCAGATCGTGCAGGATCACGATAATGCCTACGTTCTCGGTTCGATTCAGTTCTGCCAGCAGCGCCATTAGTTGAAACTGATGGTGAACATCGAGCGCCGAGGTTGGCTCATCGAGAATTAAAATTGGCGATTGTTGAGCCAGTAGCATAGACACCCAAGCGCGTTGGCGCTCGCCGCCCGATAAGTCATCCGCCAAAGCTTGAGCAAAAGGTGTAACCCCTGTTCGTTCCATAGCCTGCGTGATGATCTGTTTGTCTTCAGCTTTCCAACGACCAAGTGCCCCACGCCACGGAAAGCGACCTAAGCGCACTAGCTCTTCTACCGTTAAACCAGCCGAAGAGGGCAGCTTTTGTGGCAAATAGGCGATCTGTTTTGCCAACTCTTTGGTTTTGAGTGATGAAAGGGAAGTATCGTTTAGTGTTACCGTGCCTTTATCTGGTGGCATTTGACCAGAAAGCAGGTTCACCAGTGTCGACTTACCTGAACCGTTATGGCCTAAAACGACCGTTAGCTCATTTGTTGGGATGTTAAGTTGTTCGATGCCGAGGATCTGACGTCCACCTCGCACGATCTCAATATTAGACAGTTGAAACATGGATGGCTCTTAGGAGAAAACTCCCCTCAATAGAGGGGAGTAGAAGTACAATTACCAGCGGTAGTTTGCGTTTAGCATAACAGAGCGAGACTGGCCGTAGTAACACCAGTAATCGCAACCTGAAACAAACTCTTTATCTAGGATGTTGTTCACGTTTAGCTGTGCTTGCCACTGTGAAGTGATGTCGTAAGTGACTGACGCATCCCAAAGAGTGACTGAAGGAACCGTTAGGTTCGAGCTCTTAGGGTTATCTTTTGACTCACCTACGTAGCGCACACCAGTACCGATATTGAGGCCTGGAATCAGGCTGTAGGCGCTGTAGTCTACCCATGCAGAAGCTTGGTGCTCAGGAATAAGTGCGGCTTGTTTTTTACCTTGGCCAAAGCTCTCATCTGTTTTCGCTTTAGTGTAGGTGTAGCTTGCCATCAGTTTTAGATCGTCGGTTAGCTGCGCCGTGCTTTCTAGCTCAACACCTTGAGATGTCACTTCACCTGTTTGTGTCGCAATCCATGTTGATGGGTTTGTGACCAATGCATTCTTTTGCGTGATGTCGAACCATGCAAGGTTGATAAAGCCATCCATAAAGCTTGGCTCATACTTCACACCCACTTCTACTTGCTCGCCTTCCAGCGGTTTGTAAAGTTCATTGGTTGCCGCATCAATAGTGCTGATCACTTCAAACGACTGAGAGTAGTTTGCGTAAGGTGACAGGCCATTGTTTGCAAGGTACATCACACCCGCACTTAGAGAGAGCTGACCATCATCACGAGATTCACTTTGATCAACGGTAGCGCCTTTGCCAGAGTTTTCTGTTTTCACCCAGTCGTAACGAGCACCGATGTTACCAATCCACTGTTCATGCAGTTTCAATTGGTATTGTGAATAGAGACTTGCTTGAGATTTCTCAATCTCACGTTTCACGTTGTTGGCAGGATCAAGAGGGGTGAAGTTACCGTAAACAGGGTTCCACGGATTGATGGTGCCAAATGCGTAGTTGTCCTGCTCGTCGCCATCGGTTTTGTGGAATTGCAGATCCATACCGATAAGCACTGTGTGCTCTGCGTTGTCTGTCATCCAGTTACCGACAGCATTGTTATCGAACGTGATGCTCTGGTTTTTTCCGTCACGGAATACGATGCCTTGCGTTAACTCTTCTTTCGCTGGATCGTTGTTTGAGAACGCGTAAGAGCTGCGCAAGTACAACTCATTCGAACCGTAGTTGAGGTTTTGCGAGAGTGACCACGTGTCATTGATGTCGTGCTCTAGTAAGTAACCTAGAGAAAACTGCGTGCGTTCGTATTTATCGTAGTTTGGCTGACCAAGGTTAGTCGAAGGATCGATTTTGCCAAAGTTAGAACCAATCAGAGTACCTGCTGCCGGGAAGAATGGGTTAGTTGGTACACCGTCATCATGAAGGTAAGTTGCCAAAACGGTCAGCATTGTACGGTCAGAAATGTCGAACTCGACACTTGGCGCTAGGTAGAAACGCTCGTTATTTGTGCCGTCCAGTTCACCATCTTGGCTTGTCATCAAGCCAACCAAACGATAGCGCACAGTGCCTGCGTCGTTTGCTTCGTCAGCAATGTCAAAACCTACGGATTGGTGTTGGTTGTTGCCAACTTCGACTTTTACTTCGCCTTGAGGCGTAAACGTTGGTTTTTTCTGAACAGCATTCACGATACCGCCTGGTGCCGATTCACCAAACAGAATAGCCGATGGACCTTTAACGACTTCTACACTTTCTAGGCCGTAAGGTTCGACCAACCATGTGTAGTAACCATCGCGGAATAGGCGGTTGCCGTTTAGGTAAGTCGCTGCATCAAATCCACGAACTTTGAACCAATCAGTGTCGTTGTCTGCGCCATAAGGCTGAGCGGTTACACCAGACGTGTAGCGTAATGCTTCATCTAGCTTTTTCGGTGCACGAACACGAAGTTCATCTTCAGAAATGATAGATACGCTGCGCGGCGTTTCTGCTGCCGGGGTTTCTACTTTAAGTGCTTGCGCGGTGACCGTTATGGTCTCCATGGCAATCACGTCATCTTGTACGACGTCTTCTTGAGCTTGTGCTGTGAATGCAACCACTGCTGTAGGTGCTAAAGCACAAACCAACGCGTTGCGGATCGCGATGGTCAGTGAGTTATTCTTTTGCATAAATCTATTCCCGATAATTATGATTAACGCTAAGCTTAATTGTAATTATTATCATTTGAGCTTTTGTTTCGGTATTTTACTGACTTTTGTATCAAAAGATAGTAAAACGTTCGCAAATTCATTCGCGGTACCTAAAGTCATTGTTATGTTCAATTGGTTTGAAAAACTGACCCAACCCTTTCCCCAGATGGAAACCGAAAAGCCACCGAAGACGCTATTTGGCTTTTGTCGTTTTTACACTCGTGGCTTTGAAGCCCCTTTACTCGTTATGGCTGTGTTCAGTGCGCTTATTGCCATTACTGAGGTGACGCTGTTGCGTTATATGGGCGAGCTCGTCGATATTCTCTCTAATCAAGAACGCGCAACATTCTGGCAAGACCAGGGTGATCGCATGCTAATGATGCTGTTCTTAGTGGCGGTTGTGATGCCAGCTCTCGGTTTTGTCCACTCAATGGTGATGCACCAAACGTTATTGGGTAACTACCCGATGTCTATCCGTTGGTTGATTCACCGTTACTTGCTAAAACAAGCGGTTGGATTTTTCCAGCGTGACTTTGCAGGCCGAGTTGCGACCAAAGTGATGCAAAGTGCGTTAGCGGTACGAGAAACGGTCATGAAGCTGGTGGATGTACTGGTTTATATCAGCGTTTATTTTCTTTCGATGCTCTGGATGATGGGCGAAGCCGATGGTTTGCTAATGTTGCCTATTGTGATTTGGATAGGAATGTACGCGGTTATCCAGTTCTACTTTATCCCTAAAATGAAACAAGTAGCGACAGAGCAAGCGGATGCTCGTTCTGTAATGACTGGGCGCATTGTCGATTCTTACACCAACATATCTACCGTAAAGCTATTCGCGCACTCGCAACGAGAGTTGGAATACGCAGAAAGTAGCATGAAGCAATTTTTGGTGACGGTTTACCGCCAAATGCGCATGGTGGCTTGTTTACTGTTTAGTGTGGATGCCATCAACTATTTGCTGCTGATGTCTATTAGTGCCATTTCGGTTTATCTATGGCTAGATCACGCTGTAACAATTGGTGCTATTGCGATTGCCATCAGTATTGCATTGCGCGTACAAGGTATGTCGAAGTGGATCATGTGGGAAGTTAGCGCGCTGTTTGAAAACATTGGCACGGTAGTGGACGGCATCAATACGATTTCAAACGATGTTGAAGTGAAAGACGTACCAAATGCTAAGCCTTTGCAAATCTCCCAAGGTGAGATCTGCTTTGATCACGTAGGTTTTAACTACAGTGACGAGAAGGCGGTATTTGAGAACTTGAACCTGACTATCAAACCGGGCGAAAAAGTCGGCATTGTCGGTCGTTCTGGGGCAGGTAAATCCACGTTGGTCAACTTGTTGCTGCGTTTTTACGACGTAAATAGCGGTAAGATTTGTATTGATGGACAGGACATTTCTCAAGTTGAACAAGAGTCGCTTCGCCAACACATCGGTATGATCACGCAAGACACCTCTTTGCTGCATCGTTCAATTAAAGAGAACATTCTTTACGGTGATCCAGATGCTTCAATGGATGCCGTTATCGCAGCTGCTGAGAAAGCACATGCTCATGATTTCATTCAATCTCTACGAGACGAGCAAGGTAACGTTGGCTATGACGTTGAAGTGGGTGAACGCGGTGTGAAGCTGTCTGGTGGTCAGCGTCAACGTGTGGCGATTGCTCGCGTTCTGCTGAAAAACGCGCCAATTTTGATCATGGATGAAGCAACGTCTGCACTTGATTCAGAAGTAGAATCGGCAATTCAAGAAAACCTTGAAGTTCTGATGGAAGGAAAAACAGTGATTGCGATTGCTCACCGTTTATCAACGATTGCCGCGATGGATCGTTTGATTGTAATGGATGACGGCAAAATCATTGAGCAAGGCTCGCATTACGAGCTGCTGCAATTGGGTGGTGTTTACGCTCAGTTGTGGAAGCATCAAACCGGCGGATTTTTGTCTGAGCAAGGTGATGCTCAACTGCAAGTCATCTAATATGACGCTACACGAAAGAGGAGCAAATGCTCCTCTTTTTTGTGTCTGTCGTTTATACCGAGTAAGTAGGCGTTAATGGGCAACGTTAACTTGTGATTATTCATTGAGTTAGGCCAACTTAATGATGATTATGTTTATAACTCACTATCGTTATTGAATTTTTTACGCTTTTTTTACGCGAACTCCGAATGGGCTTTTGCTAAAGTTTTCTACATCGAATTTTGGTTGATGTATTTTATGTTTGTTCAATGGCGAGATAACACCTTTCTCTTTTCTACTACCGTGATTGTTGGTGCGGTTGTCGTCTCATGGCTGTTAGACCAACTGTTTGGCTCTACAGCCGCAGTCCTGCTGATTTTACAGTTAGCGGTCGTGGTAGTGGCGTTTCAATGCAACTCGCGATTCGCTTATGCGGCGGCGGTGGTCGAAGCGTTGAGCTTCAACTTCTTTTTCACGACGCCTCGTTACTCTTTGCAGATGTTTCGTCCGGAAGACATTTTTAATTTAGTCGTGTTTATGGTGGTGGCTTTTATCACCAGCACCTTTGCGGATCTTTATCGTCGGCAGCAGGGAGAGTTAAAACAAACCAAGCTGCAAAACAGCATCCTGCTATCGGTGTCCCATGACCTACGCACGCCGCTAGCAACCATTATTGGAACACTGACCACACTCAACGAGTACATGCCCAAGCTCGATGACTTAGAGCGTAAAGAATTGCTCGACAGTGCGACTTCAGAAAGCCATCGCTTGCATCAATATATCGAGAACCTCTTACAGGCGACTAAGCTCCAGCACGGCACATTAAAAATTACCAAAAAAGATGAGCTGATTGCAGATATTGTGCGGGATGCGGTTTCTCGTTTGCCGAATTACACCGAGAAAGTGTCCATGAATATGGATGATTCCGTTGGTTATTTATCAGTAAGTCGTTCGCTCATCGAACAAGCGATTTTTAATGTGCTGGATAATGCCATGCGATTTTCACCAGAGAATGAATCTGTTGAGGTTTCACTTTCTAAGCAGGGTTTGTCGTGCGTGATTGATGTTCGGGACATGGGGATTGGCATCAAAGCTGAAGATGCGGAAAAAATATTCAACCTTTTCTATTCCGGCGCGAACAACAAATCGGCCGATTCAGGCACCGGAATGGGACTCGCGGTTGCCAAAGGCATCATCATCGCACACCAAGGAGAGATTCAATCTATGCCAGTATCAGAAGGGACGCTGATCCGCATTCTACTTCCACTCAATCAAGGAGCAGAGCAGGCGTGAGTTACAAAGTTTTAGTCGTGGACGATGAGCCTCGCATTCATACCTTTATTCGAATTTCGCTGTCTGCTGAAGGGTTTGATTACATTGGCGCGAGTACCATTGCAGAAGCCAAAGCGTGTTTCGAAGCACATTCGCCGCACGTCATTCTGCTAGATTTAGGCTTGCCCGACGGCGATGGGACGGAGTTTCTCACGACGCTTCGTCAGACGTATAAAACGCCAGTGCTAGTGCTGACAGCTCGCGATCAAGAAGAGGAAAAAATCCGCCTTTTAGAAGCGGGCGCGAATGATTACTTAAGCAAGCCTTTTGGCGTAAAAGAGCTCATCGCGCGCATCAAAGTGCTGGTTCGAGATTTGGTGGATGAGAAATCCATCGCTGATGAGCTGGTGGCTGGCCGAGTCAAAATCATCAAAAGCACCCACCAATTTTGGTTGGATCAGAGGGAAATTCCACTCACCAAGAAAGAATTTTCTTTCATTGAACAGTTGATTCTCAAGCCGGGAAAACTCATTGAGCAAACTCATTTGCTAGCGGTGATTTGGGGAAAAAGTCATGTCGAAGACACTCACTACTTACGCGTGTTAGTGAGTCAACTACGCAAAAAACTGAACGATAGTGCTGACGAACAGCGGCTATTAAAAACCGAGCCGGGGCTGGGTTATCGTTTAGTGCTTGAGACGTCCAAGCACCACTAAATTCCAAATTTAATCAACGTTAATGCCAAGGTTTAGTGCTGGTTATCGGCACTCGAACAGGATTCGTGTTGCCTATTTTTCGTGACGGAAAATCAGCCTAGCCCTTAGCGCATTAGCATTTTCTATACATAAAACACAGTTAGGGATTGATATGGCTCACTTTACAGTAATTGGTTTAGGGCGATTTGGCGTTGCCGCTAGCTTAGAACTTATTCATCTTGGACACACCGTAACGGGGGTGGATAGCGACCCGAAAATCGTCGAGAAATACGTCGAAGAGTTAACGCAAGCGGTCATATGTGACGCAACAGACGAAGGTGCACTCAGAGAGTTAGCGTTAGCGAACAGTGATGTGGTGTTGGTGGCGATTGGCGAAGACATGCAAGCCAGTTTGTTGTGTACGCTGGCGCTGAAAAATCTGGGTGTGAAATCTATTTGGGTCAAAGCGAGCACCAAAGCACACCACACCATCGTGTCTAAGCTTGGTGTACAACGCATTATTCATCCGGAAGAGGAGATGGGCGTAAGAGTCGCGCAGGCACTCAACTATCCGATGGTGAACAACTATTTGGAAATGGGGCATGGTTTGTATGTGGTGGAAATCCACGTTAAATCCAATCTGCACGATACGCCGCTTTCTAAGTTGATCAGCCGAGGCAGTTACAACATTCAGCCTATCTTGGTGAAGCGCGAAGAAGCCGTCTACACCAATATCAATGATGAGTTTGTGCTTAATGAGTTCGACACGCTGTTGCTTTGCGGTAGTCGCGCTGAGCTGAAATACGTCGCTCCAAGGTTGGTGTAACATGGTTTTGTGGCATCCCTCTGTTATCCCAATCGAGCGAAAACCCAAAGCGGGCAAAAAATTGTTGGGCGCACCGCCATTAATACTTAGCCTCAGCTTTGCGTGCTTGATCATGCTCGGCACGGTCTTACTCAAACTGCCGATTGCCACCACAGAGCCCATCACTTGGATTCAAAGCCTGTTTACAGCAACATCGGCCATTACGGTGACGGGATTAGTTGTGGTGGACACGGGCACGGCGTTTACGCCTTTTGGGCAAGTGGTTATTGCTTTCCTGATTCAATGTGGTGGCTTAGGTTTGATGACGTTTGCCATCGTGACCTTGCTGGCTCTGGGCGGAAAAATTGGCTTTTTGGAGCGAGCCGTCGCGAGAGAGGCGTTCAACCAGACTGACTCATCGACACTCATTGCCACTGCTAAATCTGTATTGATGTTCGCTCTGCTCGTTGAACTTATTGGTTTCACTATTTTGAGCGTTTATTGGAGTGAAGAGCTGGGCTGGAAAACCAGTTTGTTCCATGGTTTCTTCTACACCATCAGTGCGTTTAACAATGCAGGTTTTGCGTTGAGTGCCGATAGCTTAATGCCTTACGTGGACGACCCGATCGTTAACTTCACCATTACCAGTTTGTTCATTATTGGTGGTTTAGGCTTCTCGGTTTGGATTGACTTAAAACGCAATCGCCGTTGGCACCGACTCACCGTTTACAGTCGAATGATGATCTTAGGCACGGTGATCATTAACGTGGTGGCACTTATCGCCATTTACCTGATTGAATATGAGAACCCCAACACGCTTGGCCCTTTGAGCGAAGCAGGGAAATGGTGGGCATCGTGGTTTCAAGCGGTGACGCCAAGAACGGCAGGTTTCAACACTTTAGCTATCGATCAGTTGGAAGATGCCACAATGGCGATCATTCTGGTGTTGATGTTTATCGGCGGTGGATCATTGAGTACGGCAAGTGGCATTAAAGTTGTGACATTTATGGTATTGGTCTTGGCAACTTACAGCTATTTGCGTCGCGATGAAGCAACCTATGCCTTTCAACGCGAGATTCCCAAAGAGACCATCAGCAAGGCATTGGCGCTGACTCTGATCTCGGTGGGGGTGACTTGGTTTGCCATATTCACGCTGTTACTGACAGAGAAAGCGTCTATGTTAGACATTATGTTCGAAGCGGTCTCGGCACTGGGTACGGTTGGGTTATCGCGAGGCTTAACGGGCAGTTTGTCCGAACCGGGTGAGTTAGTGATCATCTTCATGATGTTTATGGGACGATTAGGGCCTCTTACATTAGCGTACTTCTTAGCCAGTCCAAGAAAGAAAAAAGCGCGTTACGCGAGTACTAAACTGGCAATAGGGTAAATGGGCTAACTCGTACAAAGTGAGCAAAAGGCTAGACAAAAGAGGAGTAACTGCTCCTCTTTTTGTGCTCGTTGTAGCCACGAAACTGTATACGGCAGTCTGTCTCACAACAATTTATGATTCATCTCTATTTTTTATCATTTATAAATTGTCGTTTTTGAGGTGTTGTCCAGAATGGCATTATCCACGTGCAACATAAGATTGCCGGGAATAAAAATAATTACAATACTGCCTTACTGGAAGATACATGAAAATCAAACCCCTCCCACCTTTAAATAGCCTCGTTGCGTTTGAAGCGTCGGCGCGGCACTTGAGTTTTACATTAGCCGCTGACGAGCTAAACGTGACCCAAGGTGCTATCAGTCGCCAAATTAGACAATTAGAAGAATACTTAGGCAAGGCTATGTTCACGCGAGCCAATCGAAGCATTAATTTAACGCCTACAGGTCTTCAATATTATCAAGCTGTCAGCCAATCTTTGCTCGATATTGCTCAAATCACGGGTGAAGTGAAGAAGTGGCAGGGCGAACAAAAGATCACGGTTGCGACGACAAATGCAATGGCAGCCTTGTGGTTGTTGCCTAAGGTTGCTCAATTTCAAAATGAACATGATGACATCGATATAAGGATATTGGCCTCAGATAATGTGTTGGACTTACGCCGATTAGATTGCGATATCGCCTTGTTTTATTGTCGCACTCCACCTGCGGAAATGGACGTGACAACGCTATTTTCAGAAGAAGTATTCCCTGTGTGTAGCCCGCTTTATCTAGAGAAAATCGGCCAGCCTAGTAAGCCAGAAGAAATCTTCAATAAAACGTTACTCTATCTGGAAGAGTCTCAAAGAGATTGGGTGAATTGGGAGCAGTGGTTTGCGAGTGTAGGATTGCCAAATATTTCGCCTCGTAATCGCATGAACATCAATAACTATCCAATGCTGTTACAAGCGGCAATTAATGGTCAGGGAATCGCGTTAGCCTGGGGGTCATTAGTGGACGACTATTTACAAAGCGGTGCTTTAGTTAGGCCAGTCGAACACGTGCTTTCAACACCTTCCAATTTCTCTATGCTTGAACCTAAAAATAGAGGTTTAATCCCAGCAAGCGTCAAGCGTTTTAGAGAGTGGCTTTTGCAACAGTTGCCAGATGAGGTGGGTGATCGAGGTTTAGCCTAAATCAATAAGCAGAGAAAATAACAGAGTTTGGTCATGTTAAAAAGCGGGAGTACCAGTTCCCGCTTTGTTTTAATTGATTGATGAAACGACGCACTAACTTAGTACTGGTCCCTGATTGAGTGTGGAATCATCTTTTAGTGAGGATGTTGAAGCGATAGGCTCGGAAACCACTGTTTTGCTTTCAACAAGCGGTTCAACAGGACCATCAAGTTTCTCTTGCTCTGGGTGAACATGCTCAGGAAGCATTGCCCATGGCTTAGGTTCGCGTCGAATACTATGAAACAGCGTTAAGCTCATCACTGCGATAAAAATGGCGATAGGGAAACCGGCAATAATGGAGGCCGTTTGCATTGCTTTTAACCCTCCTGCGTATAGAAGTACTCCCGCAATGGCTGCGATCATGATCCCCCACAATACGCGTATAGAGGTAGGAGGCTCACTGTGCCCAGCGGCATCGAGGGTACATAGAACCAAGGTACCCGAGTCTGCGGAGGTAATGAAATAAGTACCGAGTAATAGACACGCAAGCACGCTAAGTAGTTTACCAAACATACCTGTATCTAGATTGTCGAATAGCGTAAACAAAGCGCGTGTCGTATCGGCTTTAGTCGCTTCAAGAATCGGGCCGCCAGAAAAATCCGCAGGTGGTGTTTGTTTGGCTTCTTGTGCCGCAGTGACTTGCTCTTGATGAGCAACACGAGCGTCTTGCTCTACCTTCAACGCTGCACCACCAAATACTGAAATCCATAAAAACGTGATTAGCGTAGGTACGATTAATGCGCCACCGATAAGTTCACGTATTGTGCGTCCTTTAGAGATACGAGCTACAAACATGCCAACGAAAGGCGCCCAAGTCATCCACCAAGGCCAGTAATAAGCCGTCCACCAGTTTTGCCAGCCAGAGTCATTCTGTGCATCGCTCCATAAGCTCATACCGACAATGTTTTGTGCATAAAGCCCCGTACTTTCGAGTAGCGTATTTAAGATATAGCGAGTTGGACCAATGTAAAGTACGACTAGCACGAGTGCGAGTGAAAGCAGCATGTTCCATTCTGATAAACGGCGAATACCTTTTCCTACACCAGATAGCACCGACGCAACCGCACAAGTACAAAGGGAAACGATAATAAAGAGTTGAATCCCCAAACTAATGTCTAGACCAAAGGCTTGATTCAAACCAGAGTTTATTTGGATAACTCCCATCCCCAAGGTTTGAGAGATACCGAAAGCAGTCACCGCGACTGTTAGGATATCAACCGTGTGCCCGATAGGCCCATAAATACGATCGCCAATCAAAGGGTACAAGATAGAGCGTAGGGTAAAAGGCAGATCTTTACGGTAGGAAAAGTAAGCTAATGCGAGTGCAACAATGATAAAGACAGACCAAGGATGTAGACCCCAGTGAAAGAATGTCAGTTTCATTGATGTTGTTGCGGCTTCATTGGTCAGGCCTTGAGTAAATGGGTTGTCAGCGTAATGCCACATCGGTTCGGCGACCGACCAGAAAATTAAGCCTATCCCCATGCCTCCGGAAAAAAGCATGGATACCCAAGACAAATAACTAAACTCTGGTTTTTCGTCATCTTTACTCAAACGAATATGTCCATATCGACTAACCATAAGGTAAAGAAGAAAACCGACAACGAGTGAAACAAGTCCGATGTAAAACCACTTCATATTCTGCAGCAAAATGCCGGAAATCGTTTCGAAGTATTGGCCCGCTTGGTTGGCGAGAATGGCGCAGAAAAGTACAAAACCGATAACGACGATCTTTGATGCGATAGTCACAGTCGGATTGAGTCCTTTCAATATCCCAGATGTTGCTCTCATAGGCATCCCTCACAGTGCGTTTGTTTTAGCGTTATTGTTTGTTGCGTTATTGTTAATTTTTGAAAGAGAGTAGAGAGAGGGCTTTTGTGTTTCAACTGATTAATACTCATCGGTTAATGAGTATTAATCATGACAAGAAGATCATTGTTAATTAAAAGGTTATTTTTTTGTTCGAGATCAATGCATGAATGACAAAAACTCATCCAAGCCCGGCGAAAAAGTCGTTTGTTTGTTGCCGGGTTGTTAATCAAAATCATCTCCACTAACACAACACGATGTTGTACGCACTGGATGCAACTCGACTCTCGGAGATAAGAATATGAGCAATGTCAACCAAACCATTATTCCTGTTGAACTTGTTGATAATGTACTGAACCCAATCAGTGAAGCAACAGGAATGCCGAATCAGGCCTACACCAGCGAAGAGTATTTTACTTTTGAGCGTGATCAGGTGTTTGGTAACACTTGGGTATGTATTGGTTTTGCATCAGACCTGCTTAAAAATGGTTATGTGATGCCACTTGATTTCATGAATCTTCCACTACTCATGATGAGAAATCGCCAAGGTGAAGTCCAAGTTTTCCACAACGTATGTAGTCATCGTGGTATGAAGCTGGTGCATGAGGCAGGCGAAGTTCAAGGCATGATTCGCTGTCCTTACCATTCATGGACGTACGATCTTGACGGCAATCTAAAAGGCACACCACACATTGGTGGTATCGCAAAACACAAAGATGACCGATTTAAGTGTGAAAAACATGGCCTTAAGCCACTTCGTTCAGCCGTTTGGATGGACATGGTATTCGTCAACTTATCGGGCAATGCTGAAAGCTTTGAAGAGCATATCGCGCCGCTAGAGCAACGTTGGCAGCAATTCTTAGGTGAAGAAGGATTAGGGCTTCTTCGCCGCGTGAACATGGGTGGCAACTTAGAGATAGAAGTGAAAAGTAACTGGAAGCTTGCCGTAGAAAACTACTGTGAAGCTTACCACTTACCTTGGGTGCATCCGAGTTTGAACAGTTATTCTCGCCTAGAGGATCACTACAACATCATGTTTGCAGAGCGTTTCGCTGGCCAAGGTAGTCTCGCATACAACCTCTCTGATACTGCAGGTACACACTTACCTAAATTTCCAAGCTGGCCAGAAGATAAACTGCGTCATGCAGAATATGTTGCACTCTTTCCAAACGTGTTGCTTGGTATTCAAGCCGATCATGCCTTTGCAATGATGATTGAACCAATCACTGCGAATAAGAGTGTTGAGCACCTACGTGTTTTCTATGTGGGTGATGAAGCAACGAAAGATGAGTTCGCTGCGTGCCGTACTGCTACCGTTGAGTCATGGCGAGTCGTATTCGGCGAAGATATTGGAGCGGTCGAAGGTATGCAGGAAGGTCGTTACTCACCTGGCTTTGGTGGTGGCGTGTTCTCACCAGAAATGGATGTTCCGACGCATTTCTTTCAAACCTGGTTGGCAAAGCAAGTGAAAGCGGCACTGGAGCAGTAATATGATGCATTACCTTAATTATATTGATGGTGAGTGGTGCGATTCAGAGCAAGCGCTGACCGTCATGAACCCTGGTACAGCCGAAGCGTATGCGACGATTGCAGAAGCCACTATCATCGATGCCGATCGCGCAATGGCAGCGGCACGTCGAGTAGTCAATCAAGGCCTTCTTTCGGACGTTCGTCCAGCCGTCAGAACCGAGTGGATGTTAAAAGCCGCCGCGGCTATTCGTGAAATGGTTGATGAAGGTGGGTTAGTTGCCTGCCGTGAAAATGGGAAATCTTTGCAAGATGCCAAAGATGAGTTTTTAGAATCGGCACGTTACTTCGAATACTACGCTGGCATGGCCGACAAGCTGGAAGGCACGTCAATTCCGTTGGGTAAAGATTATGTCGATTTCACCCAATATGTGCCGTTTGGTGTGTCAGTGCAGATTGTGCCGTGGAATTTCCCAGTTTCTATTTGTGCACGCTCATTAGCACCTGCATTAGCTGCTGGTAACGCAGTGGTGATCAAATCGCCAGAGATTTCCCCACTCGCTATGACGTTGTTGATTAAAGCGATTGAAAAAGCGGGCTTCCCAAAAGGCACGATTAACTTGCTATGTGGCAAAGGCTCCGTAGTTGGCAGCCACTTGGTGCAGCATCAAGATGTTGATCAAATTGTCTTTACAGGTTCTGTGCCGACCGGCCAACGCATACTGAAAGATTCAGCGCAACGCGCTACTCCATCGGTGATGGAGCTGGGTGGTAAATCGGCCGCTATCGCACTGAAAGATGTGAGTCTCGAAACGCTTTTACAAAGCGTTCAAGTCGGTATTTTCTTTAACGCTGGTCAAGTTTGTTCGGCAATGTCTCGTTTGCTGATTCAAAAAGAGCGTTATGAAGAAGTAAAAGCGGCGGTTGTGGAAATGGCAAAAAGCCTAACCATTGGCCAAGGCGAAAGCCAGCCGGACATCACACCGTTGGTATCGGCTGATCAACAAGCGCGCGTGCTTGAAATGATAGAACAAGCAAAAGCCGACGGCGCGAACATCCTAACGGGTGGCTACGCCCCTGATTTGTCGGGTTACTTTGTGGCACCGACGGTGATTGAAGCCTCACCAGATATGCGTATTGCTCAAGAAGAAGTGTTTGGTCCTGTACTGGTAATTACGCCGTTTGAAACCGAGCAAGAGGCCGTTGAAATCGCGAATGGCACCGATTTTGGCCTGGTTGCTGGTGTCTTTGGTGAAAGCCTAAACCAAACATTGCGTGTGGCACAGCAACTGCGTGGTGGACAAGTGTTCATCAATGAATGGTTTGCTGGTGGCATCGAAACACCATTTGGTGGCGTGGGCTTGTCCGGGTTTGGGCGAGAAAAAGGACAAGAAGCGATTTATAGCTACGTCCAGACACGCAATATTGCCATTCGTTTGCAGCAAGACAGCAACGTATAGCTACCGTGTAACTGTATTTTCATCACCTCGTACCGGCTTGGATTTCAGACCACAAGCTAGGGCGAGGTTGATGGAATCACAACAAATCTGACAGCGGTTTGTAAACACGGAAATTCTGAACAAGGTAGTTGGAGTATAAGTGATGAGAAAGTGGCTCTGTATTATTTGCGGCTTAATCTATGATGAAGCACAAGGTTGGCCATCCGATGGCATTGCACCAGGAACAGCATGGGAAGATGTACCGGATGACTGGTTATGTCCTGACTGTTTAGTGGGTAAGGCCGATTTTGAAATGATCGAAATCACCGACGATGTGCCACTAGAAGAGGTTGCAGTGGTGTCTTCGGTGTCGGTAGAAGCATCTGTTCAGCCAAATACGGCTCAGCCACTTCCATCTGAAGTCACTCAACCTATATTTTCAGCTGACCCTATCGTTATCATCGGCAGTGGCCACAGTGGTTACCAGTTGGCAGCGGCACTTAGAGCACAATCTGAAACGGTTCCGATCACTGTCTTTACCGCTGATGATGGCGCACTGTACAGCAAGCCTGCCTTGTCTAATGCACTGGTCATGAATAAAGACGGCGACGCGCTACAAAGTGAGAGCGCGTTGGAGTGGGAAAGCCGTCTCAACATCCGAGTTTACCCGCATACCCGTATTGAACAGATCGATCGTGCCAATTCAACGTTACATACCTCCATCGGTAAATACGCCTACAGCCGCTTGGTACTGGCAACAGGTGCATCACCGATTGAAATCCCAATTGAGGGCGATCGCTCTTGGGTTATGAGTGTGAACGACTTAGTTGATTACCGCCGTTTCAGAGCGGAGCTGCAAGACAAAAAGCGCATCGCGATCCTAGGTGATGGCTTAATTGGCTGTGAGTTCGCAAATGATCTGATCGAAAGCGGTTATGAAGTAACAGTTATCGGGTTGGGTCAATGGCCAATGGAGCGTTTGATCCCGCAACAGTTGGGTGAATCATTACAAAGCGCACTTGCCGATCGAGGCGTGCAATGGGCTCTACAAGACAGTATCACCAGAATCGAGCCAAGGTCCGCATCCAGTGCGGTTTTACATCTAAACAGTGGCAAGCAGATTGAAGCAGATCTAGTGCTGAGCGCGGTTGGACTCAAGCCAAATGTTTCTCTGGCTGAGCAAGCAGGGCTCGAAGTGGGCCGCGGCATTAAAGTGAATCAATTCGGCCAGACGAGTGATGAGAATATTTACTCGCTAGGTGATTGTGTTGAAACTGATCACGGGTGGCAGCCCTATATTGCGCCGATTAATCAAATGATCCCTTCTGTAGCGAAAAGCTTGCTAGGCGATGTCGCCTCTATCTCGTTAACACCAACTCCAGTGATTGTAAAAACGCCGATTCTTCCACTCACGATTTTCCCGGTAGCCGCTGAAGAACAGGGACAATGGTACATCGAGAACCAAGCAGATGAATTGACCGCTGCGTTTTATTCACCAGAAGGAGCAATGCTCGGTTTTGCGTTGCTAGGAAGAAAAGTACAGTCATTACGCGGCCCTTGGCTAGATCAATTGTCATTGAAACTGTCAGCAGCGTAGCGGAGAAAAAAGATGATTCATTTACCCAATGATGACGTGACGTGTGGTTGGTATCATGCGTTGCCAAGTATTCCAGAAAAATCGGCGTTAAAAGGTAAACAAAGTGCTGACTATGCCGTGTTAGGTGCCGGTTTCGCAGGCCTAGCTATGGCAAGACGTTTAGCTGAACTTATGCCTAATGCACGAATTATACTGATTGATGCGCAACGTATCGGCCAAGGGGCTTCAGGAAGAAATTCGGGCTTTGTTATCGATTTGCCTCATAAGTTTTCACTTGAGCATCCCGACCCTGAGCACAAGCAAAAGTTATTGTCGCTCAACCGTTCTGCGATTGCTCAGCTAAACACTTTAGTGTCGAAGCACAGTATTTCTTGTCAGTGGTCAGCAAAGGGCAAATATCAAGGAGCCGTAGGGGCGCGCGGTGAAGCGTATCTCGATCACTTTGAGCACCTAATGAAAGACCTTGGCGAACCATACTTCCATGTTAATGGCAGTGAGCTGGCGAAAGTCTTGGGAACCAACTACTACAGCCGCGCAATTTACACGCCAGGTGGTTATTTAATGCAACCTGCTGCTTTGGTGCGTGGGCTAGGGGAAAGCCTTCCAGAGAACGTCGAGGTGTTAGAGAACTCGCCAATCCGCAAGCTCAGTAAAGAAAACGGTTGCTGGGTATTACATGGAGATAGTGGCTCTGTTGAAACCCCTGAACTGCTGCTTGGGACCAGCATTTTTACTCGGGAGTTTGGTTATCTTAAAAACAGACTACTTCCAGTGATGACGTTTGCAAGCTGGACGCGTCCATTGACTGACGCAGAAATGCAGCGATACGGAGGAGAGTTGAATTGGGGCCTAACTCCAGCTGATCATGCGGGAACGACGTTACGTATGACCGCCGATCGACGTATTTTGATCCGCAATACTTACAAACACGTGCCGAAATATGGCTCAAGCATGAACGATAAAGTCAGAGAACAAATTCGCGACTATCATCGTCAGGTCTTTCTGGCGCGTTATCCCGAGCTGGCCGACGTACCATTTACTCACACATGGGGTGGGGTGTATGCCATCTCTCGTAACTTTACTAACTTTTTCGGTCAATTAGATGAAGGTGTTTATGCCAGCGCTTGTGACAATGGTGTTGGTGCTGCGTGGGGAACCATTTCTGGAACACTGTTAGCTGACTATGTCGTTGGTGCGACATCTAAATCATTGGATGACATACAGCAAGTGACAGGAATGCCTTGTTTGAATCCGCCAGAGCCTTTTTTAGGTTTGGGAGTAAAAACGCGTATCCAATTAGCAAAATGGCAAAGCCGGAGTGAATTATGAAGCAAGTCAAACTTGTTGATAGTAAAAGTCTAGATTTCAATGTTCGTGGTGATACGCCGGGAATGGCGTATGTTGCCAGGGCGTTAAGCCCAGAAATTTCACCAAACATTGGCGTAGGCTTTGCTAAATGGGAAGGCGCTAAAGTGGCTTGGACAGTGCTTTATGATGAAGTTATTTTCGTGATTGAAGGCTGTTTCGAGCTGACCGCAAATGGTGAAACACATTTTGTGCACCCAGGTCAGATGCTGTGGATACCGGAAGGAACTGAATTGGTTTATGGTGGGCATGCTCTGTTCGGCTATGTGGTTCATCCAGGAAACTGGAAAGAGTTACATGGTATTGAATGACTTTTATCATTTAGTAGTGTCTCGGAAAGGCAAAACAAAAATCCGATTTTTACCCATGAGTTTTCGTAAAAGAACTTAATCTCAATGGAGCAAGGGTTTCTTACTTGCTATGTTTCTTGGTCACGTTTCCAGACGTGTTAGACCTTTCTCAATTGCTATTTTATCTATCAAAAAGGGAAGCCTTGGCTTCCCTATAATGAGTCTTCTTTTGGCTTGGCTAAATCTTTTATTTTAGCTCAAATTTACCCTGCATGATTGCCCAGTGACCCGGGAATGAACAGAAGAATGAATAGTCACCGCCGGCTTTCATTTTCTCAGTACTGAACGTAATGCTGGTGCTTTCACCGCCACCAATTACTTTTGTGTGAGCGTAGACGCGATCATCATTTGGTTTTACGTAGTTATTTTCTGCTCCAGCTGCCATGCCATCAGTACCGACTGCTTGTAGGTTGGCTGTGTCAGAGATGACCACGTTGTGACCCATCGATTGCGCTGGCATCTTACCTGTGTGATTAAGCGTCAGTTTTACCTCTTTACAAGTGGCTGGTACGCTCAATGTTTTAGTAGAAAACTGCATCATATCGTTAGCATCTAATGACACTTCACACTCGGCACTGGCTTGGGCACCAAAGCTCATTCCTACTAATGCGAAGGTTGTTGCTAATAAACGTAAAGACATATAACACTCTCCATTTTGTATTTTAGGCTGACTTGGATTGATCTTATCCAATAGTTCTCATTATCAGCCAATTTTCACTCCAAAAACGTGCTTCAATCGGTATATTGACGTTTTGTTGCAAGCTTGTACTGGTCAGTTCCGCTATTTGATCACTCAAATGCCTTATTTCATGCGATTGCGTGAGTTAAATCAAAAGTCGTGATTAGCCAGAGTTAAGGTGAAAATAATCTCTCTAAACGGGTGGCAGAATTGTTTGGTTTTACGGTATTGGAGAGGTTTCAAGAAAGAAGCTCAGCTAAATTGCTGAGCTTCTAGAGAACAGACGACAAGTAGACCTAGCGAGTTTGTTTTAACGCATGCAACACATCATGCAGTGAAGGTGCGACAGTATGGCCTAATTGCTTTATTTCGTCACAAGGCTCAACCAAATCAGGAATTTGATAAGTGATCATGTTCGCTGCTACCGCAGCACGTACGCCATTATTTGAATCTTCAAAGGCGAGACATTTGGTTGGATCTACGCTTAGACGACTTGCTGCAAGCAGGTAGATCTCTGGATCAGGTTTGCCGTGTGACACTTCACAGCCTGTCGTTAAGTTGTCGAAATACTTGCTTAGGCCCGCTAACTCCAACTTCTTCTGTGCCACTTCTTTTGCTGTAGAAGTGGCGACTGCAATTGGCAACCCTTGGCCTTTCAACCACTCAAGCAGCTCAATCACCCCTTCTTTTACCGGTATCGCTTGGTGCTTAACCACAGCGTCGTAACGGTCGCGCCACTCTTGGTGTAAGCGGTCAAGATCATCCCCATAAGCTTTACGAAAAATCACTTCAATGCCCGCTGCATTGCGACCAATGATTGAAAGGTAAACATCTTTATAGAAGGGTAGGTTCTGGGCTTCACATGCTTCTTGGAAAATATGCATACAGACGCGCTCAGTATCAAGGAGCAAACCATCCATATCAAAAATAGCAGCTTGGTAGTTCATTACATTAAGACTTTTTGGTTGGGATGGCGCATTTTGACACAAGCAGATCGGTTTTTCTTCTAAAAATTAGAACTTGATTTTGATCCTATGAGTTCACATTGCCTCTGAACACACTATACACAGAGTCTATAAATTAGGTGTGAAATATAATATTTTTAAAATTATAAAAATTTCAGTTAAATAGATAAAACTCTATCTTAATATAAGCTAGAGTTTTATTAATATTCTATTGTTATTTTAACTATTGGATAATTTATTAATAGTTAAAATTAATAATAAAATAATACCAAGTCACGATTGTTTACGACTGCATGAGTGTACCAGCTCTTGACTTCAGATATTTGTTGCTCTGATAAGCCTCCGAAGTCAACGTTATCTTGGTGAATATCTTGATTTTTTATCATAAAAACAACAGGGAAATCGTCAGGGAATGGGAATTTTATGGGATAATCGGTATTAGTGAATGGAATATCGCAGAAATCGTTTACATCGCAAGGATACCAAGAGTTATTGGATAAGTAATAACCAGTGATCTTACATATAGCTTCAAGCAAGTAAGCATAGGCGTAACCCAAGTGACTGTATTTTATCTCTTCAGACAGCATCTGCATAAGAAGCTCTTCAGCTCGGATGCTTTCGCCACTACTTTCCAGCATTTCATTAATCACTTTAAAGGAGTCTTGACACCTTTCCATGATGGCTTTTTCTAGCTCTGGATTACGCTCATTCTTTAGTACGTTAAAAACCTTTTCAGTATCTAATGAATATACTGTCGCCCCATATCCCATATTTTATTCTCCTCACTTTTATACAGTTAAATTCATTTAAGTGTTTTTATCGAAGGGATTATATTTTGATGTTTTTTGAAGGTAAAGTGTATACATAGAGGTTGTATTTATTATGATGAACTTTGAAAGTTTAGATTCTTAAAATAAATACTATATATTTAATTTTATTAGATCTGGCTCATAAAAATACCTTAACTATTATTGTGTTTATTGTTAAGGGTTATTAAATCTGTGAGGTGGTTCAAGACAATAAAATTTAGAAGAAAATACCGTCAAACTTAGGTGGCTATTCTATCTGAGCACTCAGCTCACTACTTATAGTGGGCTGAGTGAGCGGTTGGGCATCGGCTCTTTATTTGGCGATGAATATGCCATATTAGGTGATATTCGTTAGTGTCTATTTTATCCCTAGCCGTTTTGCTAATCGGTGCAAATTGCCGTTATCTAATTCAAGCTGACGTGCCGTTGCTGCCCAGTTACCTTGGTTCTCTTCCAGAACTCGAACAATCATCGCTTTTTGGAAGGCGTCTGTGGCAGGCTTTAATCCGCCTTCTGGTAGCTCAAGCCGAGATTTTTGTTCCGTTTCTTCAACGTTCTTGATGTTCTGATTCGGCGTTCGGATGTCAAAATCTTGCTCAACTAACTCAATGTCCATGGCGTGGGTACGCGCTTTTGCCAAAACACCAGCACGTTTAATGACATGTTCAAGCTCTCGCACGTTGCCTGGCCATGAATAGTCTTTGAGTGCCTGCACCAAAGTGGGGGACAAACGAATGCTGTTCAATCCCAATTTGCTTCTTAAACGTTCGGCAAAAAAGCCTGCGAGTAACACCACATCGTCTTCACGTTCACGAAGAGGTGGAACATGAAGCGGGAAGACGCTTAGGCGGTGATATAAGTCGGCTCGGAAGCGACCAGCAGTCACTTCTTCATGCAATATACGGTTGGTGGCGGCGACAATGCGTGTATTGACTCGAATATGGCGGTCATCACCCACACGTTGAATGTCGCCGTATTGTAGAGCTCGAAGTAACTTAGCTTGCAGTTCTAACGACAGTTCGCCGACTTCATCTAAAAACAGTGTGCCGCCATCGGCTTGTTCAAACTTACCCTTACGATTGCTGATTGCGCCTGTGAATGCGCCTTTGATATGGCCGAACAACTCGCTTTCCGCGACTGATTCTGGCAGCGCCGCACAGTTGAGGTAAACCAAAGTATTGTTCGATCGGCTAGAACGATGGTGAATAGCGCTGGCAACCAACTCTTTACCTACGCCTGTTTCTCCCATGACCAACACAGACAATTCCGTATCGGCGACGGCATCAATCTGCTCTTGAAGATTCCTCATGCCCTGAGAGTTGCCAATGATTTCGTTACTCAACGTGCGTTTCTCAGCGTAAGAGTCACGTGGCAGGCTCGCTTGAGTTTCTAGTTGCTCTAGCAGAAGTGCAGTGTGCAAGCCACCTGCTGCCAACGCGCTGACAAAACGTAACTCTTGGTTGCGCAGCCCATCAAATTGGTTGGGGTCGAAGGCGTCAATCGTAATGGCACCAATCAGTTGATCGTCGATCAGCAAAGGTAAACCAATGCAGGAATGGACATGCAGTTTGTCATCGTGGTTTGGAATCAAGCCATCGTATGGATCAGGTAAGTCGCTGTCAGAGGGAAAGCGCACGATATCGCCTGCTCGGGCAATGGCTTCTAATCTTGGGTGCTGCTCAATGGAGAAACGGCGTCCAAGCACTTCTTTCGCCAATCCATTGATCGCTAAAGGTTTAAAGTGTTGGTCTTCATACAAAAGAAGGGCAGAAGAGTCACACTTCAATACCTCTCGAATCGTGGTTAACAACGTATCGAAGCGAGCCTGTTGAGTGAGGGCCGAGTTAAGGTCTTGCGTGATGTGTAGCCATTGCGCGATTAAAGAAGTCATAGCCAATACCGATTGTGTCAATATGACTATTGTAGTGTCTTAATGACAATTTTCAACTGTGTCTAAATGACACTTGTTAAAGTTGGATTTCAATTAAGATATTGAAATATATGGCAATTAAAAGTTGGCATGCCCAGTGCAATACAAGAAGAAATTATTTTTGTTTATCCCGTCATTCAAGGTAGTAATTATGACAATTCACGTAAAAAACAACATCCACTGGGTAGGTCAACGCGATTGGGAAGTCCAAGATTTCCACGGTACAGAATACAAAATGACAAAAGGTACCAGCTACAACAGTTATCTAATTCGTGAAGAGAAAACCGTATTGATTGATACGGTCGATCATCGATTCAGTCAACAATTCATCCAAAATTTAGAAATGGAAATCGATCTTAAGTCTATCGACTTTATCGTGGTAAACCATGCAGAGGAAGATCACTCAGGCGCATTGTCGGCATTAATGGAGAAGATTCCGAACACGCCAATTTACTGTACAGAAGCGGCGATTGATTCCATCGTTGGTCATCACCACCATCCTGAGTGGAACTTCAAAACCGTAAAAACAGGCGACAGCATTGATATTGGCAACGGTAAGCAATTGGTGTTCGTGGAAGCGCCGATGCTGCATTGGCCAGACAGCATGATGACTTACCTAACTGACGATGCAGTGTTATTCAGCAATGACGCATTTGGTCAGCACTACTGCGATGAACGCCTGTTCAATGATGAAGTGGATCAAAATGAGTTGATGGAACAGTGTTTGCGTTACTACTCAAACATCCTAACGCCATTCAGCAGCTTGGTAACCGCTAAAATCAAAGAGGTGCTGAGCTTTAATTTGCCTGTCGACATGATCGCAACGTCACACGGTATTGTATGGCGCGATAATCCAGTTCAAATCATCGAGCAATACTTGGCGTGGGCAGACAATTATCAAGAAGATCGCATTACGATTTTCTACGATTCTATGTCAAACAACACTCGAATGATGGCCGATGCAATCGCGCAAGGCATTCACGATGTCGATCCTGGTGTAGCAGTCAAAGTCTTTAATGTCTCTAAGCATGATAAGAATGAAATTCTCGCCAATGTATTCCGCTCAAAAGGCATCTTGGTTGGTTCGTCTACCATGAATAACGTCATGATGCCGAAGATCGCTGGCATGCTAGAAGAAATTACCGGTCTGCGCTTTAAAGCGAAAAAGGCCGCTGCATTCGGTAGCTACGGGTGGAATGGTGGCGCGGTGGATCGTATCCATGCTCGATTGACTGATGCAGGTTTTGAAACCGCGGTGAGTTTGAAAACTAAATGGCGACCAGATGGTAAAGCGATGCGTGAATGTCGCGAACATGGTCAGAACATCGCGAAATTGTGGGCAAGACATTACCTGAAAAGTTCTGTTACTTCTCCGGCGATTGCTGCGTCTGCACCACAAGTTCAATCACAACCCGCTGCGCCAGCGACAACACAAGCTGTGAAAGATGCTGCTCCTAGTAACCCTACTACCGAGGCGCATCCCGCAGATTGTCAATGCATGGTGTGTACAGTTTGTAATTGGGTATACGACCCAGCTAAAGGTGAGCCTAATCAAGGCGTTGAACCGGGTACGGCATGGTCTGAAGTGCCAGATTACTTCTTGTGCCCAGAATGTCACTTGGGTAAAGACGTCTTTGTCGAATACAACGGGTAAGGGGGCGAATATGCAAGCACCTATTGTGATTATTGGTAGCGGCTTTGCGGCTTACCAATTGGTGAAAACAGTGCGTCGAATGGACGCACATATTCCGCTGCAAGTGTTTACTGCTGATGATGGCGCGGAATACAACAAGCCTGATTTGAGTCATGTATTCAGCAACAAGCAAACCGCCCAAGACTTGGTAGTTAAAAGTGGTGAGGCGTTCGCACAGGAACACAACATCGAACTGTTCGCCCATACCATGATTGAGCATGTCGACGTGCAAGCTCAGCAAGTGGTCGCCAACGGCCAAACCTATCCTTACTCCAAACTGGTGCTTGCGACAGGCGCGAAAGCCTTTGTGCCACCAATATCTGGCGATGCAGCACCTGAGGTGATAACGCTAAACTCGCTACAAGAATATCAATTAGCGGAAGAGCAAATTAGCCGTGCGAAACGAATTCTAGTAATGGGTGGTGGTTTGATCGGCGTCGAGATCGCCATGGATCTCGCAACCAGTGGTAAAGCAGTTACGGTGGTTGAGCCAAATCCCCGTTTGCTCGCTAACTTGATTCCTGAATTCGTCGCATTGCCGCTTGAAAATCAACTTAAGCAGCAAGGTATTCAACTTGCCTTGGAGACTGGAGTTGTCGCGATCAATCACTCGGATGATTCGCTGGTGGCAAGCTTGAGCAAAGGTAAGGCAATCGAAGCTGATGTAGTGATTTCAGCGGCGGGTTTACGTGCTAACACTTGGTTAGCGAAGGCTTGTGGGTTGAGTATCAATAAAGGCATCGAGGTGGATGCTCGATTACAGACATCAGCAGCCAATGTATTTGCATTAGGCGATTGCGCTGAGATCCAAGGTCGAATGATGCCGTACCTCCAACCGATCGTGCTAAGTGCCAATGCTTTGGGCAAACAACTACTGGGGCAAGAAGCAGAGTTGAAACTACCGCCCATGATGGTAAAGGTCAAAACGCCGAGCTACCCAATTCAATTGGCAGGCGATTTTAGTTCGGTGACGAACTGGAGCGTGCAGATTTCTCAAACTGGCATTGCCGCGAAAGCAGAAGATGAAAATAGCCGACTCATGGGCTTCGTCGTGACGGGAGAACAAGTTACGCAAGCATTTCCATTGCTTCGAGAGTTGTCTCAAGCCGGTCAGGCTTAACCGATTTAAACGAAAAGAATTGTAATTAGAGAGGGTATTATTATGTCGCATCTACGAATTCCTAAAGACTGGACTGTTCAACGTTCAACGCCTTTCTTCACTAAAGACAATGTGCCACCAGCGCTACTGACTCATCACAATACCGCTGAGGGAGTGTTTGGACAGCTTTGCGTCATGGAAGGGCAAGTGACTTACTACGGCTTTGCTGATGAAAATGCCACAGAAGCAGAAGTAGTGGTGGTGATTAATGCAGGCCAGTTTGCTACAAGTCCACCGCAGTACTGGCACCGCATTGAGATGAGCGATGATGCTCAGTTCAACATCAATTTCTGGTCGAACAAGGACAAGAGTGGGCAAGCGATGTTCCATGCTAAGCAGTAGTAAACCTTTTTAAGTGCTTTGACTGTTATGCTAATCGTCAAGTAAAGGGGTGTAGAAGGCGCAATAAACGAACTGAAATACTGGATCATCGAGACCGTGGAAAGAGAAATCACGAGTAATGATTTCAATTCTTTAGTAGCATGTTACGAAACATTTCAGTCAGGTGAACTAAGGGAAGCGTGCAATGGAAAAACAACGAGTAGCATTTATTGGTCTGGGAGTGATGGGATACCCAATGGCTGGTTACCTAAGTAAAGCGGGCTTTGAAACCAAAGTATACAACCGCACAAAAGCGAAAGCCGACAAATGGGCTGAAGAATACCAAGGCGTAGCTTGTGAAACACCACGTGAAGCGGCAGAAGGCTGTGACATCGTTTTTACCTGCGTGGGTAATGATGATGACGTTCGTAGCGTTGTTTACGATGAAGAAGGCATTCTGGTCGGTTTGAAAGCGGATGCAGTGTTAGTCGATCACACGACCACTTCTGCAGACCTAGCGGTTGAGCTGGCTGAAGCGTGTGCTAAGTATGGTAATCACTTCATTGATGCGCCAGTTTCTGGTGGTCAAGCAGGCGCAGAAAATGGTGTTCTAACCATCATGTGTGGTGGTGAACAAAGCATTTTTGACCGTGTGTCTCCAGCGATGGATGTGTACGCGAAGCAGATGACGCTACTGGGTGAAAACGGTCAGGGTCAACGCTGTAAGATGGTAAACCAAATCTGTATTGGTGGCGTTTTACAAGGGCTGAGTGAAGCTTTGTTGCTGGCACAAAAATCAGGCTTGGACATCGCTCAAGTTGTAGAAACGCTTAAGCATGGCGCTGCAGGTTCTTGGCAGATGGAAAACCGCGCAAATACGATGGCTGAAGACAAGTTCGATTTTGGCTTCGCTATTGATTGGATGCGCAAAGACTTAGGTTTCTGTCTGCAAGAAGCTGAGCGAGTGGGTCTAGAACTTCCACTGACTAAGAAAGTGGATGAGCAATACGCAGACCTTCAACGTGATGGTTTAGGTCGCATGGATACATCAGTACTGATCAAAGCGGTAGCTAAAAATCAGTAGTTGATGAATCAGTAATAGATAAACAGTTCTTTGGTATCAAAGAGCTTAAAGAAATCTAAGTTAATCATAATGAATCTCCTTGAGCATGGTTTGTGACTTGTGATTAAGGATTAGTGATTTGAAATCAGGAGGTGCTGTAGAGCACCTCCTTTTTTTCGTCTTTAAATCACACAGTGTAATGATTGCAGCGTTCGCTTACTTGTTTAAGCCTAGTGCAATTTCAAGACCTTTGCCGTACGCTTCGTCCGCTTGGTATGCGTGTTGAACGTGGCGCTGTTGGATGAACTCTGGTACACCGTCCATTGCGCGAGCTGTGTTATCGAGCAGAGTTTGACGTTGCTCTTCGCTCATCAGACGGAATAGGTCACCCGCTTGGCTGAAGTAGTCTTCGTCTACACGGTGGTCGTAGTGATCAGCGTTGCCGTTGATGCGTAGAGGTGGCTCAGAGTAATCTGGTTGCTCTGCCCATTCTTGTTTGTAGTTTGGCTCGTAGCCTAGTGTTGAGCCAAAGTTGCCATCAACGCGCATTGCACCATCGCGGTGGTAGCTGTGAACAGGGCAACGAGGCGCGTTCACTGGGATTTGATGATGGTTCACACCTAGACGGTAACGCTGAGCATCGCCGTAAGCGAACAGACGACCTTGTAGCATCTTATCTGGAGAGAAGCCGATACCAGGTACTACTGCTGCTGGGTTGAACGCTGATTGCTCAACTTCTGCGTAGAAGTTTTCTGGGTTACGGTTCAGTTCGAACTCACCAACTGGGATCAGTGGGTAGTCTTTTTGAGACCATACACGTGTTAGGTCGAATGGGTTGAAGTTGACTTCATCCGCTTCTAGCTCAGGCATGATCTGTACGTACATCTTCCATTTAGGGAAGTCTTGACGCTCAATCGCTTCGTAAAGGTCACGGTGATGGCTTTCGCGGTCTTTACCTACGATCGCTTCTGCTTCTTGGTCAGTCAGGTTCTTGATGCCTTGTTGAGTTTTGAAGTGGAATTTCACCCAGTAACGCTCGTTTTCTGCGTTGATAAAGCTGAATGTGTGGCTACCAAAACCATGCATATGACGGTAAGAGGCTGGGATACCACGGTCACTCATTACGATAGTCACTTGGTGGAATGCTTCTGGTAGTGATGTCCAGAAATCCCAGTTGTTGGTAGAGCTACGCATGTTAGTGCGAGGGTCGCGTTTTACAGCGT
Organism: Vibrio sp. D431a; assembly: GCF_030248655.1. NCBI lineage: Bacteria > Pseudomonadati > Pseudomonadota > Gammaproteobacteria > Vibrionales > Vibrionaceae > Vibrio > Vibrio sp. D431a. Next base: position 201,839 of record NZ_JAHGAP010000019.1, on the reverse strand, counting down.
GGTTTAGGTCTGGGAATTTTAGTGGGTCACGTAGGAAGAATACTGGTGTGTTGTTACCAACCAAGTCCCAGTTACCTTCTTCAGTGTAGAATTTTAGTGCGAAACCACGGATGTCGCGTTCTGCGTCTGCTGCACCGCGCTCACCAGCTACGGTAGTGAAGCGAGCAAATAGTTCTGTTTTTTTGCCGATGTCAGAGAAGATTTTAGCGCGAGTGTATTTTGTGATGTCGTGCGTTACTGTGAACGTACCGTAAGCACCAGAACCTTTTGCGTGCATACGACGCTCAGGGATCACTTCGCGGTCAAAGTGTGCCAATTTTTCAAGGAACCAAACGTCTTGTAATAGTTGAGGGCCACGAGGACCTGCAGTCATAACGTTTTGGTTATGTGCGACAGGGCAACCTGCTGCTGTAGTCAATTTCTTGTTTGTCATTTTTCTTCCCCCTCCAGGGCTCAATACCTTAGAAACTGTAGAGGAGGTTATTACGGAAAAGCTGGAGGAGAAAACTGATATTGCTTATCAATTCAATAGATGGTGACTATGGTCGAAACTATATGAGAATCAGAAATTTACTACATTAGCTTGATTGACATAACAATCGACGTTCTCGAATACGATTGACAGGGGGGAGCGCTATCCAGTTAGCGTGTCTGCGATGCTAGTAATATCGCCCCTTAAATGAAGTTTTACGTGTCATCAAAGGGGCGAAAGGGGGAAGTAATTAAGAGTACTTCACTTCAAGTTGTTCAGCTTTTGCAAATGCTGGGTGTGTCGCGAGCTGTTTCCCATAACGTTCAATATTAGGGAAGTGATTAACTAAACCAAACTTTTGAACCAATTCGACAATGAAAGACATCATGATGTCTGCGCCAGTCAGACGCTCTTCTACTAGGTAAGTTTTGCCTTCTAAGGATTGCTCGAAGTAGCCTAGTACATTCATTGCTTCCTTGTCGGCATAGCCTGATAAAAACTGAGTTTCATTTGGCTCTTTGCTTACGAAGATTTTTAGCAGCATAGGTAAAATTGCGGAGCTTTCTGCAAAGTGCATCCATTGCAAATATTCTGTGTGTGCTTTTGTACCGCGCTCAGGAGCAAAGGCTCCGTCACTGTATTTCTCAATCAAATATTCGGTCATTGCACCTGACTCAATGATAATCTCGCCGTTATCTTCAAGAACAGGTGACTTTCCTAATGGGTGAACACTTTTTAGTTCTGGCGGTGCCATGAAGGTCACGGAATCACGGACATAGGGTACAATTTCGTAATTTACATCTAGCTCTTCAAGTAACCAAATGATGCGCTTTGAACGAGACTGATTGAGGTGGTGAAGTTTAATCATTTACATATCCCTTTTTATAATGGGTCGTTAATCTGTACTACAAGCTTGCCGAAATTCTTACCTTCCAACAGACCGATGAATGCTTTTGGCGCATTATCCAGTCCTTGTACTAGATGTTCGCGGTATTGGATCTTTCCTTCTGCCAACCATTGATTAATATCTTGCGCAAATTCACCGTAACGATGTCCGTAATCATCAAAAATGATGAAGCCTTGCACCTTGATTCGTTTGGTCAGGAGCTTACCCATTAGTAATGGAAGATGGTCGGTACCTTCAGGCAGCTCTGTCGCGTTGTACTGAGAAATCAAACCACAAAGTGGGATACGCGCATTTGTATTCAGAAGTGGCATTACAGCCTCGAATACTTTGCCACCTACGTTTTCGAAGTAAACATCGATACCTTTGTCACAGGTATTTTTCAGTTGTTCTGCAAAGTCTTCAGCTTTGTGATCAATACACTCATCGAAACCAAGCACCTCTTTAGCGTAACGGCATTTTTCTTCTCCGCCTGCTATACCAACAACTCGGCAACCTTTGATTTTACCAATTTGACCAACTGTTGCGCCTACAGGCCCCGTAGCAGCTGCTACCACGATGGTTTCCCCTGGTTTTGGCTGACCAATGTCGAGTAAACCCATGTACGCGGTAAATCCTGGCATACCTGCAACGCCTAGCGCGTAAGAAGGATTTTGCGGTTCTTTACCAAGTTTAATGACCATCTCACCAGTTGAGATAGCGTAGTCTTGCCAGCCAACAGTGTAGGCAAGAACCCATTCACCTGCTTCGTAATCTGGGTGGTTTGATGTTTCTACCTGACAAACTGTACCACCGACCATTACGTCATCAATTGCAACAGGGTCAGCGTATGATTCGGCATCACTCATGCGACCACGCATGTATGGATCTAGAGATAAATAAACCGTTCTCAATAGCATTTCACCCTCTTTCGGAGTCGGTTTCGTTACCTCTTCTAAACGAAAGTTTTCTTGTGTCGGTGCACCATGGGGACGTGACGCGAGTACTATTCTGCGATTTGTTGCGTTAGTCATATCTATCTCACTTGTTGATTAGACCGGTCGTCTAGTATTTATTTCAAAATATCCCGCTTATTTAAAGCGGGAAGGTTTACTGTGTTAACACTGACGCTTTTTCTGACAGTGAAACGTGTGTAGGGTGTTCATTCTGCTTCCACGCCGCCCGTTATGGACAAGTGCGCGTATTCTGCAGTAAGTGTTGAGTATAGGTCAGACTTTGCGTCAATGCTGCCTGATCTTGATAAAGTTTGTTCAGCAAGCTAGCGCCATTCCAAAGGTAGTATATCTGCCTTGCTAATAACGCACTGTCACCATTGGGGATTGAGCCATCTTGAATGCCGATGTCAATGCAATCCGCTATCGCTTGAATGGTTTTGTCTGCTCCTTGGCGTAATGCCAAGCGCATTGACTCAGAGAGATCGGAGACTTCTGCACTTAACTTAACCAATAAACATTTGTTCGCATTACACACGTCGTCTTCTACTTTGACCATTTCTTCGAAATAGCTCATTAGGCGTTGGTAGCCACTCAGTTCAGTATTGGTAAAGCGTGCGTTTAAACGCTCAAAATACTTAGTAAAGTAGTCTTGAATCATCGCTTCACCAAATTGTTCTTTGGATTTGAAGTAATGATAAAACGAGCCTTTTGGCACTGCGGCCTTTTTTAATAGCTCTGAAAGACCAACACTCGTGAACCCTCGGTTTACGATCAACTCGTATCCGACGTCGAGAATATGTTGGCGTGTGTCATTCGTCTTTGCGTTCATGAAGTGTACTATAGAATGAATTAGACCAGTCGTCTAGTATTTGTTGTGGGTTATTTAATCAGCTCATACTCAATAACAAAGAGCGTGTCGGTATTTGGGTAGATTTCTCGAATTAACTGCTTGAGTTTTGGTAGTTCGATGGCTTCTTGTTCTGCATGAAACTCATTAATACCTTCAAAGTGAAGTGGTTCTACAGAACGTATCTTGATATCGCAGACTTTACGATCCGTTTCTAAGGTAAAAACTTCGACTTCTGTATTGGGAACGTAATGGCTTTCTGATTCATCTCGAATCGTTATCGTCTTTTTGCCTGACGTGATCAACGGGGTTAAGAATTCAAAAAAAGTAATCTTGGTTGGATGAGATGGCATGATGTACTCGTTAGTCTGGTTGTTTGGCGTAATTATATACCCAAATCCCCCAGAGATTCCTGTATTACTAGAACGACCGAGTGCGGATGAAGCGAATTAACTTGGCACTAAAGTAACCTGAGATAACACCTATCCAGTTGGTGCTGAGATCATCAAAACTAAATGATCGATTTGGAATAAAAAGTTGGCTTATTTCTTCCATTGAAACGATAGCCAACAGCAGTAGCAAAAGACGAATCCCAAAAATGTCGGTTTTATTCGAGCTCACCAGAGAAGGGAACGTGAAAACCGATAAAAAGCCGATCAATAAACTGAAAGTAAAGTGAAGCGTACTCGATCCGCCTAAGTAGGTTTCCATTTGCAGGTAAGCAGTATGGTGTAGGTCAGAGCTTTTCCACAAAGAGAGTGAAGCGGTTAGCATCAGGACTAAAAAAAAACTCGTGCGTGCCAGTATTAAAGCCATAATTAACCTATTGGAAAGAAGCCTAAGTAACGTTTTACAAAGTACAGTGCAGCTAAATTCTGGATAGCCATGCCAATTGCCATTGCCCACGCTGCACCAATCACCCCAAACATTTGGCAAAGCGTAACAAGTAGGCAGATGGACACCGTACCGGAGGAAATTGTAATGTATTTCATGGTTCTCTCATGACCGCTCATTAATAATAAAAACCCTACTGAACCAGTCGCAACATTGACTAACTGCCCCAGAGAAAGGACGACTAATAGTGGCGCCGCGGCGAGAAACTCCTCACCAAAAAACTGCATTACAAACTCGGGGAAGAGGGTGCAAATAATTACGGGTACAATCGCTAAACCAACATTGGCTCGGCACGCCAAGCGGCTCAGATTCTGCAGTTTGAGCATTTGACGCTCTTTGTAGAGAGAGGCAAACATCGGGGCGACCACAAAGTTAATGGTAATCAGCACAAAGCCAATCAGTAGTGATGTGCGTTGGGCTGCGGCTAACAAACCGAGTTCCGCTGTTGAGATAAAAAAGCCCGCAATAACAAGGCTTCCCCATTGAAGAACATTCGTGAAGATACTGCCAACCCAGACTTGCTTGGCAGAAGAGACCATTTTTTTGTTTGGTACGAAAGCCGATGTTTGATATTGATCTGAGCCAAGCCAATTGGCACTAGATATGACCGCGACACCTATGCTCGCTAAAAGCAGTGCGGTCATTAGATTGTTGATATTTTGCTGACCGATATAGTCTAGGGCAAAGACAAAAATGACCATCAACATGCTTACCCCAAGCTGCAACGCAAACAGAGATGATACGACTTTTCTACATGCTTGAAGCACCCGACTGTTGGTTTGCGCAAGCACCAAGAAAGGTATGCAAAGCAAGCATAAAATAATCGCATACATTGGTGATTGAGTCTGGTTTAGCTGCTCTGGAAACAGATTAAACCCTGCCAACAAAACGCCTATGACGAGCAAGCAAAATGCCATACTTCGATAAAGTGCGGTTTTATAGTTTTGGCTTTGTTCAAGCTTCTCTTTGTTATTAAAAGCGATCGCATTGTAACGAACTAACGAGACATCAAAACCTAGCTGAGAAACGACGGCGAGTAGCGAGACTAGGTTGAATAAAAAGAAAAATTGACCGGCCGTCGAAGCGTCACTGGTCTTCGATACAATCAGAGTCAGTAAAAAAGCAAATAGCGCACTCAACACACGCGTGATTGCGGTTTTTAATCCAGTAGATAACAAGCTTTTTTTACCGCTGGGCATCAACAGTAATTTTTGTTGAACAGTGTGAAACATAGGGGCATTTAACCGTAAAGTTTATTGAGTGCGAGGCGCTGTTTTTCTTCACTGAAGGCATCGTTTAATTCTGCTGTATATTGGCGAAAATCGATCTCTTCATAATGATTGACACAATGCGCGATCTGCTTGGCCATTTCTTCAGGTGTGAGCGCTAAAAACGGGTAGTTGAGATCTTTGGTTGCGCCGATGGTCCGAATAACCATAGGAAGATGTAACTTGGATGCTTCTAGAATGGTTAACGGCATCCCTTCCCATGCTGCAGTATGTAGATAAAGGTCTGAACCCTTGAGCTTTTCAACTACCTCATCGCGAGGCAGCATGCCCGTTACATCCACATTTTCAGTGCGTAATTTCTGTTCGAGTACGTGGTCACCGCCACCTATCCATGTGATCTCTATCGGGCGGTTAAGCGCATACCGATTAAGGAACTGCAATGTGCTGATAAGAAACTGAGGATCTTTTTGGGGCGCGACACGACCAAGTACAACGAGCTTCAGCGCTTCTTGCTTGTTTCGCTCTATACGATCTTCACTTTGATAAGACACGTAGTTGTTGAGCAGTTCGGCACGTTTCGCACCAATGCTAATGGCTAGGTCACACTCTCGTTGGCTACAGCCTGCAACCACATCAATTTTGCTCAGTTTTACTTTCTCTAGTGCTTTATAGATCTGGCGTGCAAGCTCTGAGATATCTTCACGTTCGAAGGCATAACAGTGCGGTGTGTAAACCAAGCGTGCCTTGCCAAGCTTTAGAAATCGGCCGAGAAATCCTGCTTTACTCGAGTGCAAATGCACGACGTCGGGGCCAAGTGATGCAATCTTGTGGTTTGCATCGCGAATAAATTGAAGCAAGCCGCCTTCTACCCACTTTGTCTGTACGAAAATGTGGTGGTTGTTCTCATTGGTCAAGTCGTTTTCTCGGGCTCTGGCTAGCAAGAAATGCTGATAAGGCTCGTCTCTGGATGAGTGAACATAACTATAGAGGGCGGTTTGAACGCCACCTCCAAATGCTTCTGTAACATGGAGTACTTTCTTCATGATGATTTTGTCCCTGGTGTTTGCATCCATTTGTGTTTAAAAGCATCACGCTCTTGCTCTGAATAAACGTGGCGATACAAGGGAAGATCGTACATATAGAACAGTTTTGAGAAGTCGTAGTGATTCTTAAAGTGTTGGTGGATATTGGAGTACCACTTGTTTTTCGCTTCGTTGCTGTTTTTCAGCACGAAGTCTTGCAACTCAAGAAACTCACCGATTTCTTTATCAAGAGAACTGAGCTGTTCGCATTTGATTAGCATGACGTTGGCCTGAGCGTTCTGGAATGTGAAGAAAGGTTGAGTGTTGTCCAGCTCTTGGCGCATCACATCGATATTGAAATTACGCTTTAACTCGTTGTCGAACCAGTCCGCAAAATAGTTGAGATTGATATAGTTATCAAAGCAATGCTCGAGGTGCTGATACGTGACTTCCATATCTCGGTGAATTGCATCATTCTTTTTGCCTTCGATAAATTGCAAATGGAGGTCTTGAAAGAAACGAGAAAAGACAGTTGCGATTGGATCGCGGACCAGCGTAACGATTTTAATCTGCTCGCGTTTTTGTAAGATACGTTTTCGCTGCTTGAGCACTAAGCGATAGAGTGCGCGGTTTCGGAAGTCGAAGAATTTACTCACGTCTTTTTTATTGTGATACATGTGAAATTCTTCGTGATCATCAAAGGTGTGGATGTGATAGCTCGGGATATTTTTCTCCCCTAGCGTGTGCTCAATTGATGAGGAGCCAACTTTGCCCATTTGGTAAACTAAAACAAAATTATCAGCTTGGAGTTCTCGGTTCTTTTCAAATTGTCGAGAGATTGAATACTTCATCTATCCTATCCTTGATTATTCATATTCGTGGTGATGGTTTACCGGAAAAGTATGAGCAATGGCCCTTGAGTCGTTGCTCATGCTGATCATGACGGGTAATAAGAGTATTAAAATTATGGTGGTGTTTACCGCAACGAAAAACACCATGATGAGGGCGTATATCGCAAGTAATAGGCTTTTTCTGTTTTCATTAAGACTACGGAAGCAAAAGCGAATAAAAAGAAAATAACCACCAAACAGCAGACCGATACCAAGCAATCCGTATTCAATTGCGGTATCTAACACAAAGTTGTGGGTGTAGATCGCCAGCTCATCATAATTAAAGTAACTGATCATAAAGTTGGGTAACATTTTCGCGCCGACACCTAACACTGGGTGTTGAAGTAAAATATCTAGCCCATTGGCAAGTAAAAGTTTTCTATGAAGATTCGATACCCAGCGTGCTTCACTTTGGTTGGCAAATAAGACGTCTTCTTGGGTTATTTCCAATGTGTCTGCTAGCGTTTCAAACCCAACGTAGAGTGTGGTTGTGACGGCAGTAAACACAGTGAAGCTTAAGGCTAATAAAATCGTCCACGTGTACGTTTCGCTGAGCGATTTTCTCATTAAGTTTTTTACGAGCAGTTGGTCAAAGAAGAAAAGCAGACAAAAACCAAGTAGCGCTTTTCTTTCTTGTGACAACACCAGTAATACTAAAGCTACGAGCATCAAAAGGTGGAAAGCGCGAATTTTATCTCGATAAAGGTACAGTAGCGAGCACAGTACACCGAACCCGTATTTACTTACCCCGAGTAACTTAAACCCGCTTTGATAGCCCTGAGCAAAGTGCCATAAGGCAACGAGCGTACAGATGAAAAACAACAGATACGTGAAATAAACCATTACCCGTTCGTCATCAAACACGCCATAGGCGTACATCAGGCTCAGTAGGCACAAAATCGCTAACCATTGCACAGTTTCTATAACTAGCGGCATTAAAGGGACGCGATTTAGCAGACCATTTATGAACACATACCCAGTGAACAATACGAGGAACCCCATACAGGGATGCATGAGTTTTTCAGCTTTTCCTTCCAATACCACTAATGCAGTAAAACCAATGGACAAAAGGCTTGCGATGTCAGATGGGGCTAGCGCTATTCCTCCAGCACGAAACTTCATAGGAATAAAGAACAATGCTAATAGGCATGCTGCAAGCAATGAGGCGCGATGGCTCGATGGCGCGGAACTATTTGTTGGCGCAAAGCTGCTGGTAGATTCCATAGTAACCTTCACGAAATTTATCGATGGTGTAGAGAGAGGCCCTATTGACTGAGTATTGACTTGCAGCGTCATACCGCTCAACACTTTCACACAGCTGGAGAACTTTTTGGCTCAGTTCAGTGACGTTACCAACTTGAAATAAATATTCGGCACGTCCGGTGACGTCATCCAAACCAGGTACGTCCGACGATAGTACGGGTAAGCCTGCTGCCATCGCCTCAACCGCCGCCAAACCAAAGCCTTCGACGTGCGACGATTGCACGTAAATATCCATGTCGTTCAAAAAGGCTGGAACGTCAGAAACTACGCCATGAAAGTGAACACGTTGCGCGACGTTGATTTTTGTTGCCAATGCTTGCAGTGACGATTTTTTTTCTCCATCTCCCGCAAGGTGGAGTTCGTATCGTCTTGGTAAATGGATAAGTGCTTGGATAAGCGTTTCATGATCTTTATGTTGGTGAAGTCGGCCCACCATTCCAATCTTGATAACTGGTTTGTCGATTAGGTGGCTGGCGCATCTTGGCGTCATAGAAAACCTTTTTAAATCAACGCCATTGTGCACCACGTGATATTTGTGTTGGTAGCGAGGCATGAACTTCACCAGTTCATCTTGTACTTTTTCACTAATACTGACCGTCAAGTCGTGGCCCCAATACAAGACGTATTCCATGAACTTAAACAGCGGATAGTCACGTCGACGGTTATAAGAACAGTGCTCAGTCTGGATTCGTTTTTTACCTACTGCCAATAGCGCTAGGTAAATGGAAGGGTAGAGGTGCCCGTGAACGACATCCGGCCAACGCAGCAAAGAGAATTTCTCACTCAATGACAATGTGCGCCAGTTAAAACACTCTATCCCTTGGGCGGATAGCATTGGTAAGTAATCATTTTCATCACACAAGACCAAAATTTTGATTTCGTATTCAGGCTTATGTTCTAAAACAAGGTCGACTAAGAACTTCTGAGCACCGCCGTTCTGAGAAAGATCATTAATAATATGTAGAATCTTGGTTTTCATGATTAATTGGTCAGATATTGCTGTTTAAGGTCGGTGATTTCTGCATTTGAGAAAAAGTGCTTCGTCAATTTAGAATTCAGCATTTCTTCAACGTACTCGGGTGTAGGTTGAAATTGCGTTTTGAATTCTTTCATTAGTGGCGAGTACCATTTGTTGTCTGATTGATTTTCATAAACAACATCCACGGGGTAACCTAAAAAGTCTTCAACTGCGGAGTTAGCCTTCGTTAGCTTGTCACTTCGAATGACCAACAGTGAGAAGTTATTGTTATGGTATGTTTGATAGCCTACTTCGTGATTAAAAGACTCGTTAAACACATCAATCCCTGTTAGTTGTTTGATCTCGTTGTCAAACCACTGCAGCGCATATTGATGATTCATGTGCTTATCAAATGCTTCTTGGAGTAATTGCGGTCGTTCGGTACGTATTGCGCTGTCATCCTTTAGATATTTGTCCGCCATCCAAAAAGGAAGTGCTTGAAAGAACATTGAGACATTTCGTCCGATCGGTTCACGCACCAGCGAGATAATTCGAACTTTTTTTTTGCGCTTTAACATATGGCTCATCGTTATACGCTTTAGTCGTCGCTTTAACGCATTGATCTGAGGCTTATGCAATTGCGCTCTAACGGGGGATATTTGTTTTTGCGCATCGACGGTCATAAGGTCGTGCAAGTGAATCGAGTCAGGAATGGAATGCTCTAATGCACTCGAACCTACTTTGCCCATTTGATAGATCAATACCGGCTGTTCTTGGCTTTTCAACGTTTGGTACCAAGATAGGTTTACGTTAGTAGGCGTATTTCTGGACATAAAGCGTCTCTCCTTCCTTGGCCTTGGCTTGTGTGATTAAGACGCCAAGAGATGGAACTGAGTGTTGTATTTGTTTAGATAACGCAAGGTTAACCAGTGATGATTTTGTCGATTCTGAGCGAATGACGGTAATCAGACCATTGGCATACTGACCAAGAATAAGTGCGTCACTCACTGACAGTAGGGGCGGTGTATCGATAATGATCCGGTCATACTTATTTTGAAAATGTTCGAGCAACTTTTTAAAGCGATCAGAAGCCAATAATTCCTGTGGGTTTGGCGGAATTAGGCCGGCCGATAATACATCTAAGTTGGCTTCTTTTATATGTGTAACACAATCTTTGATTGGCGTATCCATCGTCAGGATATGCGTTAAGCCAGGGCTTGATTCAGCAATACCGAATCGCTTTGCTATGGAAGGTCGACGTAAATCGCAGTCGATGATCAATACCTTTTCCATTTTTGAAAACGACACCGCCATATTGATACTGGTTGATGTTTTTCCTTCTTCTGGAATAGCAGAGGTAAAGGGCAATATCTTTTGCTTCGTGTTGGTTAATCTGAGCAGAAGCGAGGTTCTGACGGAGCGGCAAGCTTCACTAAATAGCTTTTCTTCATCATCTAAATACGCGGTATAACTGACGCCGTTTTTACGCAAATTGCGTTTTTTGACCATAGGAATCACACCTAAACACGTAACACCAAGTTTTTCCTGCACATCGGCTGTGCTTCGGATAACTTCTCGCATCGTTTCTAAGATGATGACTAGAGCGCAAGCAATGGCAAAGCCAAAAAAGGTGGCAATCAGTACCAGTTTGATTCGTTGTGGTGCCACCGGGAATAGAGGAATGATGGCTTTATCAGTAAAGCGAGCAGTGACATTCTTGTAGTCGCTGGTGGCGTTGGTCTCTTTCTCACGATTTAAGAACGCTTCATAGAGTGCCTTATTAGATTCAACCTCGCGTTTTAACTGTTCGTAACGCGCTTTTTGTGACCCTAACGATTGGAAGTCTGACTTTTTGTTATCGAGTTCTGCTCGAAGCATGTCCTCTTGCGCTTTTGCAGCAAGAAGGTCTTGTTGCTTACTGAAGGAAATGTCACGGATGAGTTGCTGGGTTCTTGATTGAATTTCAGCAAGCTGTGCTTTCGCCTGAATCATTCGATCATGTTTAGGTCCGTAGCGCTGTGCCAGTTCAGAGAGATTTTTGGCTGCCTGTGCTTCCGACAATTTTAGATCGCGGATTTGCGCTTGATTAGCGAATTCATCAATTGACAACAAGCTGTCTAAACTTTGCGAAGATTTACGTCGTAACAGTTGGATTAACGTCTGCGCTTCAATACGCTTATTAACAGCGATATTCAGCTTGCGAGTGAGTTCTTCTAGCTCATTTGCGTAAATTTCATCAATACCGTTTATATCGATCAACCCTTCTTTTAACAAGAATTCTTGCAGCGCTTGCTCCGAGTTACGCAATCGCTCCTCCAATTTTTGAGAGTTATTTGTCAACCAAGTAGCCGCATTTTGTGTAACGACCAGTTTGGCTTCAAAATTTGCGTCAATGTAGGCTTGGCCGACCGCGTTGGCGATTGTCGTCGCAAGCTTAGGATCGGTAGAACGAAAGCGAATTCTGACTAATTGGGTGTTACGTACTGGCTCAATATCGAGTTTACTTCTGAAAGCTTGAAGTGCCTGATAATAGGACTCTGAAAACTGGGCGGTTTCTTTTGGGCTTGGTGCCACATTCAGTAGGTCTTGAACAAAAGGAATCGACTTTATTTGGTCGATTTTTTTATTTAACCCCCCTGAGCTTGTGAATTCAGGTAATTGGGTGAGGTTCAGCTCTCTAATGACCTTATCTGCAATATGATTCGATTTTAAAATGGCGATTTGCGTTTGAAAGTACTCTTTTTTTGTCGTGTCGACGCCATATACTTCCTCGATTGAAAGGGCGCTTTTTTGCTCCTCTTGGATGAGTAGCGTAGCTGTAGCTTGGTATATCGATGCTTTGGAGTAGATATACCAAGTACAAGTTAATGAGAACAGAAGCGTGAATGCTGCGATGCTTAGCCAATTCTTTTTAATCGCTTTGAAGTGATGGCCAAAACGAATCAGTTCTACTTTGTTCATCTGGAGATTATTTGGATGAGTCCCGTTCATTTGATTCCCTGTCACTTAAAAGAAGCTCTGGTCAATAAATACAATGTCACCAGGTTCAACGTTGCGGTGCATACTGACCCCCTCCATCGTTTGACCTGTTTTATGCTTGGTGAGGTTAATGCCTTTGCGTGAGGCTCTGTCGGTCAAGCCACCTGCTAGAGCGATGGCCTTCTCTATGGTTAACCCTGGACGGTACTCAAATCCACCAGGTTTCCTGACTTCTCCATTAACGTAAAACAGACGAAAGTTATTGATGGTGACCATCACTTTTGGATTGATGAGATAATCGCCTTTTAAGCCCGTTTCTATTTCGTACTTGAGTTGTTTTGGTGTTTTTTTGATTGCTTTAATTCGGCCAAGGTAGGGGTAATCAAAGTAGCCATCTGACGTTATTAGAATATTTTTAATCGTAAGATCTTCTTCACCATAGACCTGCACGGAAATGGTATCGCCAGTATCGAGTAAGTAATCTTCCTCGTTTGAGTCAGCGTTGACCAAAGTGCTAAATAGCAACAACGCTACACTCATGAATTTGATGAATGCCTTCATTAATAATCCTTTTTACAGAGAAAACTGTGCGCTTAAAGTCCAAATATTTTGTTCGAAGCTATAATCCGATCGGCTAGAGTTTTTATCTTGGTATTGCCAATCGGCTTGCAGCTGTATCCAACGTTTGATCTGATAATCGATACCAAAAGATAGAGTGTACCGATCGTCGTTTCTGGAGATTCCCGTGTAATCATCTTGTTGATAAACAGCACCTAAGCGAGTTGCAAGGTAACTATTCCAATCGTGCTTCAGGTTCAGTCGGTAACGAGTTTGTAGGTTGTAATCGCCATCTTGATCGGGGTTAACCGCCGCTTGAGTGGTTTTCACGCTGACTAGAGTTTGTTCTTGAGGCAACCATTCAAAGCCGATATCCCAACTAAAGCCTTTAAATGTCTCTCGTTGAGCGCTGTCAAAATCTTTGATTTGATAACCGAGTCGAGCGATGCCTTTGGTTTTTCCTGTGACTTCCCATTCGGCACCGGTGTAATAGAAACTGGTGTTGTTATCTTTCGATGGTTGCGCAGAATTTCGATGCTGATACTCGGTTACGATTTGGTTTGTTCCGACTAACCAATAGGTTCTTGGCGTCGCTCTTAAATAGAACTCCAAATGTGCATTGGGAGCTCGAAAATCGTTGTATTTAGTTTTAGCGTTTGGGCGCCCAGGCAAGCCGTCACGATAGTTTTGATAGGTTTTATCACTATAGCCTAAACCGAATTCGAGTCTGCCTTTGGCACCGTTAGATCCAAAGACATAATTGGTTTTTACATCGTTACGGTTGAACTCTATTGGTGAGTCGATTGCGCTACCATTACCTTCGGTAATATCTTCTCCTCGAACTTCATGCTGGGCGCGAAAACGGTAATCAACCACTAAACGATGACGATGATTAAATTCGAAAAAGTTGGAAAACTGAAAAGTGTGGTCGTCGAAGTCGTTGCGATCGTCAGATGAAAAGCCAGCTTTTAACTTATATAAAATATCTGCGCGATAGCGATTCCGTTCTATACGTGCTAGTAAGCTTGGTTCTATACCCCAAATATTGACCGATTCCACATTGCCGGATTTTTCCGCTTTATTGATGTTGTCATCTCCCTCGTAGAAAGTTTTTACGAGGGGAATCAACTCTATACCAGACTCGGTTTGGTAAGCCATCGGTTCTGCGAGCAAGTCAGTAGAAAACAGACTCAATGCTATTGCCATTGTCAGTTTCTTCATAATCTCAACCTTAGTAAGCGTTAGCACCAGTGAAGCCTTTGAAAACGGTCATAAAGATGATTTTGATGTCCATCCAAACCGACCAATGGTGGATGTAATCCAAATCAAACTCGACTCTCTTTTCCATTTTTTCTAAGGTGTCGGTTTCGCCGCGATAACCATTAATCTGTGCCCAGCCAGTAATGCCTGGTTTTACTTTGTGACGTAGCATGTAGCGATCCACGATCTGACGGTATTCTTCATTGTGTGCCACGGCATGAGGGCGTGGGCCGACAATAGACATGGTCCCTTGCAGTACATTGATAAATTGAGGTAGTTCGTCCAAAGAGGTGCGACGTAGAAATCCGCCAAAAGGCGTAATACGAGGATCGTTCTTTGTCGCCTGTTTCACGTTGGAACCTTGATCCATGGTTGTCATTGAACGGAACTTCCAGACTTCAATCTTGCGTCCATCAAGACCGTACCGATGTTGTTTAAAGATGACAGGGCCTTTAGACGTTGCCTTAATGCCAATCGCAATGACGAATAGAATAGGGGCGATTAAGACCAAAATAATGCTCGAAAACAAGATGTCTTCAAACCGTTTTACCCAAGAAGAAATTCCAGCAAAAGGTGTATCAAAGACACTTAGTGTTTGAACTTGGCCGATCTGCGCCCAACGAGAATGTAAAAGGTTATAAGTGAAGAAGTCGGGAATCAGATACGTATTTGCGGTGGTATCTGAGAATTGGTTAAGAAGTGACGCAATGCGCTCTTTTGCGTGCATTGGCATCGCGATATAGACGTAATCTACTTCCCCTTTTTTAGCTCGCTCAAGGGCGTGGTCAACAGCTCCTTTAATAGGATAATTAGAATTTGGCAATCTGTCGGAAGATCGTTCGTCGTAAAAGCCATCAAAAAGCACGCCGTGTTCTGTGTGGTTTTGAATTTCGTTAGCTAGGGTAATGCCGTGAGGAGTTTGGCCGATGATGATCGCAGTGCGAGTGTTGAATCCTTTTTTTCTCAAATAGGCTAATCCGGTACGGAATGTTACTCGCCATGCTAAGAGCAGAGCGGGCGTAATCGCAAACCACAGCACTAAAATTGTGTTATCAAATAAGGTATGGACTTCAGAAAAATACAGCACAATAAAGATAAGTGCAGAAGTCACCGCCCAAGAAACACAGACAATAAACATCTGCTCTTTAAACGAACTGGTTCGCCAAGAGCGATACAGATTGCCGCTTTCTGCCATAAATAGAAAAGAGATGCCTCCAACGAAAGCCAATATGACGTAATCTTTCCCCATCGCAGTATTCATGTCTTTGAACACTAAAAGCAGCATAAAAGAGACGATGACAGCAAGATCTGAGATGCGATATAAAAAAGCGAACTCCATCTCATGAGAGCGGATAAGTCCTTTTTGTTTCATGACTCAGTTTCCCTTCTGACACGCTACCGCCCTTGGGTGTCTTCCCCAATTGCCGTGTCGTGAGCGTTATTAGTAGTTAGTGCACAGAGCATTCTGTGGAATGCTGCTGAGTTTTTTGTCACGTGTAATTTCGTTGATAAGTGTAAAAATTTGCTTTGTTGAGGTAAGTGGAAATAAGAATGATATTTAGCCCTTTGGCTAAGTTTGGCGGGTTAGGAAAAAGCTGGTACTTACTTATGAGGAATGAGGAAAAGTATTAAAAATGAAGTATCAGTACAAAGACAATGGTTTATGTGAGGGTAGAAGAAACGGGTGATTTGATTCGTTCACGATTAATGATTTAGTATCGAATTGCTGATATTTATTAAGATAAAAAAATCCCTCTCACTTGAGAGGGATTTTTTTGAGTAAGGACGAATGAATTATTCGACTTCTACGCCGTTTTCTTTGTATAGGCGGCGGCATGCGCGACCATCACTGTGGAACAGGTGACAACGATGAGCTGGAATACCGATCTCGATTTTATCGCCAGTGTCGACTGCAAGCGTGTCAGGCTGACGGAAAATAACGTCGGCGTCCGCACCTTCTAGGTTTAGGTATACTTGAGTTTCGTTACCTAGCTTCTCAACAATCATCACTTCACCGTGAATACTTGCATCAGCTTCAGAAGCGGATAATAGGTGCTCAGGGCGAATGCCTAAAGACATTCGGTCGCCGCGGTTAACTGTTGTACCATCCACCGGAATCCAGAAAGATACGCCGTTAGATAGTTGAACTTTGACGCGCTCTGCTTCTACTTCATCAATGAATACGCTCATGAAGTTCATTTTCGGAGAACCGATAAAGCCAGCTACAAAGCGGTTTTGTGGGTAATGGTAAAGCTCAAGCGGCTTACCAACTTGCGATACATAACCGCCGTCTAGTACAACGATTTTATCTGCCATTGTCATCGCTTCTACCTGATCGTGCGTTACGTAGATCATGGTACAACCAAGTTGGCGTTGTAGCTTAGTAATTTGTGCACGCATGTTTACACGCAGTGCCGCATCCAAGTTTGATAGTGGCTCGTCTAGAAGGAATACATTTGGCTGCGATACCAATGTTCGGCCAATCGCCACACGTTGACGCTGTCCACCAGAAAGTGCTTTTGGTTGGCGCTCAAGCAAGTGGCCTAGTTGTAGGATTTCTGCTGCTTGTTCAACACGCTTGTCGATTTCTGCTTTGTCTGCTTTTGCTAGTTTCAAGCCAAATGACATGTTGTCATATAAGTTAAGGTGCGGGTAAAGAGCGTAAGACTGGAATACCATACCAACACCACGTTTGGATGGTTCGACGTCATTCATGCGCTGGTCACCAATATACAAATCACCTGAAGTAATGTCTTCAAGACCGGCAATACAACGTAAAAGGGTAGATTTACCACAACCTGATGGACCTACAAAAACAACAAATTCACCTTCGTTGATTGTTAGGTCTACGTTCTTAGAAATCAGTACGTCGCCATACGCTTTACAAACATTTTTTAACGTGACACTCGCCATGTAGCTCGTCCTCGATCAATTTTTTATTATTCACCGCTCATCATTATATGAATTATCTAGCGAGCAGTAACAGTAGGAATCGGTAAGTTCTTGCGGTTGGTAAGAAAAGTAGGGTAGCACTTCAATAAAATGTCCTGAATAGAAGTGCTACCCATCATAGCCAAGTACGAGTTTCTCTCCCCCACATTATTCGTATTGTCTCCCCCGTGAAATAATTACCACAAACAACACTAATAATGACATTCCACTCGTCTGGCAATGCAAAACCAGCAAATCTTTTTCCTAATACGTAGGCACTGCTGGGAAAGGGTTCTTACCATCCACTCTTGGATGACTGCAGTTTCTAAGATTGTGCGTAGTGCGACATCCTCCTAATAGAAATAATTGTAGGGGGAGTAGAAAGGGAGGAGTAAAAAAGGAGGAGGAAGAAAGCAGTTGGTCGGAAATCACATTATTGCACCACCTAAAGTTGAAACCGATCACAGGAACTATCCATTTTGTGATTTGAGTCTCTTACCCTTGGCGATTTAGATCACGAAAATACGTCATAATTGTAAGGGCGTAGGGATTAGGAGGATGAGACATATTGGATTATTTCAGATGATATATGTCGAAATACGGCTGAACCTCAATGGACTAGCCCTACATCAAAAATATAAAAAGGATACGAACATGAAAAAGTTAAGCGCTGTAGCACTAGGTACTCTTGTTGCTTTGGGTTCTTTTGGTGCTAATGCTGCCATCGAAGAAGGACAACTTACTATCTGGATCAACGGTGATAAAGGCTACAACGGCCTTGCTGAAGTTGGTAAGAAATTTGAAGAAGACACCGGCATTAAAGTGACTGTGGCTCACCCAGATGGCCTTCAAGACAAATTCCCTCAAACTGCAGCGACTGGCGACGGTCCTGATATCGTATTCTGGGCTCACGACCGTTTCGGTGGTTACGCAGAAGCTGGCCTGCTAGCAGAAATTAAACCTTCTAAGAATATTCAAGAAGGTATCGTTGATTTCGCTTGGGATGCAGTACGTTACGACGGCAAATTGATCGGCTATCCAGTTGCGGTTGAGTCTCTATCTCTAATCTACAACAAAGACCTAGTTCCAAACCCACCAAAGTCTTGGGAAGAGGTTGCAGCATTAGATGCAAAACTTAAAAAAGACGGCAAGTCTGCAATCATGTGGAACCTAAAAGAACCGTACTTCACTTGGCCACTAATGGCGGCTGATGGCGGCTACGCGTTTAAATACACTTCTGAAGGTTACGATGTTAAAGACGCAGGTATCGCGAAAGAAGGCGTTAAAGACGCAATGAGCTTCGTAAAAGGCTTAGTTGATAAAGGCGTAATCTCTGCGGATATGGATTACTCCGTGTCTGAGTCTGCGTTCAACCAAGGCAAAACAGCGATGACGATCAACGGTCCATGGTCTTGGGGCAACATTGAGAAGTCTGGCGTTAACTACGGCGTGACTACGCTACCTAAGTTCCAAGGTCAATCTTCTAAGCCATTCGTTGGTGTTCTAACGGCTGGTATCAGCACTGCGTCTCCAAACAAAGACCTAGCAGTTGAGTTCATTGAGAACTATCTACTAACAAACGACGGCCTACGTATGGTTAACAACGATAAGCCTCTAGGTGCGGTAGCACTTAACTCGTTCCAACGTGAGCTAGATTCAGATACTCGTATCGCAGCAACAATGGATAATGCGATGAACGGCGAAATCATGCCAAATATCCCTCAAATGAACGCATTCTGGGGTGCGGCTAAGAACGCAATCATCAACGTAGTTGACGGTCGTCAAACTGTCGATGCAGCTCTTGCAGATGCAGAAAAACAAATGACTAAATAATTAAGTAAGACCTTTTTAAGGAGGAGGCAACTCCTCCTTACTTTTCTATATTTATTCTATATTCGCTAGCAGGTTCCCTATGCAGTCAGTTCAAGGTACAAATGCTATGACAGCACCAGAAGCCAGCCTTCCGAGCAGCAAAAAAGTGTTCATGAAATGGTCACTTTTAGGCACAGTCGGCATCATCAATGGCTACGCAACAATCCTTATGTATTCTCGCGGTGAGATTGCGTTTGCACTACTTACGCTCATTCTTACCGCTTTAGCGTTGTTCATCTTTGGTAGTAAAAAGACGTACGCACACCGTTACATCTACCCTGGTATAGCAGGGATGATCCTTTTCATTCTTTTTCCTTTGGCGTACACCATAGGTTTGGCGTTTACCAACTATAGCGCGAAGAACCAACTCTCTTTTGATCGCGCTCAGAACGTACTTTTGGACCGAACTTACCAAAGTGGTGATAGCTACCCGTTCACTTTGTATAAAACGGAGCAAGGCCATCAACTTGTGGTTGAAAAAGATGGTGAGCTACTTGCAAGCCCGACTTTTCAGCTTGATAACCTTTCAGCATCGGAGTTTGATCTTTCACCAACTGAAGAAGTGACGGGTGAAAAAGAATCAATCAAGGCGATTGTTAAGAACCGCAGTGCGTTGAGCAGTGTCGATTTACATTTGCCAAGCGGTGATGATATCCGTATGAGTGGGCTGCGCAAATTTGCTGCAGTTGTGCCTTTGTACACATTACAAGAAGATGGTGAAACGCTTTACAACAACCGGACTGAAGAAACGCTACGTCCAAATATGGAAGTAGGTTACTACCAGCCTGTCGATGAAAACGGTCAATTTGTTGGCAGCACAGTGTCACCAGGTTTCGTGGTGAACATTGGTACCCACAACTTTGAGCGTGTTTGGAAAGATGATGGTATCAAAGAGCCGTTTATCAGTATCTTTATCTGGACCATTGTTTTCTCTGCGCTAACCGTATTGTTTACGCTTGTTATTGGTCTTGTCCTTGCCAGTGTGGTTCAGTGGGAAGCACTTAAAGGTCGCTCAGTTTACCGTTTGTTGCTAATCCTGCCTTATGCAGTTCCGGCGTTTATTTCTATCTTGATCTTTAAAGGTTTGTTTAACCAAAGCTTTGGTGAGATCAACATGTTGTTGGAAGGCTTATTCGGCATTAGCCCGGCTTGGTTCTCTGACCCGTTCATGGCGAAAACCATGATCTTAATTGTGAACACTTGGCTTGGTTTCCCTTACATGATGATTTTGTGTATGGGCTTACTAAAAGCGATTCCAGACGATTTATATGAAGCATCAGCAATTGATGGTGCGAACTTTGTCACGAACTTTACACGTATCACACTACCAATGATGTTGAAGCCGTTAACACCATTGTTGATCGCGAGTTTTGCATTTAACTTCAACAACTTTGTACTTATCCAGTTGTTGACTGGCGGTGGTCCAAACATGATTGGTACATCAGAGCCTGCGGGTTACACCGACCTACTAGTAAGTTACACCTACCGAATCGCATTCGAAGGTGCTGGCGGTCAAGACTTCGGTCTAGCAAGTGCGGTAGCAACGCTTATCTTCCTATTGGTTGGCGCATTGGCACTTATCAACCTACGTGTAACTAAAGTAGCTCAGGACTAAGGAGAAATTACAATGGCAATGGTACAAGGTAAGTCATTAAAGTATCGTGTTTGGGCTACTCATATTGCAATGTGGGCATTCTTGGCACTGATTATTTTCCCTTTACTGATGATCATCGCGATTTCATTCCGTGAAGGTAACTTTGCAACGGGTAGCCTGATCCCAGACAACCCAACACTTGATCACTGGAAATTGGCATTAGGTTTCTCGGTGACTAATCCAGACGGTACAGTTACACCGCCACCATTCCCAGTAATGACATGGTTGTGGAACTCGGTAAAAGTGGGTGGTATTTCTGCAATCCTAATCGTGGCGCTATCAACCACATCGGCTTACGCGTTTGCTCGTATGAAGTTCAAAGGTAAGAACACCATTCTTAAAGCGATGATGATCTTCCAGATGTTCCCTGCGGTGTTGGCACTGGTTGCTCTGTACGCGTTGTTCGACAAACTGGGTCAGTACATTCCTTTCCTTGGTCTGAACACGCATGGCGGTCTGATCTTCGCTTACTTAGGCGGTATCGCACTGCACGTTTGGACCATTAAAGGCTACTTCGAAAGTATTGACTCGTCTCTAGAAGAAGCAGCGGCTCTTGATGGTGCTACACCATGGCAAGCATTCCGTTTGGTATTGCTGCCACTGTCTGTGCCAATCCTAGCGGTAGTCTTCATCTTGTCGTTCATCATGGTAATTGGTGAAGTTCCTGTAGCGTCACTACTGCTTTCTGATGTAGACTCGTACACACTTGCAGTGGGTATGCAGCAATACCTATATCCACAAAACTACTTGTGGGGTGACTTTGCCGCAGCTGCTGTACTTTCAGCAGTGCCAATCACTGCCGTATTCTTACTTGCGCAGCGCTGGTTGGTTGGTGGTCTAACCGCTGGTGGTGTGAAAGGATAATCTCTTGTGGTCTGAGATTGATAAGAATAACTAGAAAAGGGCGACCACATGGTCGCCCTTATACTTAGCACGGATATTACAATTTTGGTTTGGCCGCCGATCAGTAATATCTTGGCTTTTATTGGCGTTACGCATAGCTGGCTGTTAGCTTAGTTCCTTACGATTCAATCACTAACAGTTTTTGTAACCATAACCTGAGTTTAGACTCAGGTTTTTTTATGCCTGTTAAAGGCAATTGTGCAATAAGTAGATAGAGATTAGCGGCTTTGCAATGGATTACACAGGGCTTGAATAATGCCCTGCGTAGCACTTCACATAAATAACTAGAGCTTAGTAAAAAGCTAAATTGAGGTAGGGAAGGAAGAGATTAAAACTCTCGGCTGGAAGGTGCGCATCCAACGTATTGAAGCAGCGTGTACAAACTTTCTTGCTGCAGTGCGACGCGACGAAATAGATTAGCAAAGGTAACGTCACCGCCAAAGCAAGTTTGAATGTAATGATTAATTTCTGTTTCGTTATACCCCTCGACGTACATGGTTCTCACCCACTGGTACTCGACCGCTTTTAAATTGGTCAACGTCTCTTCACTTAAGGTCGTTTCTTTTAGTCTCAAGATCCAAACTCTATCCAACTCTAAAATAATGGATGGATTTAAGCAAAGCTAGGTGAAGGATTTATGACAGAGAAGGGCGAGCGTGAAACAAATGGCAAAACCATGATGTTGCTCCACACTCTGGGTCTAGGTAACGTTGAGGTACTTAATAGCGTTCTTAACGGATGCCAGTTACTTGAGATATTTAACGTGTGCTTCCATTTCTTCCCCAATCTCTTTACGCATGTTCATAAGACGGATAGCGGATTGCTCTAAGGCTTTGTCTTCATCTGACTCTGGAATCCATTTCGGTACATCGGTTGGTTTTCCGTTTTCATCTACAGCAACCATTATAACGATACAGTGAGTGGTGAGTCTGTTTTTCATTTGCTTTGGATCACTAGCTTGCACGTCAATCGCAATGTGCATTGAGCTTCGTCCGGTATAAATGACTTTCGCGCTAACTTCGACTAAGTTGCCGACATGAATCGGCGCAACAAACCGAATGCCGCCAGCATATGCGGTAATGCAATATTTACCACTCCACGCTGCAGAGCAGGCGTATGCTGCCAAGTCGATCCATTTCATTACGGCGCCGCCGTGCACTTTTCCGCCAAAATTTACGTCGCTGGGTTCTGCTAAAAAGCGAAGGGTAATGTCTCTTTGACCACTGCTCATCTGTCTTTCCTTGATGGGTTATTGTTTTCCCAATTTAGCAGCAAGATGAATTTTCGGGAATAGCGAATGAAACAAAATATTAAC
This sequence comes from Vibrio sp. D431a, assembly GCF_030248655.1. NCBI lineage: Bacteria > Pseudomonadati > Pseudomonadota > Gammaproteobacteria > Vibrionales > Vibrionaceae > Vibrio > Vibrio sp. D431a. The sequence goes on along the minus strand of NZ_JAHGAP010000019.1, from coordinate 178,953 downwards.
TTTTATTCGAACGCTGGAAGTGACAAGCCACAGCGTAGTTCTGTGGCTTGGGGTGTAGATGTTAATTGGCGGTAGAGGCAATCTCAGAATTGGACAATGGTTTTCTCTGTCTTACTTTTATTTGCGACAAGATAACGCCAGAGATGACTAACAACCCACCAATAATGTGGTAAGTGTAAATTTTCTCACCAATTAGTGTTGAAGCAAGTATGACGGAAACCACAGGCATTAGGTTCATGAACATAGCACTTGAATCAGCACCAATTGAATCAATCGCTTTGACCCACATCAGCGGCGCGAAAATGGAAGCAGCAATACCAGCATAAGCGATTAATGGTAGCGCGTCTTGGCTTGGTAACAGTTGCTCACTAGAGAGCCAAAGTGGTGTGAGCATCAAAACAGAAAAGAAGCCCTGCATGTAAACCAGAGTCAAACTACTGAATGGCATTTTCCAGCGTTTTAGCAGAACACAATAAGCCGCGTATACCATGGCAGCAACGAGCATTAAGCTGTCACCTTGCGTTAAGTCTTGATGTAAAAAGTAAGTGATATCACCGTGACCAAGCATAAATGCTAAGCCGCCGAGCGAAATGACACCACCGACGATACTTAACATTGATATAGATTTACCGAGCAATGGGACACTTAAAAACACACTGATCAAAGGAACTAAAGAGGTGATCAGGGCCATATTAGAGGCCGTTGTTGTTAAACCGGCATAGTATCCAAGTGACTGGTTGAGAACCATACCAAGTAACGCAAGAAACGCCAACTTAGCTAAGTAAGGTCGAGTAATGTGTCGTTGTTTGATGATTGCAGGCAGGCAAAATGGCGTTAGGAGTACCATTGCGACAAACCAACGGTAGAAACTCATCGCACTTGGTTCAATGGCGCTCGCAGCCATCTTGTTCACAATTGAGTTACCACCCCAAATCATAACGGTGAAAAACGGAAGTAAATAAATCATGAGAACCCTATAGCACAATTATTGATGGCGCTAGTCTGGCAGGTCTTTATAATAAAAAGTATCTCTTAAAAGACATCGTAAGCGATAGGAAGACAATTTTGAAAAAGAGCGCCAGAAATCTTCACCCCTCCTTATCAATCGATCGTGCGCCATCAGATGTATTTATGAATTTCGAAGCGTTTCTCTCTAATACAGAAACACGAATTCATAGCCACCCTTGGGGGCAAGTGCAACTGATCAGCGGTGGGATTCTGGAGATGGATGCAGAAGACACAAGATTTCTAGCACCTCCACATCTTGCTATTTGGGTTCCCGCCGGAATTCGTCACACTAGCTACAACCGTAAGCCAATCGAATATTGTTCTTTGAACATTGCCCCTGAATTGACAGCGCATTTTCCTACCAAAACGAGCTTGATCAAAGTGACTCCAATCGTGTCATCTATTATTGAGGACTTTCGTCAGCGAGACATTAATGTGGCGCAAACTGATGAAGACAAGCGCTTGGTACAAGTGTTATTGGACCAGCTTGCAAAGCAAGAAGTCGAACATCACTTTTTACCGACTACCGACAATAAGTATCTTGAACCGATTTTAAAAGCAGTAGAAGAATCGCCGACGGATGAGATCAGTTTGGCGGAGTGGGCGGCAAAAGTGCATACCACAGAACGCACGTTAGCGAGACATTGCCAGAGTGAATTAGGAATGAGCTTTACTGAGTGGCGCTTACGTGTGCGATATTTACATTCTATGGAGTTGCTGCGTAAAGGGCAGACCGTAAAGGAAGTCGCGTTGACGTTAGGTTATAACCAAGCTAGCCCTTTTATCGCAATGTTCAAGAAATACTCCGGCATGACACCGGAGCAATATAAGAACCGCTTATTATAACTGAGCCAGAACGTAATTCAGACCACCGACCACGGCTGCAACTTGCGCATCGTTGCACTCTTCGTCGGTCACCGTTGGGCTGTCTGGGTACACTTCCGTTGTCGTGCCGTAAACGCAATTTGTTACGCCGCCACACAGACCCAGCTTCACCATTGGGTAGTTGATAACGCCAAACTGTACGACGGGTGAACCAATGATTTCGCCGTTTTCATCTGCTGGTGCAATGTGAGTCACTTTTGCAACTGACTCAATGACCGCTTTTTGGAAGTCAGGCTGAGGGTTTTCACTATCTCCAACTGTGTAAAAACCGTCTGGGATCATGCCCTCGATGTACTCAATGCCATCACGAGCGGCAAGCGCAGGACGGAACTCTGTTTCATCGGAGTCTGTCGTCTCGTGCAAATCAATGTGCATTAACACATCGCCTAAAGTTGCAACGAGCTTCATGAGGTTAGCGGACTCTTCGGCAGGGCTATCCTTATAGAAAGAGCGGTTTGGATCAATCGCGTTTGGATTCCAGCGGTTGATCACCTCGTAACCCCAAGGGCTTACGCAGGGTACAACGACAATATTGAAATGCTCTGCATAGCGCTCTGCTTCTGTTTCTACAAACTTTAATGCGCCATGTACACCGCTGGTTTCGTAACCGTGCACGCCGCCTGTGACCAACACAACAGGTTTAGTTGAATCCCAATTGCGTGTTTTGATACAAAACAGAGGGAAGCGTGCCTCGTTGTATGAGAGCGCCCCATATTGTTCAACATCAAAACGCTCGCGTAGGGCATCGATTTTACTGACGACTTCATCTTGGTAGCTACGTTTTACTTCTTGCGTTGCTAACCAAGCTTTACGTTCTTCTTCGTTCCAAGGTTGGCCAGGAGTACCGATCGGGTAAATGTATCCACTTTTCATCTATACTTTTTCTTTTGACTGCTGAAAGGTATCACAAGACTAGACCTGTCTTATCTTTACGGCAATATAAAACACCATTTGGGGTGGTATTCTTTGCAAAATCATCACTTTGATGAGTGATTCATTGGTGTTACATTTTGTTACTTACTCAATTTCATATAAGAGACCAAAAATGGCTGGAGCAAGTTTACTCACACTGCTGGACGATATTGCCACGGTGCTTGATGATGTCGCCTTAATGTCAAAAATGGCGGCAAAGAAAACCGCAGGTGTGTTGGGAGATGATCTAGCGTTAAACGCTCAACAAGTGTCTGGTGTTGCATCTGAGCGAGAGATTCCAGTGGTTTGGGCGGTTGCAAAAGGCTCATTCAAAAATAAATTGATTTTAGTTCCTTCAGCTTTACTTATTAGCGCGATTATTCCATGGCTTATCATGCCATTATTGCTAATTGGCGGCTTATTTCTCTGCTTTGAAGGGGCAGAGAAAGTACTTGAGAAAGTGTTTCCTCACCCGCATCCGCACGAAGAAAAAGAGGAGCTAGTTAATACTGGCGAGTCGATAGAAGAGTATGAAAAGCGTAAAGTTTCTGGTGCGATTCGAACAGACTTTATCCTTTCAGCAGAGATCATCGTGATTGCGTTAGGTACCGTGACAGGAGCCAGTCTTGTTACGCAAATTTTAGTTGTCAGTTTAATTGCAGTGATTATGACGGTTGGAGTTTATGGACTAGTCGCTGGGATTGTGAAGCTAGATGATTTAGGCCTTTACCTTGAAAGTCGCTCAAACGGTAAAGGTTGGGTGGCGAAAGTCGGAGGGGCCTTGGTCGCTTTTGCACCAAAGTTGATGAAGTTATTAACCATTGTAGGAACTGCAGCGATGTTTTTGGTGGGTGGGGGAATTGTGGTGCACAACGTGCCCGCCATTCATCACTTTGTAGAGCCGATTATTATGAATTTTAGTGGTCATTCGGTTGCTACAGCCATTTTGCCTATTTTATTGAACGGTATTATCGGCTTTGTGGCGGGGTTGGTTGTGGTGGCGGTATGGACGATGGTTGAAAAGCTTCGTGGTCAATAATCACATCTAAAACATGAGACGATAATAACAAGGGTCATGACTTCTTTTTACAAAAAGCATGACCCTGTTTTATATGTGAAATGTCAGTAAAGTACTTACTTCACTTTCCACTCGATCTGTTCATTTGCTCGAATAGGCACAACGATATCATTGCCAAATGGCATCGTTTCTGGCACATCCCAAGCGGATTTTTCTAACGTTACTGTATCTGTGTTACGTGCAATGCCGTAAAAATCAGGACCGTTGAAGCTTGCGAAAGCTTCCAAGTTTTCCAACTTGCCTTCTTTTTCGAAGACTTCTGCATAAAGCTCTAGCGCAGCGTGTGCAGTGTAAGAACCAGCACAACCGCAAGCCGATTCTTTTGCCCCTTTCGCATGTGGCGCTGAGTCTGTACCTAGGAAAAACTTCTTGCTACCACTAGTTGCTGCTTCGATCAGCGCTTGCTGGTGGGTTCCGCGCTTAAGAATTGGCAAACAGTAGAAATGAGGTTTAATACCACCCACAAGCATGTGGTTACGGTTGAAAAGAAGGTGGTGGGCAGTGATGGTAGCCGCTACGTTGTCTGAGGCGTTGTTAACGAAGTTTGCTGCGTCGGCGGTGGTGATATGTTCTAGTACGATTTTAAGATTAGGGAAATCATTGACGATAGGAGCGAGGACGGTATCAAGGAATTCTTTTTCTCGGTCGAAGATATCAACATCGTGATGTGTTACTTCGCCATGAACCAGAAGTAACATTCCGACTTCTTCCATCGCTTCTAAAACGTGATAAATGTTCTTCGCATTGGTCACACCGGAATCTGAGTTTGTTGTGGCGCCAGCAGGATAGAGCTTGGCAGCAACAATGTGTCCGGTTGCTTTAGCCTTACGTATTTCGTCTGGTGTCGTGTTATCTGTAAGGTAAAGCGCCATTAAAGGCTTAAACTGTTCGCCATGTTGCTCTTTGAGAATTCGGTCACGGTAGGCTAGGGCGAGCTCAGTTGTAGTAACAGGTGGGACGGTATTTGGCATAATCAGCGCACGGCCATTGTAGCGGCTGATGTCGCGAACGGTGTCTTTAAGAACTTCCCCATCGCGTAAGTGAACGTGCCAGTCGTCAGGACGAGTGATAGTCAGTGTTGTCATTAATTGCTCCCACCATTGAAAAGTTGTCTGATTGGAGCCTAAGCGCCGTATTTGCTTTTGAGCAAACGCTTGCGCTTAGGCGACAGGATGATAGAGGAATTGCCCTCATATTTCATCCCATTTTTCAATTTTATAAAGAGTGAGAGTGTAAGTGGTTACTTCATTGTTAACCAAAGCGCGTGGATCGTACCTGGTAGAAAGAAGAAACACGTCAATATTAGATTAATCAAAAAGTCTTTATTTAGACCTTTCTCCATAAACACCGCGACAGGCGGAAGAAAGATACATAACAAAATCAGAACCAGTTTTCTTGTATCCATAATTAAGCTCCAAATCGATAAATGGGAGTAGTGATAACTTGGGTGAATTATGTGTGTCGTATCACACTTTATCAAACGGTATTTGGTCAGAACGGTGTTAAAAAACGCGAATATTGAGTGTAGTAAATACTTGTCACTAAAACCAAATTTATAAGAATATGGTTTCGAGAAAGTTGAAATGGATGAAGAGGCAGCAGACTCTGCAACTTAATGTGATTTGAGTATACAATACCGCAACAAATAAAAAACACCCGTAGGAAGAAGGCTATGTCGCAACCCGTTTTATCCCAAATTAATGTTTTTCCGGTTAAGTCAGTTGGCGGATTATCGCTGTCGTCCGTATGGGTTGAGAAGCAAGGATTGAGCTTCGATCGTCGCTTTATGATTGCGAAAGCTGATGGCTCGATGATCACTGCGCGAAAGTATCCGCAAATGGTAACCATTAAGTCTGCCTTATTGTCCGATGGAGTGGTGTTTAGTAGTTTGGGTATGGAGCCACTTAAAATCCGTTACCAAGATTTCAAAATGCAGGAGACACCTGCAACGGTTTGGAAAGATACGTTTACTGCCTATACCACGACAGATGATGCAGATGACTGGTTTAGTCGTGTGTTGGGGCAGCGCGTTGAGTTGTTGTTTAGTGGTGAGCAATCGAATCGTGTCCGTGAAAAGCTAGGTCAAAACGTCAGTTTTGCTGATGGTTATCCGGTTTTAGTGATCAGCCAAGCTTCACTTGATGAGCTGAACCGAAGAAGTTCAGAGCTACACTCAATGGATCAGTTTCGTACTAACTTAGTTGTCTCTGATACTAAGCCATTTGAAGAAGATTCATGGAAGCGCATACGAATCGGTGAGGTAGAGTTTGAGTCTCTCAAACCTTGCGAGCGCTGTATCCTGACTACGGTGAATACCCAAAGAGGCACATTCCGTGAGAGCAAAGAGCCGCTCAAAACCTTGCAACAGTTCCGTGCAAACGGTGTCGGTGGTGTGTTCTTTGGCCAGAATCTTGTCGCGCGAAATGAAGGCATTATTCGTCAAGGCGATAAAGTTGAAGTATTGGAGTACAAAGAGCCGGAGTTTTACGCAGATAACTCGCCAGTGCGCATGAAGCTTACATGTGTTGAGCGTGAAGAAATTGCCCAAGACTTTGTGACCTTATGGTTAGAGCCAAACAAAGGTTCGTTGCCTAATTACTTGCCAGGACAACACCTGCCAATAGAGGTGAATATTGATGGTAAGAAAGTGGGTCGACGCTATACCTTATCATCCAGTCCTTCTCGCCCGGGTCGTTATGCTATTTCTGTAAAGCGTATCGCGGGTGGAAGAGTCTCTAACTCACTCTTAGACAACTTACAAGTCGGTGATGTTTTAGAGGCAGAACAACCTGACGGTCAGTTCCACCTTAAAACGCATGAAGCGCAGCCTCTGCTGTTACTCTCTGCGGGTAGCGGAGTAACACCAATGTTATCAATGGTGCGTTACTTAGCGGATCACAATCAGTTGGATAATGTGGTTTTCTACCATCAATGTCGCACCGAGAATGATATTCCTTGTCGCTCAGAGTTGGAGCAGTTAAAGCGTGAGCACCCAGGGCTAGAAGTAAAAGTCTGTTTAACGCAACCTGCTGTTGATTGGTTTGGTTTGAAAGGGCGTTTAAGTTTGTCACACATTAAGCAAATCAAAGATGTTGAACAGCGGCAGGTGTTTGTGTGTGGCCCGGATGGCTTTATGGATAAAGCAAAAAGTCTTCTACTAAGAAAAGGGCTGCCAGAGGAAAACTACCATCAAGAAGCGTTTGGAGTTTCTTCTCTTACGTCAAAGCCAGAGAAAAGTCTCGCTATTGACTTTAATGGAACTAAAGTCGTAGGCAACAACCAAAAAACGTTGTTAGATCAGCTCGAAGATGCTGGGAAGGTCATCAGCAATAGCTGTCGTGCTGGCTTATGTGGCGCGTGTAAGGTTCAGCTTACGTCGGGTCAAGTACATCATCCGGACGTGCCCGCGTTGACTGATGAGGAACGTGCACTGGGAACCGTATTGGCGTGTTGTGCTGTGCCAGAGACGGACGTAACAGTAACCAACTAGGCGAGAACGTCTTTGTCCTTCGACAAAAACTGTTCCTAGACAAAAAACGCTGCTATTTTTAGCAGCGTTTTGAGTTTTAAAGAGAGCTGAAAATATCGCTTAGTCGTAAATCGTCGGGATTGGCTGGCGTTTGTGCTGCGTTGCTTTGTAAGTCGCTACCAGACGGTCACTCACTTGCTGTGGAACGGGTTTGCCCTCTAAGAAATCGTCGATTTGCTCGTAAGTTAAGCTTAGGGCATCTTCATCTGCTTTTTGTGGAGCAAGCTCTTCTAAGTCTGCTGTTGGCACTTTCTTCACTAGTTGCTCAGGTGCACCCAATGTAGCAGCCACTTCACGAACTTGGCGCTTACTTAATCCGAACAATGGTGCCATGTCACAAGCGCCATCACCAAATTTAGTGTAGAAACCAGTGATGTTTTCTGCTGAGTGATCAGTACCAAGAACAAGGCCGCCTACGTAGCCCGCGATCTCGTATTGAGCAACCATGCGAGCACGCGCTTTTACATTGCCTTTTACGAAGTCGACTTTTGCTGCATCAGTTGGTAGAAGATCTGTGCCTTCTAATGCAACGTGAGAAGCTGAATGAAGCCCGTCAACACCTGCTTTGATGTTCACCGATACAGAATGGGTTGGCTGGATAAAAGACAGAGCGAGCTGAGCCTCATCTTCATCTTTTTGCTCCCCATAAGGCAGGCGAACTGCGATAAATTGGTAGCTGTTGTTGCCCGCTTCTTCGTTCAGCTGGTCTACAGCCAACTGAGCTAAACGACCACATGTCGTTGAGTCAACGCCACCGCTGATGCCAAGAACAAGAGACTTACAGCCCGCTTCTTGCAATTTACGCTTAATAAAAGCGACACGGCGTTCAATTTCAAAATGCGGATCAATTGAAGGGAGTACGCGCATTTCGTCACGGATGGATTGTTCCATTTAGGGTTCCTTTTCCTGCAAATGTTTCAGACTCTAAAGCACATTTGCTCAAATGGTGATAAACCATACATTTGAGGCTCATTAAACGCGACTTTAGGGTCAAAAGCTGTAAAGATTAGTAGTATCATACCGAAATCATCAGATTAGAAAACTCTCTTCAACCAGGTAATCACCGGATATGAAAAAAATCGCCATTTTTGGTAGTGCATTTAACCCACCTAGTTTAGGGCATAAAAGTGTTATTGAGTCTTTGAGCCACTTTGATCTTGTGCTACTTGAGCCAAGCATTGCACATGCTTGGGGCAAGAACATGCTTGATTACCCAACTCGGTGCAAAATGGTTGATGTGTTCATCAAGGATATGGGGCTTTCTAATGTTCAGCGTTCTGATGCGGAGCAAGCTTTATACCAACCTGGACAAAGTGTGACGACCTATGCGTTGTTAGAAAAAATTCAAGAAATCTACCCAACTGCCGATATAACTTTTGTCATTGGTCCTGATAATTTCTTCAAATTTGCTAAATTTAGTAGAGCTGAAGAGATTACGGAACGTTGGACTGTTATGGCATGTCCTGAAAAAGTAAAAGTCAGAAGCACAGATATTCGCAAAGCATTGGCCGAGGGTGAAGAGATCGGCGCCTATACAACACCTTCCGTACGTGATTTATTACTTAGTAAAGGCTTATACAGAGAAACATTGTCTGGGAACTGAGAGGTCAGATTTTCATGGTCAGAGTCGTTTTATTTAGTGCATGTGCGCTGCTTGTGGTGACACAAGCTCATTCCGCGTGTAACTATTTTTCTGATCGTTCCGTGGTGTTTGAAGATAACACTCTTCCAATCTGTGAAGAAATTTTAGATTCCATCGGCGTGTTAAGTACTGAAGCATTGATTTGGTATGCAGCGGAAGCGAAGCTTGAAGGACCAACAGAAAACTATTGGGAGGAGTGGGCGATTAAGCCGGAAGACACCCCACTTCTAACTCAAAACTTAGAAAAGAATTACTTTGGTCTTGGTTTTTGGATGCCGGAAGAGCTTCGAGACGAAGAGAGTAAAATGGATACAGAAGAGTGGCTTCGTAGTCACGGGTTGATGTTCAGCGTTGGTTTTGGTGATAAATCAGACGGACAGCCAAGAATGCGGTTTGATTATCGTTGGCACGAATATTATGACGCTGACTGGATGATGCAGATAGAAGTACCTTTCTAGACATCTCAAGCAAATGAAAAAAGGGCGTACATTATCAATGTACGCCCTTTTTGCTTTTACTTGAATCTCTACTTTCTGTATCCGTAACTCTACGTAATGCTGAAAACGTAGCTTGTTAAAGAGCAAGTTATAGCGCTTCTCCAAAGACTAAAAAGCAAAGCTGTTCATATTCTTCGGTGTTACCAGCAAAAAGAGAGTCAACAATTTGCTCTTCCTTCTTCCCCGACAGTTTCATTTTTCTTGCTTCACGTAGTGTTAGTATCAAGCAAAGCTCTTTAGAAATATTCATGTCACAGCCAGGAGTCCATTGATTGATGGTTCTCGTTAACGTTGAGTGCGCTAGTTTAGGAGACAGCGTCAATACTTCATGTCTTACTACTGTCAGTAGATCGGTTTGCAGATCCGAGCGTTCGGCAGTTGTTGCTAGTTTCTCGACGAGCGCTTTTAGTAGCGGTGAAGGCTTCACAAAGCCCGCTTGTTGTGAGAAGTCGTCATTTAAACGCACAGAAAAATCACAACGATATACACGAGAATTAGGTAAAAAGGTGAGGGAGCTCAAACATCCTTGAGGAATCCAAAAATATTGGCCTGGTTCAATGGCATACTCCTGCTTACCCAATTTAATGACGGCTAACCCTTCGATGACAGATAGTAGACTGTGCTTCAGTGCTTTTTTACGCGCAGCTACATCAAGAAAGGGGTATTTAGCGTCGTGAAATTCAATTGCGTAGTTCATTATGAGTACCAGTGTTTTTTGGCGCTAAGGGTAACGTTAAACCCATACGATTCCAACCAGCTGAGATAATTTTTTAGCATGATAAATGGTGGCTTAACTGGTATGACCATGTTAAAAGTATGGGTTGAAATGCTGCTTGTCAGCAAAACTATGCGTAAAATGTGCCAGCTTTTTTTGATATGTAATGAACAATGACAGCCAATACCGATCCTTATATTGAAATTCGTCCTTACAACGACGAAGAAATTCCAGCAGCGCTGGATCGTCTAATCCAAGATGATGAATTTATCACTGCTATCCTAGAACATCGCTTTGCTAATAAAGCAGCGTGGTTCAAAACGCTAATGAGCCCGATCCTGCGAATCTACCTGAAAGCTAAGTGGAGCAAGCTTGATTCTGTCGAAGCAATTCAGATTGAAGTGAAGAAGTACCTGAAAGATACATTGAATAAGACAACGGATGGCGTCACTTTTTCTGGTTTGGATAAGCTGGATAAAAACACGTCATACCTATTCGTTTCTAACCACCGTGATATTGCGATGGACCCCGCGCTCGTAAATTATGGCTTGTACCAAAGTGGGCACCGTACAGTTCGTATAGCGATTGGCGATAACCTGCTGAAGAAGCCATGTGCGACAGAATTGATGCGACTCAATAAGAGCTTCATCGTTAAGCGCTCTGCTAAAGCGCCTAGAGAAATGATGAAAGCATTGGGACAACTGTCAAGCTATATCAAACATTCGCTTGATACTGGCAATTCAATTTGGATTGCCCAAAAGGAAGGCCGTGCTAAAGATGGAAACGACTTTACTGATCCTGCGATTTTAAAAATGTTCCATGTTGAAGGTCGTAAACAAAAGATCAGCTTTGGTGAGTACACGCGTTCTCTGAAAATCGTTCCTGTCTCGATTGCCTATGAAAATGATCCATGTGACATTGCCAAAGCAAAAGAGCTGTACGAAAAAGCAGAAAATGGCCGCTATGAAAAAGGCGAATTTGAAGATATCGAAAGCATCATTCAAGGTATCGTTGGCTATAAAGGCCGTGTACATGTTGCGTTTGGTGATGTGATTGAGCAAGAGTTTGAAACGCCGGAATCTCTTGCTGGTGAAATCGACCGCCAAATTCACAACAACTACAAGTTGTACCCAATCAACTTGTTAGCTGCTGGGTATGAAGATTCGAGCATCATTACGGAAGCAGTTAAGCGTCATCTCGCGGATAAGTTGGATCAGCTACCTGAAGGCGCAAGACCTTATTTGGTGGCGAGCTATGCCAATCCTGTGAATAACCAAGAGTAATCTTCGTCACTGAACTCGTTGATTCAGAATGCCTTAAAGCCTCGGTCTGCCGGGGCTTTTGTTTATCTGCTCTTTAAGGTGCGACGGCGCCACCAAGGGTTAAATTGCTGGGCCATTTTGTGATCCTGTTACCACCTAAATAGATATTCCCTTTCACCGTCATTGTGTCTGGAAATACTTTCAGCGCTGATCCTCCAATATAAAGATTACCATCAACCACCAATCCTTCAGGAAGATCAGAAATGGGAGTGCGAATAACACTTAGATCACCTTTTACTCGAAGTTTAGCTGGAAGCGCTTTTAGCGGTGTATCTGTCAGGTTTAGGTAACCGCCTAGTTTGATGCCTTTAGGCCAGTTTTCGATCTTACTACCTAGTAGGTTTGCATAGCCTTTTATCTTTGTTCCTGAGCGAATAACTTTGAGTGCGCTGTTAGTTGCTTCCAGACTGCCTTCAACATCAAGCCCTTTGGGCAAGGTTTTGATAGGGGTTTGTGAGATGTTTAAGTTGCCCTTTACCACTAGGCCAGAGGGGAGTTGGGTGTAAGGCTTGTTTCTAAGATCAAGATTGCCGTAATTATCGATGTGACCAAACTTAGAATAGTAATCTAGCTCATATGCCAAAGGAGACGAGCAGAGCAGGATTGAAGTAAGGCATAGGGAAACAAAACGCATAGTCAAAGATTTAGTTAAATACCGAGATCAACAGGTGCTTATCTTATACTTAAATAAACCTATTATGCATTTTTTGCTCACAGTTTTTGATTCATAACTTAAATATTCAAATTAGAGATGCACGCTAAAAGTGTGCGCTTCTTTACTGCGCTAAGTAACTTCAAGCTTACTAAAATGAGATAAATTAAATGATTGAATGTGAAGCAGATTCAAGCGTAGAGGTGAGAAAAATATCAGTAGATATTTGAATAATATGAGATTCTTCCAAGAACTTCACAAGGGTCCTTGTTAGTATTATTGAGGTTTGAGGGAGATTTTCATGAAGTTAAAAAGTGTATCTATTTTTACCGCTGGTGTTTTTGCAGTACTGCTGTCGGGTTCCGTTTTTGCTAAATCATACAGTACACCAGAAAACAAAGCGCTAATAGTTGCTGACGGTAAGGTAGGTCAGCGTATCTGTTACTACGATGATAAAGCCTACACCACAGGGGCCGTGATTAATGTTGAAGGCGTATTACTGATGTGTACCGCTGAGAACGATTTTGAAACCAATGGCTCGTTAAAGTGGGTCGTGTTCAAAAAAGAGAAATAAACGCGCCGAAGTTGTCTGTTTCATTTAGAGCGGTTTAAGATTAAGAGATTGGAAAAATAAAAAGCGAGCATCATGCTCGCTTTTTTCATTAACGCGCGAGTGAGCGAGTTTTTAATTCAAAGATAAGTTTTTCAGCACTTACTTCAAATTTGAATCGAGCCGTCGCTTGGTTCGATTCTTCGGTTATTTCTGAAACATTGTATTCAACATCAGCACATACTGATTTAGCGAGCTCGATGTATTTTTGTAGTTCAGACTCTAGCTCTGTTTTTGTCTGTGCGAAAACCGTTACGTCGGCAACTTCGTCACCTTCTTTGATGATAAAGCCTATCTCGCCAGCACAGCCGCAGGCCTCACATACTTGGTTTTTTTCTAATTCGACACTCATAACGAATCCTCTTGTAAATACTAAGGGTATTCTATCAGGTATTTGATCTGTATCTACAAAAATGACGACTTTTGCGTAAAAAAGGAACAGAATAGGCACTTGTTAAGTAAGGGTTAAAGATTGGATTACTAAATCATCAAGAACGTTAATGTGATATATATCAACATTTAAAATCAATTAACGAACATAGTGACGAGATTTTGCTCAGTCCAGTTGAACTAATGGTTAATTTATAAGACTATTTCTTGATTGATTATTTTTAATAATTATCATTCTTGGTCTTTGAATAGTTTCGATGAATAATTGGCGCAAGGTTTTGATGAGACTAACTTTTCGCCTTATTTTGAGTAGCATGTATTGACAAAAACATAACTGAAAATTACACATTACGCAGTGTAAAGACGTTATGGTTTGGAACTCGACATGATATTAAATAGTCGCAATACATATACCCAAAGCGCTTTCAAGTGCAGCGCTTAGCAACCTGATTTCTAGGTTTTCGCTAATCGAACCGCATCGGCGAGCCGGGTATAATGCTAAGAATGATTTCATTCTGGCCTCATTTAATAGTGAGTTAGATGGATTTACAAAGAGAAGAGCTTAAAATATGCCAAAGCGTAGTAAAGAAGATACCGAAATCACTATCCAAAAGATCATGGATGCCGTTATTGATCAGCTACTCAGATTAGGTTACGACAAAATGTCGTACACGACGCTAAGCCAGCAGACAGGTATATCGCGTACCGGTATTAGCCATCACTTCCCTAAGAAAACGGACTTCACCGCCGCACTGGATGGCCGTATCTTTAAAATGTTTATTGAACACTTAGAGTTTGATAAAGGATTAAATGCATTTTCACAAAGTTGGATTAAAGCGCTGGAAGATGCTGAGTTTCTCGCGATTTTACGACTGCTATTCCATCACATTGTCACCGCTGAAAATGCGCAAGAATTTGCTGCTAATGGTATTGACCGCTTATACAAAATGGTTGAAAGCCAGTTTGGTGCGGGTGGTGACAAAGAGCTTGAGTGGTTGATTGGTCGATCATTGATCCAAATGAGCAAGTAATAGCCTTTAAAGCCCCAAATTCTGCCACTATCAAAGCAAAGGCCCGCAATTCTCATATTGCGGGCCTTTGTCGTATCAAAGTGTTTTAGAGACGGCTTAGAGGAGATACGCTTTATGCTGCGGCATGCACTTGAGGGAAGTCTAGCGTCGGATGTTTTGTCACAATAGAGCGATAGCCATAAACTTGCTCAATGCGCTCTGACGTTAGTGCATTCCATGGCGTGTCATCACAAACTAGTTTCCCGTTATGCAAGAGTACAAGGCGGTCTGCGTACTGAGAGGCTAGATTCAAGTCATGTAACACCACAACCACCGCAGCGTTCTGTGCTTTTGCCGTTTCACGAGCAATTTTTAACGTGTTGTGTTGATGGGCGAGATCCAACGCTGAGGTAGGTTCATCAAGCATTAAGATTCGTTTTTCGCCAGATTGATGTAGTTGTGTCATCACTCGTGCTAGATGCAGTCGTTGCTTTTCTCCACCAGATAAAGACGGGTACAGGCTTTCTGCTAAATGCAATACGTCGGTTTGTTCCATGTAATGTAAAGCCAGTTTAGTGGTTTCTTTATTGGACAGTGATAGCGGTATTGCCCCCAGCTCTACTACTTCTCTGGCTAGAAATGGGAAGGTTAAGGTGCTGTGCTGCGGGAGCATTGCAATATGTTTGGCGCTTTTTTCAGGCTCCCAATCATGCTTTTGTTTACCGAAGTAGGTGATGTGATGATTCGAAGAGATCTCACCGCATAGAAGCTTGAGTAAAGTACTTTTACCTGCGCCATTGGGGCCGAGTAGGGCGGTCACTTCACCAGCTCGGATATCAATGTTGATGTCATCGAGCACCACACGGTTGCCATATGTCATCGAAATGTTTTTCCCCGATAAAACGATCTGGTTCATTACAAAATCTTCCCTTTTTGCTGGAACAATAAGTAGATGAAAAAGGGCGCGCCAATCAATGCGGTCACGATTCCAACTGGTAATTCAGCTGGTGCCACGGCAACACGAGCAAACATATCTGCGGCAGTAAGAAGCAGAGCTCCCATTAAGGCAGATATTGGTAATAGCGTTCGATGGTCAGGCCCAGCGAGCATGCGCCCTAAGTGTGGAATCACGAGCCCAATAAAGCCAATTGCACCACTGATGCTCACCGTAATACCAACACCCAGTGCAGAAAGTAAAATAAGCTGACGTTTGAGTTTTTGAACCGGAACTCCTAAGTGTCTTGCTTCTGATTCCCCTAACAACAGAGCATTCAGCGCCATCGACTTCTTCTGAAACCAGAGTAATAGGATGACGAGTGTTACAGCAGATAGAGCAATCCCTGACCAATTTGCACCAGCTAATGAGCCCATCGACCAAAGCGTCAAATCTCGCAGCATCTGATCATCTGCGATAAAGTTCATGTAGCCAATCGCAGCACCCGAGAGCGCGCTGATGGCAACGCCGGCTAACAACATAATTGTAACTGAGGTACCAAACTTACTTGTGCCGAGTTTATAAACGAGAATAGTCGTTAGTGCACCGCCAAGGAAAGCAAAAAGAGGCAGAGCCGCTAAGTTCATTAGTTGCGGATAGTTTTGGCTAAATTCAGCAAATACAACAATAGCGAATGCACCACCAAGAGCAGCGCCAGCAGACACACCAATGATACCAGGCTCGGCTAATGGGTTACGGAACAAGCCCTGCATAACCACACCACAAATTGCCAAAATAGCGCCGATGAACATACACAAAATGGTGCGAGGCAATCGGATTTCGTTAATGACCAACTGAATGTGAGGAGCGAGATCAGAACTGCCTCCCGTTAGGCTACGCAAACTGTCAGCAAAGCTAATGTTCATTGGGCCAACGGTAATAGAGGCGATAGCAATAAATGCTAAAAATCCACTAAGCACTGATAACGTCGTTGAAAGGGGGATGCGTCTTAACAACATGTCATGTCTCTATGGGTAAAGCAGTGCATTCAAGCGTTTAGCTTCTGCAAGGCTTTTAAGGCCCAAACCACCTACCAGAGCATGGCCATCAATCGTTATGATGTCTTTGTTCTTTCCAGCGGGTGTTGCAGCAAGAAGCGGCATTGCTTTTAAAATTGCATCGGCACCACCCAACGTTTCATAGCTGCGACCGCTAACAAGAATCACGTCAGGCTGCATCTCTACCATCGCTTCTGTGGATAGAGGCTTGTAAGACGAGAGTTGTGTAGCGGCTGGGTTTTGTCCGCCGGCGAGTTGAATAATTGCATCGGGTGTCGTTTGTGAGCCCGCAACATTTGCAGGTCGCCCTTCATGGATCAGCAGAAAGAGCACTTTCTTTTTCTTCGCTTGATCAGGTTGGTTTGCATTGAGTGCTTGTACTTGCGCCTGGACATCTTGCTTTAAGCTTTCAGCTTGAGCCTTGCGATCCATAAGGTTCGCAATTTGATCAATACGTTGATAAAGGCCCTCGACATTTGCATCAGTATTAACAATTTCTACATCTACGCCAGCCGATTTCAATTGGCTCAATGTTGTTTTCGGCCCCATCTCATCAGAACCAATGACTTTTGTCGGACGTAAGGCGAGCAACCCCTCCGCTGAAAGACGACGATGGTAGCCCACTTTAGGCAGTTCCATCCCTTTTGGTAATTGACTGGTGACGTCGATAGCAACCAAGCTATCTTTAGCGTCGAGTTCAAGCAAGAGTTCAGTGACGGCGCTGCCTGCGCTAACAACGCGCTCTGAGGATGGCGTTTCATTGGCAAAAAGTTGACTACTCGCAAGTAGGGAAATAGCTGCCGTGACAACAGCATGAATAGTGATGCGTGTGTTCTTCATTTTGAAAGGATCTCTATCTTACTTATTTTTATGATGGCTCTTCAGTGAGTAACTGAGTTGCTTGAATTCCGTTTTCTTGTAAAAAGCCGAGAAGTTGTACTAGCGACTGAATATTCGCGGTTTTTTCTGCTCCAATTACAATCGGTTTATCGCTTGACTTACTCTCTTCTAACAGCGCGAGGGTAAAGTTGTCCCAATCGATATATGTCTTGCCGTTAATAGCCCAGTAAGGCTCGTCTTTAAGAATATTTACCGTGATGGATTGCTTATCGACATCTGCAACAGCCTGAGATTCTGTGCTCGGTAAATTGACGTCTAATGAATCGAGTTTGACCGCTGCGGTTAACATCAGGAAAACCATGACGATAAAAATAATGTCTAACAGCGGTGTTAAATCGGGGGTTAAACCGTTACGACTATTTTCTTGTGGTGTTTTAATCATTGACTTGCGGCCTCAATCTTCCCAGAAGAGCGCAGTGTTACTTTTGAGTGGTCTGGCGAGACATGCTGTAACGAGATGCCTTCAAGCCATAAGTTGACGTAGTTTAAAGTGTGCTCAAGCTTGGCGATTACACGATCCGCCCACAAACCAATGATCTGCGCTCCTGAAATGGCAGGAAGTGCGATAATGAGACCCGCGGCAGTGGTGCGCATAGCAAGACCTAGGCCGTCAGCCAAATCATTCGGAGTGATATTCCCCGTTGAAACCGCGATGCCTTTAAACATGTCAATTAAGCCAAGTACCGTACCAAGCAAGCCAATTAAAGGGCTGATGACGCCAATCAGCGTCAGCAAACGAAGGCCGGAATGCAACTGATGGCGTTTTTCTTGCAGCCAAATACCTGCGGCATCTTCTCTTAAAGATTTCGAAAACGAATGATGAGCAAGCAACATCGCAACACCACGGTACAGAAGCGGCCGCTTATTCGACAACTCTTCAGCAAGTGCTTCAAGCTCGCTCCCATTTGTTGGGTCTAATCCTGTGAGCTTTTGGCGAATGGCTCGCTTTCCTACACCAAGGCTAATTAACACATGGAATAATCGCTCGGCGATGATCATCACCGTTAGAGCTGAGCAAATGATCAAAGGCCATGTCATCAGCCCAAATTGAGTTTGTAATTCTTGTAGTTGTTCCATTATCCATCCAACTTAAAACGAACAGGTACTTGTACTCGGTGAGCGACTTTTAGCCCACCTGAAATATGTGGTGTAAATTGCCACTGTTTGATCGCACGAAGTGCTGAGGCATCTAGCGACTCTGTGCCGGAAGACTCAATCAAAACCTGTTTAATCTGGTTACCATTCTCATCTAGCCATATCTCATACAAGGCTACACCCTCAATACCGCGTCTTTGTGCAGATCTTGGGTAACGGGGTTGTGTTGGTTGACTCACAAACGTTGGTTTGTCGACCAAGACAGGCTGAGACGTTGCCCCTTTGGATTGGCTCGCAGGTGCGGATTGTTGAGCTACCGTCTCTTTCTTCACTGGTTCCGTTTTTTTCTTTGGTTTCGCTTCGGGCTGAACCTTTTGCTTTGTTACGGTTTTGGTGGGCTCGACCGCTTTAGGTTTAGATTGTTTAACCGGTTCAGGTTTTTTCTCTACTACCTTCTTCTTAACAGCGTCTTTCTTGACGACCTGTTTTTTTACAATCTTCTTTTCTGGTTCAGGTTGGTCTTGAGGCTGCTGCTCTTTTGGTGGCGCTACATTTTCTGGTGTAGATTTTTCGACAGCGGGAGGAGCAGACACAAGATTTAGACTTACCGAACTTGCTGGGTTTCCAGCCGGCATCGCGAACACCTTTGTCTCTTGAGAAACAAAAAGAAGTGCGGCATGGATGGCAAGGGAAGCACCTCCTGCAATGACATATCTTTGTACGTTCACGGAATATCTCGGGAAACTATGAAAACTTGGGCAGATTATTACTTACAATGGAAATAAGATCAATTATCAATTGCATTATCATTACGCTCAAATTATGATTCTTGCAGAATTTTTAAGATCAGCTTCCATCCCTTACATGATGGGAGTTAAGCGAGTATATATGAGCGTCGATATCGATAAGCTTGATGAATCAGTGTTGGGCAGTGATAGTCCTGATCCATTGCGATTTGCTTTTGTTAAGAAGCATTCTGCACATGCCGGGGGAGCGAGCGTACCTGTGCCCTCGTCTCAACAACAGGCGATTTTTTCGAGTATTACGGCTAACTCAATTAAAGCGACCAATAAACGCTGTCTTTATATTCATGTTCCGTTTTGTCGCGTTCGTTGCACTTTTTGTAACTTCTTTCAAAATGCTGCAAGTCGCACACTGGTTGATGAGTACTTTGAAGCATTAATGCAGGAGCTTAGAGAGAAAGCGGCATTACCTTGGACACAAAATGGTATTTTTCACGCCGTATATATCGGGGGCGGAACGCCAACGGATTTATCTCCAGTACAGGTTCGTGTGTTAGGCCAGGCTATCCGAGACCACTTTCCTTTGGCTGCAGACTGCGAAATCACCTTAGAAGGTCGCATCAATCGTTTTTCTGATGAGTTGTATCAAGGCGCTTTAGAGGGTGGGTTTAATCGTTTCTCTTTTGGTGTGCAAAGTTTTAATACACAAGTGCGCCGCAGCGCAAAACGTTTAGATGATAGGGAAGATGTCCTCAAACGAGTGAGCGAGATCGCCAAAGAAGACAAAATTCCGGTCATTATCGATTTACTCTATGGCTTACCTTATCAAACCAAAGAAGTGTTAGAGCAAGATTTAAATGATTTCCTCTCGACTGGCGCACACGGACTGGATTTGTATCAGTTAGTGGTTGGTGGGTCAGCTCCCATGCTCAACCTCGTAGAAAAGGGAAAAATCCCGCCACCTGCGACCACACCAGAAAAAGCGGGAATGTACGAGCTCGGTGTGAACTTTATGGCCAAACACCATATGAAGCAACTTAGCGTGAACCATTGGGCAATCGATAACCGCGAGCGTAGTTTATACAATAGTTTAGCCAAGACTTATGCAGAGGTATTGCCAATTGGCTGTGGTGCTGGAGGTAATATCGGTGGCTACGGGATGATGCAACACCGCACACTAGAGACCTATATTAAAGCGGTCAAAGAAGGTCAAAGCACCATCGCGATGATGATGAAGCAAAGCCCTCTAGAACCACTTTTTTCTGCACTCAAATCTGCGTTTGACCGTGGCATTGTTCAAGCAAATCAACTTCCATCATTTATGGGAGAGGACGCGTTCGGGTTTTTATTGCCTCTATTTAAAGTGTGGCAAGCGAAAGGCTTAGTACAACTACATGAACGTAGCGCAGTCCTTACTCTTGCTGGCAGCTTCTGGGCAGTGTCATTGGCTCAAAGTTGTATTCAGGTACTCACATCAGAGATGAACGAAACCGTACCGAAAGCATCCAATAATTAATGAAAACAAATTGAACAAAAACGGAAGACACAATGGAATCAATCAAGCAACAAGTTGAAGTATTACTAGAGCAAGAACCACAATTATTGCCAGCTGCGATGGCAGAGCGTCTTGGCATTTCCGAGTTTGAGGTTGTTGCGGCTCTACCTCAGGAAATGGTGGCTATTGCACCAGGAGAGCAAGCGCAAAGCATCTTAGAAAGTTTGGTTGGTTTTGGCCCGGTGACGACCATCGTCCACTCTTTTGGTTCTATCTTTGAAGTTAAAGCGCCGTTTCCAAAAGGAAAAGTGGCGCGTGGCTATTACAATTTAATGGGTAGAGAAGGTGAACTGCACGGCCACCTTAAATTAGATAACGTTAAAAATGTCGCATTAGTCAGTAAACCGTTTATGGGTAGAGAGAGTCACTATTTTGGTTTTTTCTCAGAGTGCGGAAGCAATATTTTCAAGGTTTATTTAGGCCGTAACGAAAAGCGCGAGTTGATTGAAGAGCAAGTCACCGCATTTCGCGCCCTACAAGCCGAATTAAAAAAGTAATCACAAACATAATCGAGGCTTAACTCGAATACTAATTAGTAAAGTCAGGTATCAATATGGATCAACAAGTTAAACAAGAGCGTTTGCAAGGTCGTTTAGGGCCAGAGATCAAAGAGTTCCGTCAGGAGCGCCGTACACTTCAGCTTGCAACTGTCGATGCAGAAGGTCGCCCGAATGTAAGCTACGCGCCTTATGTCCAAAACCAGGAAGGTTATTTCGTTCTCATTTCTAAAATCGCTCGTCATGCCCGTAACCTTTTAGAAAATCCAAATGTTTCATTGATGATGATTGAAGATGAAGAGTCTTCAAAGCAGTTGTTTGCTCGTAAGCGCTTAACTTTTGATGCGGTAGCAAATGTAGTTGAGCGAGACACAGAGATGTGGCAACAAGTTGTTGGACAAATGAAAGAGCGTTTTGGTGAGATTATTGATGGTCTAAGCCAGCTAGAGGATTTCGTTTTGTTCAACTTAAAGCCAGAATCGGGGCTATTTGTTAAAGGTTTTGGTCAGGCGTATCAAGTGTCTGGTGATGATTTAGTAGATTTTGTTCACCTTCAAGAAGGTCACAAGAAAGTCGAAAGTGCCTGATTGTAAACCGATCATATGAATGTCGATCATTTGGCATAATGAACGTTTAAAGGGAGTTAGGTTATACTGACTCCCTTTTTATATTGGAACAAAAGCATGAAACCTGTAAGCAAGGAATTGAGCGAGATTTGCTATCCGTTTATTTACGAGGACAGTCCGGTTTGTGACTTTGAAATTACAGCAGATGAACTTTGTAGTCGTATTGGCCTTGTTCTCGCTATGGAGTTGGACGAGTTTAGCCGTGATATACTGACAAGAATACAGCCTAATGTTTATCATCTAAATGGTTCGGTTCGCGGAAAATTAGCGATTACAGAGACGGAAGTTGAAGAGTTAAAGGCCGATTATGCTTTGCTCAAGCAACGCATTGATGGTGGCTTCAAAGGCTTTGTTCTACCCGGAGGGCACCCGGCAGCCAGTCAATTGCATTTGTGCCGTTGCCAAGCTAAAAAAACGGTACGAGCATTAGTTGCCGTTGAACATACAGGTAAGAAGCAGCCCGCACCTATTTTGTTTCGATACGCGAACTTATTAGCGAATGTACTTTACAGCCTAGCTTCTTATATTAATCATACTCATCAAGTCAAAGAGACGGGATTCGTTTCTCGTAGTTACGCGATGCCAAAGAAGTGAGCTGAGAAATTAGCGGATGTGAGCATCAGGGGTAGGACAAGCACTGCATTATATTCTCAAATCAACTCGTCCAATAAGAGTTAAGAAGTCATAGCTTTGGCTTCTAGCTCTTTTGCTCCGCGAAGCATCGCTTCGATTAGTTCTCCTGCATTGAATTTCTCAAGTGCCTCATGCGCGCCAACTTGGTGAGCTCTGTCTACACAGATTTCGCTCGATAACGATGTGTGTAAAATGCGGTATGAATGGTTCAGAGAGGAATTATTCTGAACTTCAAATGCTAACTCATAACCGTCTAATCCGGGCATTTCAATATCGCTGACCAGAATATCAATTGGGCGATGAGCCGCAGCGTCACTTTTCATCAGTTCCAATGCATCTAAACCATTTTTACAGATTTGATACCCAATATTGATGCTATCGAGTGCGTCACACAGCTGTTTACGAGCGATGGAAGAGTCATCCACCAATAGAATACTGAGTGCTTTTAGGCGTTCTCGCTCAATATCTGTCAGCATTGGTATCTTTGAATTCTCGTACTGCGGATAAATTTTGGAAAGTAGCAGTTCCACATCCAGCATTTGAACAGTTTTGTCCTCGTAGCGAGTAATTCCAGTCACGAAAATATTTTTTCCAGCGCTCGGAGGTGGCGTTTCAATAGCTTTCCAATCGCACTCAATGATCTTCTCTATACTACGAACCATAAAAGCAACCACGGTTCGCAAGCAATCTGTCACGATCAAGTAGCAGCTTTTATATTCTTCTTCACTTATAGGACGAAAGCCAACAGCCGCTGACATATCGATCACTGGTACTGTTAAGTTACGTATCGTAACGGTTCCAATGACGTGATGATGCGAGTAAGGGATCTTCGTCGTTGGCATGTATGGGACGATTTCACGGACTTTTAGCGTACCGATAGCGAAACTCTGTTGCAGGGTAAGCTTAAACATCAACATGCCCTGAGACTGATTCGCTTTGCTAACGACTTTTGCCATGAAAATAACCTTATAAATACCACCGAATTGTGTCTAATCTAATCTTATCAGACGAAGGCTTCAACCATCGGAGAGACAAATGTGAGCTTTTTAGACAATCTTTTAGAGAATAGTGATTAACTGAGCAAAACTTGTTTGTATTTTAAACTCATTATGTAGACGATTTTATATTCCTCGTGTATTTGGGCCTTTACCGCTGAGCTATTATTAAGAAATGTTTGGTCTGTTACAAAGGATTGGGTACACTTGCGCGACCAGAATAGTGAGAGATAGATCAATGGCAAATACAGCAGCCGCATTACATATTCTTGTGAAGCACAAAGAGCAAGCGGAAGACATAATCAAGCAACTGAAAAAAGGCGCAAAGTTTCAGACATTAGCGAAGAAGTATTCAACTTGCCCGTCAGGCAAACGCGGTGGTGACCTTGGTGAATTCCGCCGTGGTCAAATGGTACCTCAATTCGACAAAGTGTGCTTTTCTGGCGAAGTGTTAACGCCGCATCTAGTTAAAACCAAGTTCGGTTGGCATGTTGTAAAGGTGCTTTACAGAACATAAGGCTTGGTATCGACCTAAACATTGTCAGATGAAACCCACAAGCATTAAATATCATCTGTACGGTCTCTTTTCACCAATCACTACCGTTATGACATGGCAGATACATTCTGATCTGCCATGCTCCACCAAACGCCAATCTTTCCAAACTAGAAACTCATTTATATGCAGTTAACTTGGCTTTTCTCATAAGTCGTTATTCTATTTCAAGCTTTGATATGAGGATACGTTTGCCGGTTGTATCAATTATCAATGCTATTCCTTGCTGGCGAACTTTGGTTCATGTTCGGGCGCCATTCGCATATGATAGCGACCTTATAAAAATTAATCCTGTTCATAATTTAAGATGTCCCTGACTCATAAAGACTATTTTAAAATCGCATTTCCTTTCATCGTTTCTACTGTTACCCAACCATTATTGGGGGCGGTGGACACCGCGGTGATCGGTAAACTCGGTGTGGCTGAGATGATTGGTGGTGTAGCGATCGGCACCGTTATCATGAATACCTTGTATTGGCTGTTTGGCTTCTTCCGCGTCAGTACTACCGGGCAAAGTGCAATCGCATTAGGTAAAAATAGCCCAGAGGATCAAGCGAGTAGCTTATTGCGTCCTTTCGTGCTTTCGCTCTGCCTTGGCTTGATTTTCATTGCGTTGCAGTCCGTGATTTGGATGGGGGCAGAGCTGATTATCTCCCCTGATGCAGTCGTGGCCGAAAACGCTAAGACTTACTTCGATATCATGATCTTTGGTGCGCCGTTTGTACTGCTGAACTACACCGTGATTGGTTGGTTGATGGGGCAGGCGAAAGCCAAAGAAACCTTGTTCACGCAAGTGTTTGGTAATGTTCTGAACATCGTGCTGGATATCGTATTTGTGTTGTACTTTGATATGGGCATTGCTGGTGTTGCGGTGGCGACACTTATCGCGCAAATCTCGACGTTTGTTATTGGTGCGGTGCTGGTGTTGAAAACCTGTCGCTTCCCGCTGTTTGATCACATTCAGACCGCAAAAATGACGCGTAAAGATCTCAAAGTCATTGCGTCTTCCAATATGGATCTGCTGCTTCGTACTGTGTGTCTATTGGTGTTCTTCAACATGATGGCGCGTGTAGGCTCTCAGCTTGGTTCTGATGTGCTTGCTGCGAACGCAATCATGATGCAAGTGACCTTTATCGTCAGCTACATGTTCGACGGTGTAGCGAACGCGTCGAGCGTCTTTGCAGGTAAAGCGGTAGGCCAGAAGAATACGACATTGCTTGATAACGTGATTAAGCTAAACACGCAATGGACCGCGGCGTTCGTTGTTGTCTTGACCTTGCTGTTAGTGCTGTTCAAACACCAAGTGGTGATGTTGTTTACCACCTTGCCAAACCTTGTTGAACTGTATCTAGACATGAGCCCTTGGTTATTGGCATTCCCGTTGGTTGCTGGTTTTGGTCTTACGTTTTACGGCATCTTTACCGGTACAGGGACGACGCGACCAGTGCGTAACTCTACCTTTCTAACCATGGTGTTGTTCTTAGTGACTCAATTTATTGCGGTGCAATATTGGGGCAACCACGGTTTATGGCTGGCATTCACTCTGTTCTACGTTGGGCGCTTTGTCTTCTTGTTCCCATACCTCGAACAAGTCAAACAAAAGTGTCAGTAATTCACACTGTCACAAAAGACCTAATTTAGATGTTCTTATAACAAGGGTGGAGCCATCTGCCCTTGTTGATAAATCTGAAAAAGGTGATGAAATAACCCCTCCGACTGGTTTCCTTGCTTTAACCCGCATGATATTATTTGTGATGTTATATTATTACATTTAGTTTGATGCCGTGATTTCTCAACCAGTACTCTCCGTTAATAATCTCAGCCTTACAGACTCAGAGCGCACACTCTTCAAAGACATTTCTTTTGAGCTGTTTCAAGGTGAAGTTCTTGCCATTATGGGACCTTCCGGCATTGGTAAATCCATGTTGTCGAAAGCCGTCGCAGGTTTTTTGCCGTTAGATATTTGGGTAGACGGAAGTATCCAGCTTAACAGCAGTGAGGTAGCACAAACTGCCATGCTGCAACGGAGTCAATCTCAGCGTCCTGCGGTCATTTTCCAAGATGCACTTAAAGCACTGAATCCATTGGCCTCTGTCGAGCAACAACTGTGTTTGGCATTGACGGGCAACAAAACACGTTTGTCTTCAGCAAACCGAGAAACGGTGACGACCTTGCTGTCTCAACTCGGATTTGCGGCTCCAAAAGCAGCATTGGCGCAGCATCCAAGTCAGCTATCTGGTGGTCAGCGCCAGCGTATTTGTATTGCCATTGCATTGCTTGGTAGTGCCAACTTGATCATCGCTGATGAGCCCACCAGTGCGCTCGATCCAATCACCGAAGCGGAGATCCTTGAGTTGTTCCGCAGCAGTGTTCAGCAACGCAACATCAGTGGTTTGTTGATCACGCACGATCTATCTGCGGCTTTGGCGTGTGACAAAGTCTTGGTGATAGCGGACAACACCATGGTGGCTTATGGCGCACCATGGCAAGCCATTCAGCAAAGTTCGCATCCTTTCTGCCAACAACTTGCGCAACTGCTGCCTTAACCTCATCTCTGGAGCCTATTTTGACTAAGCACAACTTGAGCGGGCACACGCAGCCTAAATCGGCGGAAGTTCGCTTTGAGCAAGCCAGTGTTCACTATTACTCCAAACCAAGTTGGTTAGGGGGCAAACCGTTCAAAGCGCTCGAACAATTGGATCTTGCCATCGACACAAAGAACATTGCGATTGTTGGTCCTTCTGGCGCGGGTAAATCGACTTTGATTGAGCTTCTGTTTGGTCTTCGTAAACCCACATCTGGTGAAGTGTATGTGTGTGGTTATCCGTTATCGCGTAGCTCGGCTAAGCAGCGACAAGAGTTGTGTCAGCACATTCAGCTGATCCCACAAGAGCCGCAATCGAGCTTGAATCCGTACTACACCGTTCGCCAGATCTTACTGGAGCCGCTAAGCAATATTGGCTTGACGCAAGAGCTCAATGAGAAGGTGGAAAAGGTCTTGGCGGATGTCGGTTTGGATCTCACATTGCAGGATCGTAACCCGCAGCAGTTATCGGTTGGGCAAGCGCAACGTGTGGCTATCGCCAGAGCTTTAATTGTTGAGCCTTGCGTGTTGGTTGCCGATGAGCCAACCAGCAGCCTAGATCCCGTCAGTCGTAAACAGATTCTCGACTTGTTGGCAGGCATTCAAAAGAGTCGTCAGATGCGCCTGATTTTGGTGACACACGACCTCGATGCGGCACAAACCCTATGCGATGAAATCCTGGTGTTAGACAAAGGACGCGTTGTCGAGCACGGAACGGCACAAAACGTGACAAATAACCCATCACACTTGATCACGAGAGCCTTGATGAGCGCTCAACACAAAAGTAATGAATTCACAAAAACCATTGGAGAGGTTTCTTATGCACCTTAGTACTCCCAAGTTAGCTTTGTCGCTGGCTTTAAGCGCACTGTTGACGGGTTGTTTTGACTCTGGCGAAAGCAAGCCAGAAGCGGAAAAAGCAGCTGCACCGCAAGCAACGGAAATTCGCGTTGCCATGATGCAACCACCACGCACAGGTTTGTCGCCACTTTCAGATGACGCGTTCAAACTGTCACGTTGGAGCACGGCAGAAACGCTGGTGAACCTAAACGATCAGTCGGTAGCAGAGCCTATGCTGGCAACAGAGTGGGAACAAGTTGACCCGATGACGTGGCAATTTACGGTACGTAAGGGCGTGAAATTCCACGATGGTTCTGACCTTGATGCCAATGCGGTTGTGAACTCTCTACAAACAGCATTAGATGCCGCACCTAAGCCACGTATTTTGGATGGTATCGAATGGCAAGTTCGCGCACTGGACGACTTCACTGTTGAAATCAAAACGACCTTTAACGATCCATTGTTGCCAAGCCGTCTATCTAGCCCACAGTTAGCGATCCTTTCGGGTGCTGCATATCAAGAAAACGGTCGTGTTGTGCCAATCAATGCGGGTACGGGTCCATTCGTTCTGACAGAAATCAACGGGACAACCAGCGCGAAACTGAAACGTTTTGACGGTTACTGGGGTGAAAAAGCGAAAGTAGACAGCATCTTCGCTGAATACGTACCAAACGGTTTTGCTCGTGCTGCTGCACTGCGTACCGGTGAGGCGGATGTAGTCGAAGCCGTTCCTGTATCGCAAATCGCGATGATGGAATCTTCACAGCTGCACGAAGTCGCAATGCCACGTACCAACACGCTTTACCTAAACAATAAATCAGATGTGTTTAGCCAGTTTGGTTTGCGTAAAGCAGCGGCTCAAGCGGTTAACCGTGAGCAAATCATCAAAACGGTTTACGAGAACCACGCCGATTCAGCAAAAGGTCTGTTAGGTCCAGCATTGGCATGGGCTCAACCAATTCGTGATGCGAACCCTCGTATGGAAACCATGGAAATGCGCCACGCGAACGGTGAGAAGATCACCATCGGTACATTTACCGACCGTGCTGAGTTGCCAGAAGTAGCGGTGCTGCTAAAGCAACAACTTGAAGCGGCTGGCTTTGTGGTTGAACTAGACGTTCGTGAATACGCACAAATCGAAAACGATGCACTAGCAGGTAAGTTCGATGCGTTCTTGTTGTCACGTGCAACGGTGCTGGATTCTGGTGACCCAGTGGCGTACATGCAAAGTGACTTTAGCTGTAAAGGTTCTTACAACCTAGGTCAGTTCTGCTCTGAAGAGGTGGACGCAGCATTGAAACATGCTGATCGTCAGCCGTTGGGTGAGAAACGCCAACAAGCGATCATCGAAGCAGAAAGCAAAATCCTTGAGCAATACGCTGTGATTCCACTGCTTCACGAGCGTGTAATCCAAGGTGAGAGTGACCGCGTGAAGAACGCACAACGTGACCCACGTGAGCGTCGCCTGATCGACCAGTTTACTGAGGTGAACTAACTCGATGTCGTCTGTTGCCAACATGCGTTCTCGTTGGAGCGCTTGTATGCCTGAATGGTTTACGCGTTTTTTGTCGCGCTTCCTGTCACTCGGGGTAGTGGTTGTGCTGGTGGGTTTGATGCCGGATATTGCCGGTATCGACCCAAGCCAATCAATCCTCCGTGCTCGTGGGGGTGCTCAACAATTGCTGACGGCAGAAGCTCTGCAAGCAATTCGAGAAGATCTTCAACTTGACCGCAGCGCTGCTGAGCGATTGTGGGATTGGTTGACGCTTGCCATGCAAGGTGACTTAGGTGTCTCTTGGGTGAGTGGCGCATCCGTGATGGAGAGCGTTCAACAAACCGCAAAAACGTCGCTATTACTGATGCTTACAGCGCTAGGCATGGCATTTGTAATGTGCATGGCGAGCGTACTTTACACTGTGCGTCGTTGGCAACAGAATCGTTTAGACAAGCATCATGACACGCTCAGTTCGGTGTTGGTCTCATTGCCTGAATACGTGATTGCTTCATTGCTGATCATGGTATTTTCCATTTGGTTGGGTTGGTTCCCGCCTTATGGTTGGCAAGGCGTACAAAACCTCTGGCTACCAAGTTTGGCAATGGCATTGCCTGCGGCTGGCTTGTTCGGGCGCTTGCTCAATGACAGCCTCAAGCGAGTATTAGATGAGCCTTGGGTGATCACTTGGCTATCGGCGAACGTCAGTAAGTTTCAAATCTTACGCTTTGCCTTGTGGCGCGCCGTTAGTAACTTGATTCCTCAAATCGCAATGACGGTGATTGGTTTGACCGGCGGCGCGGTTGCTGTGGAGCAAGTGTTCTCCATTCCGGGTATCGGACGACTAATCTTAGGCGCAGCGAAATCACAAGATCTGCCGATGCTGCAAGGTGGTTTGTTGGTGTTGCTGGTGTTCTCGATGTTGATCAGCAGTGCGAGCATCTTATTGCAACGCTGGTTACTCGGGCACAGTGTCACAAGTGGTAAGTTGATCAGCAGTCACAGTACGTTCCGTTTTACCCAAAGCACCACCAAACGTATCGTCAGTGCCACAATCTTTACCTTGCTGATTGGTTGTGCAGGATGGGCGTTAATGCGCGATCCTTACACTATCCAATTTACCCGCCTTGAATCGCCAAGCTTAACAGCACCGTTTGGTGCTGATGCGGTCGGGCGAGATCTGCTTGCTCGCGTTGGCGGCGGTATGATGTCGACAATCAAAATGGGCATCATCGCCACCTTCCTAAGTTTAGTGATTGGTTTACTGCTCGGCTTCGTGACTCGTTATAGCCAAGGCTTAATTGAGATCACCAAAGGTGTGCCATACATTGTGGCGGGTCTGCTGATTGCTGGTCTAACGGGGATGAACCCAAACAGCGCTTTGATTGCGATTGTTATGGTGTCATGGGCACCATTAGCAGCGCACTGTGCGAGCTTGTTGATGGAAGCCAAAGCGCAGCCTTACACGCATCTTGCGCCCATTTGGGGAACCAGTCAGTGGCGAGTACTCCGTTACTACTTGTTGCCTTACGTACTACCGCCATTGATTCGTCACGCGTTTCTGCGTTTGCCGTACATTACGCTCAGTCTGACTTCTCTGAGCTTTATCGGACTTGGCGTTAAACCGCCAGAACCTGAATGGGGCTTATTGATTGCGGAAAACTTGCCTTACATCGAGCGCTCACCATTAGGTGTCTTGCTGCCAATCTCAGGCTTAGTTTTGATGGCAATTGCGGTGAATTTGATTTTTGATGACAAGTGACGAGCAGCGATAAAGCGAAGTGAGCTTCCATATCCAGATGTAATCAGTAATTTGGTAATTTAGAAAACAAAAGGATGTGTTTTCTGCCAGAAAGTACACAGCACGGTCTACGTATATTGGAAGCACCTATAAATTAACGAGTATAAAAGTTACGCGAACTCAGATGTTTAGGTAGTATTACTCTTTATACACACGTAATCCTTTATCCGTTAATTCTTGAGTGACCACTTCGGATAGGTTTCGATCGGTAATAATTCCGTCCAATTGCTCGATGTCTAATGCATGAAAGCTCGCTATCTGACCGTATTTAGTTGAGTCTGAGATCAGATAATTGGTTTGTGCCGCCTTGATGATTGCTTTTTTAACGAGAACTTTATTTTCATTAGGTGTTGATAAGCCTTTCAAGCTCCAAGATGAAGTCGAAATAAAGGCGATATCAATATTTAGCCCATTCAAGAACTCTGCGACTTTTCCACCAATGGTGGATTGGTTCTCGCGGTCAATTTTTCCCCCTGTGTGGTAAAGCTCACATTCACTGTGCGTCATAAGGAAAGCAGCAATAGAGAAGTCATTGGTGATCACTAAAAGATCATTACGATTTGCTATTTGATGGGCGATTTCTAGAGAGGTTGTTCCCGCATCCAAGTAAATCGTAGCGTCTTGACCAATTAACGTAGCCGCCAGCTTACCAATTTGAATCTTTTCATCCGCTTGTTGCTCGACCTTCGCATCATGGGAAAGTTCGGAATGTAGAGCTTGAGCGAGTTGCACTCCACCAGAAACAGAAACGACTTTACCTGAGGATTCAAGCTTCACGATATCACGACGAATGGTCATATGTGATACGCCAAGGTGGTCGGTTAAATCTGAAATGCTTAACACTTCTTGATGTGATAACAGGGATAATATGGTTCTTTGACGTTCTGCTGGGATCATAGTTTCACTTCTATATTCTTGTTTTTCAGTATCCTACCAATCTTTTCATTTGTTGTGAATATCTGTGAATTATGTTCTCAACGTTGTAAGAACAGCCTTCGCTTGTGTTAACTGCTCGGAATATCTCTGCCCATAAAGAGGTATATATCACGACATTGTTAATTTGTGTGAAAAAATGTGATTCAAAGCGAGGTCTTAGTATTAATGTTCACATATAATCACATCAACCAAACAAGAATTAACAAAGTTTAATAGACCAGAAGGCATTGTTTTTATGAGTGAAGTTCAATCTGTAGGTGTTATCGGTTTAGGCTCTATGGGAATGGGCGCCGCAAAGTCATGTGTGCGTGCAGGCCTAGATGTCTATGGTTTCGATTTAAATTCTCAAGCGCTTGAAGAGTTAGGTTCATTCGGTGCAAAAGCTGTTTCTACAAATGCAGTTGAGTTTGCAGATAAGCTTGATTCGGTTCTAGTTCTTGTTGTGAACGCAGCTCAAGTTAACACGGTCTTGTTCAAAACCGGTCTTGCTACAGCGCTTAAGCCGAATACGCCAGTAATGGTTTCAGCAACCATCTCAGCAGAAGACGCAAAACAAATTGAAGCGAAATTGGCAGAACACAATCTTGTGATGCTTGATGCACCGGTATCTGGTGGTGCTGCAAAAGCAGAATTAGGTGAGATGACTATTATGGCGTCGGGAGCGCAAAGCACATTTGATGCACTTGAACCAGTACTCAACGCAACGGCAGCTAAAGTCTACAACATCGGTGAAGCGATTGGCCTAGGCGCAACTGTGAAGATTATCCACCAATTGCTAGCAGGTGTTCATATCGCAGCTGGTGCTGAAGCAATGGCATTAGCGGCACGTGCAAACATTCCTCTTGACCTGATGTACGACGTGGTGACGAATGCAGCGGGTAACTCTTGGATGTTTGAGAACCGCATGAAGCATGTAGTTGATGGTGACTACTCCCCTAAATCTATGGTCGACATCTTTGTGAAAGATTTAAACCTCGTATCGGACACAGCAAAAGATCTCAAATTTCCACTTCCTCTATCAAGCACAGCACTAAACATGTTTTTGAGTGCAAGCAATGCTGGTTTTGGGCAGGAGGACGACAGTGCCGTTATCAAGATTTTTGATGGTATTGAGCTTCCAGGTGTAGAAAACAAACAGAAATAAGCGCACGTAAAACGGAGAAAAAATGATGTTATTAGGCGTTATCGCAGACGACTTTACTGGCGCAACAGACATCGCAGGTTTTCTTGTAGAAAACGGCATGCGCACAGTTCAGCTTAACGGTATTCCAAAAGAAGAGATTGATGTAAACGCAGATGCGGTCGTGATCAGTCTTAAATCTCGCTCTTGTCCTGTAGATGAGGCAATCGAGGATTCAGTAGCAGCGCTTAAGTGGCTGCAAGCAAATGGCTGTCAGCAGTTTTACTTCAAGTACTGCTCAACGTTTGACAGCACAGCAGAAGGTAACATTGGTCCTGTAACGGATGCACTGCTTGCAGAGCTAGGTGAAGCGTTCACCATTGTATGCCCATCATTACCAGTGAATGGTCGCACAGTTTTCAACGGCCATCTATTTGTATTCCAAGACTTGCTAAGCGACTCAGGTATGCGTAATCACCCTGTGACACCAATGACTGATTCAAGCCTAGTTCGTATGATGGATGCTCAATCTCAAGGCAAATCTGGCCTGGTGAACTTCCAAATAATTGAACAAGGTCCAAAAGCGGTAATTGAGCGCTTTGAAGAGCTAAAAGTACAAGGCAACCGCTACGCAGTGGTTGATGCATTCAATGCAGAGCATCTCGTCACACTTGGCCAAGCAGCGAAGTCTCTAAAACTGGTAACTGGTGGTTCTGGTTTGGCTGCGGGTATTGCTAAGAACTGGATAGAGAACCTTGAAGATCAAAGTGATGCGAAGCAAGAGGGGAACCCTAAAAAGGCACCAACCGTTGTGTTATCTGGATCTTGTTCTGTCATGACCAACCAACAGGTCGCTGTTTACAAAGAAAAAGCGCCACACTTTGCTATTGATGTGAAGGCGTGTCTGACGGAAGAAGACTACTCAAATCAAGTGTTTGATTGGGTCATGACCAACATCGAAAGCGAGTTCGCACCACTGGTTTACGCAACCGCAGATGCAACGGCGTTAAAAGCGATTCAACAAGAGTTTGGCGCGCATGCTTCAAGTCACGCGGTTGAACAGTTCTTTAGCCAACTTGCAGTTAAACTTCAGCAGCACGGTGTGAAAAATTTCATCGTTGCGGGTGGGGAAACCTCAGGGGTTGTAACCCAAAGCCTAGCCGTAAAAGGTTTTCATATCGGTCCTCAAATCGCACCTGGTGTACCTTGGGTGAAGTCACTTGAAGGCGAGCTTTCTTTGGCTCTGAAATCGGGCAACTTCGGCGATGAACACTTCTTTGCCAAAGCACAGTCGTTTTTTGAATAGGTGAGGTTGTGATGAATAAAGAATTGATGACAGAACAACAACTGCGAGAGCAAATGGTCACTATGGCTCGCTCTATGTTTGAACGTGGCTATGCGACTGGCGGCGCTGGCAACCTTTCTCTAAAGCTGCCTAATGGACACTTTCTGGCAACGCCAACTGGTTCCTCGTTCGGCCGCTTGATTGTTGAAGAGCTTTCGGTTGTGGATATTGATGGCAACCATATCTCTGGTGAAAAGCCATCAAAAGAAGTGGCTTTTCATCTGGCGATTTATCGAAATAACTCAAAGTGTAATGCGATTGTGCATCTGCATTCTACTTACTTGACGGCGCTTTCTTGTCTTGAAGGTCTAGACCGCGAGAATGCCATCAAAGCTTTTACACCTTACTTTGTAATGCGCATTGGCGAACTGCCAGTGATTCCGTACCTGCGCCCGGGCGACCCTCAGATTGCTGAAGAACTTGCGCAGCGGGCTAGTGACTACAGAGCTTTCCTCCTGGCGAACCATGGTCCAGTGATCACGGGTACGGACTTTGAAGATGCAGTGGATAACGCAGAAGAGCTAGAAGAGACAGCGAAGCTAGCGTTCATTCTTAAAGATAGCAACATCCGCTACTTAACGGATACTGAGATTCAAGACCTAAAAGGGAGAGGTAAGTAATGGCTAAATTCGCGGCAAATCTGACAATGTTATTCACAGAAGTTCCTTTTCTAGATCGTTTCGAAAAAGCACACCAAGCGGGCTTCAAAGCGGTGGAATACCTTTTCCCATACGCATTCGAAGCGCAAGAACTAGCAAGCAAGATACAGCAGTTTGGTTTTGAGCAAGCGTTATTCAACATGCCTCCAGGTGATTGGGATGCAGGTGAACGAGGTTTTGCAGCTATTCCGGGGCGTGAGGATGAATTTAAAACGAGCGTCGAGACTGCGCTGATGTACGCCAAGGCACTGAACTGTAAAAAGGTTCACGCTATGTCTGGCATTGTTGATTCACGCTTCACTCGTGATCAGCATATTGAAACCTTTATCTCAAACATTCGT
The DNA here is from genome assembly GCF_030248655.1 of Vibrio sp. D431a. NCBI lineage: Bacteria > Pseudomonadati > Pseudomonadota > Gammaproteobacteria > Vibrionales > Vibrionaceae > Vibrio > Vibrio sp. D431a. The sequence continues at coordinate 143,996 of NZ_JAHGAP010000019.1, read as the reverse complement.
TATGCAGCGGATAAGTTTGCCGAACAAGGTGTTGAGCTGATGATCGAGCCACTCAACAATCGCGATGTACCGAACTACTTTGTTGCACATCAACGTGAAGCGGTGGAACTCATCAAACAAGTGGCTCGTCCAAACGTGAAATTGCAGCTCGATCTCTATCACGCACAAATTATGGACGGTGATCTGAGTACGTTGATTCGCGATGTGGCGCCATACACAGGCCATATTCAAATTGCTTCTGTGCCTGAAAGGCACGAACCATCGGAAGGCGAACTGAATTACCCACACCTATTCAATGTTTTGGATGACTCTGGTTACCAAGGCTGGATCGGTTGTGAATACAACCCAAGGCATAGCACGCAGCTGGGCCTTAGTTGGGTTAAACCATACCTATAACAATTTTAATTTCTATCCATAAATAACTTGAAACCAATTACAAAAACAAAGGGTCGTGACTATGAATATTATCATAACTGGAGGGGCGGGTTTTCTCGGAACCCTACTTGCCAAATCACTACTAAAAGAAAACAAAGCTGAAAGTATTACTATTGTCGACATTCAAAAGTCGCGCTTAGAGGGCATTGATGACCGAGTCGTTTCTTTAGTCATGGATATGACAAAGCGAGAAAATATAGACCAAGTTATTACTGCCGAAACGACACACATTTTTCATTTAGCGGCAATTGTATCGAGCCATGCTGAGCAAGATTTTGATTTAGGCGTAGCTGTAAATCTGACGACCACACAGTTATTGCTTGAGCGTTGCCGTAAAGTAAACCCTAATATTCGTTTTACGTTTGCTTCATCTTTAGCTGTATTTGGTGGTGATCTTCCGGAAACGATTACACCAATAACAGCACTTCATCCTCAGTCATCCTACGGGACGCAAAAAGCTATAGGTGAGTTATTGGTGAACGACTATGCCCGTAAAGGCTTTGTTAAAGCTGTATCCGTACGTTTACCGACTATTTGTATTCGCCCTGGGAAACCAAACCTTGCCGCTAGCTCTTTCGTAAGCGGAATTATTCGTGAGCCTTTGAATGCTCAAGAATCAAATTGTCCTGTAGACCCTACGCTAAAACTTTGGATATCGAGCCCGTCTAGAGTGGTTGACAATATTCAGTATGCAGGGCTAATGCCTTATGAGCAGTTAAATAATCTGTCCTATAGAACGCTTAATTTACCTGGCATTCAAACTACACCAGCTGAGATGATTCAAACAATGGACACTCTAATGGGTAAACAACTTTCTAATTATATTACCTATGAGCATGATGCGGGTATTGATCGTATTGTGAGTAGTTGGCCACAAAAAATTGATTGTACTAAAGAACTGGAGCTTGGATTTAAAGCAGACAGTAATTTCAAGGATGTATTACAACAATTTATTTCTGTTAACAATATGGAGATTGTCTAATGTTACCAACCTCAGTAATTGGACTAATAGTAGCCGTATCAGTCCTTGTTTTTCTTGTATTACGTACAAAAGTACATGTGTTAATTGCGATGTTAATTGCGGCATGTATCGCAGGTATTATTGGTGGGTTAAGTGTTGACGACACGATTGCGACCGTTAGCAAAGGATTTGGTGGAACATTAGGCGGTATAGGGATTGTCATCGGTCTCGGCGTTATGATGGGGGCTATTTTAGAGGCTTCTGGAGCAGGAGAAAGTATTGCCTATAATTTTATAAAGTGGTTAGGAAAAAAGAAAGAAGAGGCCGCTCTTGCTGTAACTGGCTATATTGTTAGCATCCCAATCTTTGTGGATAGCGCGCTTATCATTCTTTATCCAATAGCGAAGTCTTTGTCAAAAACGTCCAATCGCTCGATTTTAACGCTTACGGTTGCTCTGGCGGGCGGCTTGGTCGTAGCGCATCACGCTATTCCGCCGACTCCAGGGCCTTTGGGCGTTGCTGGTATCTTTGGTGTCGATCTTGCCAGCATGTTAGGTTTTGGTTTGATGATCGCAGCGCCTTGTGTCATGGGTATTGTTTGGTATGCAAGATGGTTAGAAAAGCAGTTTCCTGAATTCATTCCAACCGAACATTTCTCGAAGTCTAGTGAGCAACTGATTAATGATCACAAAGAGTACATTGCAAGTAAAGAAGCGAAAGACCTACCATCTTTAAGTAAATCTATCGCTCCAATTATTATCCCTATTTTACTTATACTTGCGAAATCAGTGATGGGTTTATTAGAGGGGACTTTCGGTTTCGAAGGGCTGACTGCAACAACATTTGGTCAATTTATCGCTTTTATCGGCAGCCCTACTATTGCACTATCAATAGCGACGTTACTAGCGGTTTACACATTGGGTAATAACCTTACCAAAGAAGAAGCGAATGAAAAGATGGAACAAGGAATCTCCACTTGTGGCATCATTTTGTTAGTAACAGGTGCTGGTGGCGCGTTAGGTGCCGTATTGCGTGAAACGGGTGCGGGCGCAGAGATTGCCAACCAAGTTGCAGGGCTTCCTATTTCTGCGGTTATGATTCCATTTATTATTGCGACGTTAGTTCGTATTATTCAGGGCTCTGGTACAGTCTCCATGATAACCGCTGCTTCTATATCTGCCCCAGTTTTAGTGAATATTCCTGACGTTAACCTTTTATTCGCAGCGACGGCAGCTACGATGGGATCTCTATTTGCTGGCTACTTTAATGACTCGCTATTCCATATTGTTAATCGATTAATGGGGGTGACTGAGGTTAAGAAACAACTCATTATTTGGACTATTCCAACAACAATTGCTTGGGCTATTGGTGGTTCATTAGTCATGATTCTTAACTTATTCTTCGGATCTCATGGTTCAATCTTTGATCCTGTGTTACCACTTGCTGTACTTTTGGGGTGTGTTGCATTTACAAAATCTTACAGCGCTAAGCACGTCGAATTACAAGAGGTATAAAGGTTTACTTGTACTCTTCCATAAAGTAAAAACCTATCACAATATGTATTTTTATCAGATAGTTTAGAGTTTTTTAATAATATGAACGGCCCTATGTTTGGGCCGTTTTAGTTCTTATAAATAAACTATTTAAATTGAACCGATATAGGTTCCGTTTTCAACTTAATCAATATGAAATGGAATTGTTATTTCCCGCTTAGTAAGAGATTACCTATAAAGGTTCTATTCGAGTTTAACTCTAGTGATTTTACTCTAGCGAAGTAGGGTTACTTTATATAAGAGTCCAGTACTTTTAATACGACTTCCATATCTTTTTCACGTTGAGTTTTGTCTTCCTCAAGTACGACGTGTTCAAGTAAGTGACCTTTAATTACTTCTCGCATCAAACCATTTACTGCTCCCCGAATAGCGGCAATCTGCTGCAACACATCTTGGCATTCATGCTCTTCTTCCAGCATTTTTTTAAGTCCATTCACCTGACCCTGTATTTTACTGACTCGAGTGTTGAGCTTCTTTTGATCTCTGGTTGTATGCGACATGTCTTATCTTCTTTAAGTTACGGGCCGAGTTATTCTAACTGATAATGTAGCACTCAATTTATACTGGGGGGTAGTATTTAATACTAGGGGGGAGTATAGTTTGCGATAAATTAGAATCAACAACAGAGAACAACAATGGATTTTGTCGCGTTACTACAACAAGGTAATGGGTGGTTCTTTATTCCCAGTGCCATTTTGCTTGGCGCCTTGCACGGTTTAGAACCTGGGCACTCTAAAACGATGATGGCGGCGTTCATTGTCGCGGTGAAAGGAACGGTCAAACAAGCCGTGATGCTGGGTTTAGCTGCCACACTTTCTCACACTGCAATTGTATGGTTAATCGCTGTTGGCGGGATGTATGTTAGCCAGAAATTCACCGCTGAAGCGGCTGAACCATGGATGCAACTTATCTCTGGGGTCATTATCGTGACAACCGGCGTATGGATGTTTTGGCGGACATGGAGCGATGAGCGAGCTTGGAACAAAGCTCAGGATCATGCTCGCGACTGGACGACGCAAGTTGTGGATACAGGACATGGGCATGTTTCGCTTTCGATTACAGAGGAAGGGGAGCATCACCGTTTCCAGTTGCGAACACTCAGCGGTAAACCTTTAACTGCTGAAGGTATCAAGGTTTCGGTATCGAGTGATGGTTATCAACCTGCTGATATCTATAACTTTATAGAGCGTGATGGATACTTGGAATCGGCGTCTTGCATTAAAGTCTCTAATGGACTTTCTGTCACTTTGATCATCGGGCACCATGATCATACCCATGACTTTGATGTACATTTCCGTCCTGGTTCTCATTTAGAAAGCGAAGATAAGGAATATCAAGATGCTCACGAACGCGCTCACGCTTTAGACATTCAAAAACGCTTTGAGAATCGAGACGTGACGAATGGGCAAATTCTGCTGTTTGGATTAACGGGCGGTTTGATTCCATGCCCTGCTGCGGTAACGGTTTTGCTTATCTGTTTGCAGCTTAAGGCAATGACTCTTGGTGCGACTTTAGTTGTGTCATTCAGTATTGGCTTAGCCTTGACTCTGGTTGCTGTTGGCGTTGTGGCAGCAGTGGGCGTGCAAAAAGCGACATCTAAATGGAGCGGTTTGAATGATGTTGCACGTCGAGCTCCTTACTTATCGGGCGTCTTGATCAGTGCAGTTGGTTTATACATGGGTATGCATGGATACATATCGCTGACGAGTTAAACTCTATGATAAAGACTCTTTTCCTTTCTTTTTGTATGGGTAATGGCTTCATGCCTTGGTTTGCATGTTTTGCTGCCGATTCTTGATTGAGAATCACTCGATCCGACATCGCTGCCATATCTACAAACCAAGTCATTCTCGCTTCACCAAGCATCTCGGATTACAACCGCTGCAATTGTGGCTCTAATATCTGAACCTGAGATACTAAATGATAAAACGGGAGCACTGACCACAGCGCTCCCGACGGCAAAACGCTAATTAGAACTCTTTTCTTTAATGTTCGATACCAATTTGGTCGCATAGTTAAATTTAACTATGCAAACGTTTCCTTTTGCGTACTCGTCCCTTCGCCAAACCTCGTAGAAATGTGACGTTTTGAAGACTTTTTTTCCTTCTGTCTAAAGTAATCGGGAACCAAGCAGATACATAGTTATAAAGTTATGTCTTGCTCTGCCAAACAGACCCAAAATGCAGTTTGGTTGGTTTTGGAGAAGAAAGGCTTAGCGCTCGATTAATGAGCATCAATTGAATTGTATTGAGACAATTATAATGAAAAGAATCATCTTATTAGCAGTCTGCGCCATGTTTGGTATTGCTGTCGTGGCGAGTATGGCATCAACGTACCTAATTTCGAGTCAGAAAATCGATGACATCATCTTAAACAAATCCCAAGTTCAAGCTGAGTTTCTAGCGGGAAATGCGAGTTATATTTTGGAGAACTCAGCCAATCCAATGCAAGATTTACAATCGCTTGTTGAGGGGCTGAAACAACGTTCAGACGTGAGCTATGCCGTTGTAATTGATCGTAACGTGACGGCAGTAGCCCACAGTGATAAGCACAAGCTGAACAAAACCTATAACGACGAATATACTGTTGAAGGCGCGACGAGAGGTGTTCAACAGTACTCAAAGTGGTATGCCGATGTACAGAAAGTATGGGTGTTTGACATCATGGCACCAATTTATGTGGATGGTCAGTTATACGGTACTTTTGATATTGGTATTCCTATTACCGAAGTGAGCCAAGCGACGAATGGAATTATTACTTACCAGTTGATCTCTATGGTGGCGATCTTCGTTATGTGTGTTTTGATTCTGTCACTTCTGCTAAATAAACTGATGAGACCGCTTTCTGCGCTTAAAGACGCTCTACAAGACATCTCAAAAGGAGACGGAGACTTAACCGTTCGTTTGCCAGCGAAAGGTAATGACGAAGTCGCGCAAATTTCTTCTGCTTTCAACGTTTTTGTTGGGAAAGTACATGAGATTATTACACAAGTTGTAAATACTGGTGTGGAGCTTAATAGTTCAGCTGTCGCTTTGCGTGGGCAATCTCAACAAGCGCTCACAAGAGGGCAAGAGCAGAACGAGCAAACCATGCTGGTTGTCACATCCATGAACGAAATGATTGCGACGGTCAATGAAATTGCCTCCAATGCTGCTGGAGCGGCAAATGCTGCGAGTGCAGCAAGTAATGAAGCGCAAGATGGCTACACGACGCTAGAAAGAACCAAAACGGCGATGACTAATCTTGAAAACGAGATGAACAGCACTTCCAACATTATCGTGAGTCTTGCTGAAAATACTCAGTCGATTGGTAGTATTCTAGAGGTGATTAGAGGTATTTCGGAGCAAACCAATCTATTGGCTCTCAATGCGGCTATCGAAGCTGCACGCGCTGGTGATGCCGGCCGAGGTTTTGCAGTCGTAGCTGATGAAGTTCGCAACCTAGCGACTAAAACGGCTCATTCTACCGATGAAATTGACAACATGATTCACCAGCTACAAACTGAAGCTCAAAGTGCGGTGAATTCAATGAGCAATAGTAAGACTCTTATTGAAGAAGGAACGGCAGAAACCGAGTTAGCTCGACAGGCTTTAGAAGCAATAGCTGCACAAGTGACGACTATTTCAGATATCAATACTCAAGTAGCAACCGCAACAGAACAGCAATCAACGGTAGCAAACGAAATTAATATGAACATGGATACCGTCAGCCACTCAGTGAAAAGTGCGCTAACGGCGAGTGAGCAACTAGAAGCATCAAGTCAACAACTCGCGGAGCTATCGCGAACACTCGATCGTCACGTGGGAGCGTTTAGAATCTAAACGCCAACTGACCCTCTTTAATAAAAAGCCAGTAAATGTTAATTGCTGGCTTTTTTATTTGAAAAAATCGAGTCTCAAATCGCTTAGCGGTGTCTGTCCTTTCTAGACGATAAAACAAAATATGATAAATTAGTTGAGTAAAGCTTAGCTAAGCGTTAAGTTTCGCATTTTGCTTTAAATGTTCAACAAACATAGATATTTTCTTAGCTACATGTTTTCTAGACGAGTAAAAGGCGTAAAGCACTAAATCCTCAGGTTCGTACTCTAGAGTGACGATTTCTAGCTCACCATTTTTGATCTCATTTTGGCATGACTCAATTGGCAATATTGCGTACCCAAGCCCTGATAACGCGCCATATCTGGCGAGATGACCGCTGTTTACTTTGAATGAAGATTGCACAGTTTGAGTAATATGGCCCCCAGCAGGGCTTCTGAATACCCATGGTGCACCATTTACTGCGGTAAGCGTCGTGATGCAGGGAACATGACTTAGATCCGTAATTTTGTAAGGGGTGGCGTATTTCTCAATTAGTTGAGGCGCGGCTAAAATGGCACTGGGCCAGCGTTTTATCTCTCTCGCCACCCAGTTACTGTCTGACAAAGTCCCTCTATGAAAACTCAAAATGACATCAAAGCTGTCAATAACATCATCTTTAGGGTTTAGCGTTGTATCGCAAGACAAAGAGATTGACGGGTATTGCGTGCAAAAGGTGACAACCGCTTTGGCGAGTACAGGTGTGCCTGGCATAAGAATTCGCAGTTCCCCTGTTACCGTGTGTGAGTGGCGCGTTACCGTTTCTAGTGCGGCGTTGAGTTGCTCCAATAACGGACGAGTGCTGCTATAGAGCTCTTCTCCAGCCTCGGTAGGCGTCATTCGCCTTGTTGTTCTATTGAACAACCTAATGTTTAACTTTTCTTCAAGCAGGGCAATGTGTCGGCTGATATTTGATGTTGGTATATTCAAACACTCAGCGGCTCGCTTAAAGCTGTTGTTCTCATAAACACAGTGAAAACTTTTTAACCAGATTTGGTCAACGTTATCAAACATTTCATTATCCCACTTTATTGGATTATCAAGCCAGCATATCGCACTTTATCCCTGTACTAAGTTACATACAATTTTATTTACAAGTTTAAGCGAACAAACAACGAGATATCGCGCTAGGACGTAATCAATAGTGGTGAATTTATGAGCTGGTTAGAACGGTTATTTGAGAATAAAAATATAATAGGTTCGCGCAAAGCGTCTATCCCTGAGGGCGTTTGGACAAAGTGTCCTGAGTGTGAACAAATACTTTATCGTGCCGCGTTAAAAGAAAATTTGGAAGTATGCCCTAAATGCTCATATCACATGAGAATGGCTGCGCGTCAAAGGTTGATCTCTTTTCTGGACCATGGAACACAACAAGAGTTGGCAAGTGAGTTGGAGCCACAAGATATTTTGGGTTTTAAAGACTTAAAGCGATATAAAGAGCGAATTGCTTTAGCACAGAAAACGACTGGAGAAAAAGATGCGTTGGTGGTGATGGAGGGCAAGTTATTGGGGCTGCCTGTTGTTGCGTGTGCATTCGAATTCTCTTTCATGGCAGGCTCGATGGGCGCAGTGGTTGGCGAGAAGTTTGTCCGAGCAGTTGAAAGCGCAATTAATACAAAATCTGGGTTAGTATGTTTTTCCGCTTGCGGAGGGGCGCGCATGCAAGAGTCTTTGGTGGCTCTCATGCAAATGTCAAAAACCAGCGCCGCGTTAAACCACTTATCTGAGCACAGATTACCCTATATCTCAGTATTGACGGACCAAACTTATGGTGGCGTCTCGGCGAGTTTAGCCATGTTAGGAGACATCAATATTGGTGAACCTAAAGCAAGTATTGGCTTTGCGGGAAGACGGGTCATTGAGCAAACGGTACGTGAAAAGTTACCAGACGAGTTTCAGCGAAGTGAATTTTTACTAGCGCATGGTGCGTTAGATATGATTGTCGATAGACGTGAAATGCGCGATCGCGTTGGCCGCTTATTGGCTAAGTTAACCAACGCGAGGGTGGTCTCAGAATAGGTTGTATTAAAGTTAGACTTAGTACTTGCGTTTATTGAGCCGTAATCATTACAAACCGTTCATTTTGCCCCCATCTTGGTTCCGCATTCATTAGGCTGAGATCCAACGCCGTTTGGTATGGGTCAACAGCAAAATGGTCGCTTACTAACCCCCAGAGCATCCAGTTGATTGCGGTTTCATTCTCGGTAAGCTCTTCGAGTGGCGCTTGGAGGAAAAAGTACTCATCTTCGCCATCGTAACCGAGCCGATCATAGATAATGTTGCGTAGCTCTCGATCCAAATCATGTTGGAGGTTGATTGAGTCGTACAGTTGCTCTTCTGTTGGGCTATTCTCATGGTGATAAACATTGCGTTTTGACTCTTTGCGTAAAGTACCAGCGCCAGTTTCAATGCTTACTTTCTTTTGCGAGTGTTGCTCAAGAACTTGAATGATTTCATCCTCTAGTTGATCGAGTTTACTCAGCAAAACTTGATTGTTTATGTCACCAGCGGGGGAGGCCATCGTTTGGAAGGCTTTCACTCTCTCGTAGACTGCTTTCCCGTGAGGAAGGGCCGCAAAACACTGTTCTCGGAGCGCTTCATTGGCTTGCCAAATGCCCGAGTAGAGCTCGTAATCATGTGTATATGGTGGAAGATCTTCAGTATCTTCCCCTAATAATTCTCGCCAGCGCTTTTGCCACTGTTCTTCTTTTGCGTGTTTTACACGCGCGTATTGCTTAACCCAGCGGTTACGAAGTTTTACCCCAAAAATGGCAAGTCCCCATGGAGCGAGCAAATAAAAATAATAGTGAGAAGAGTTATCCCAAAAGTAACCGTAAACGTAAACACCAAAAGCAAGCACCCAAGTTCCAATAGTACAAGCAATAACCCCGGACATTATTGATGATTGGCGCTTTGTTTCTCTTAATGTATTACCTTCAGCACATAACCAAAAAATGCCGCCAAAAACAAAGGCAAACGTTGTCATGAAGTAGGCAATCCCCGCTCCCAAAAATCCCCAAAGTGACATGTATCATCCCTAGCCAAATATCTGCTTTATTCACTCATCAATGACTGGAGGAGTAAATGTGTTTGATTTGGCGGAGAATTTACCATTAACGCCAGCCTTTTGATATGCACTCGATGACTTATTGGGAATGAGTCACAAATAAAAATAGATGGTATCAAGCATCAAAATTTAATTTAGAACCTTTGATTGTCGTGAACTCTATCTGGAAGAGTTAAGGGGGGCGTTTAAGGTCAATTTTCCTCATAAAGTCGTTATTTAGAAAAAGGTAAATTAATGTTTTTATTGATAATTGTGAGTTTTTTGGGAGTGGGATTGCTCCCATTTAATTAGAGTAAAAGACCTATTTTTGGGAGCGGTTTCATAAATTTTATGACACTGATTTCACTGTTTGAGCTGTAAAGAATATAAATCCCCACTCAATGTATGTTAATAATCAATGAGTGTTGTTATGTCTCATATCCGTTTTTTCCCGCGCCATCGTTTGGCGCTTGCTTGTATGCTAGCGAGTGTGTCTGGCTTCTCTTTTGCACAAAATCAGTGTGCTGTTGCTGATTTACAACAATCGCGAGATCTGGCTACTGCCGTTTCTGGTGCTGAGTATGATTGCTACCACGCTTGGTTTTCAGCACCTTCAGAAACGCTGAATGATATCTATAGTGAAGCGAGCCTAAGCCGTATCCAAGTCGCGCTGGATCAAGAAATCGCTCGCTATCGTGGTGAAGCAGATCAAGCCCGTGTTCTAGAGAACTTAGGCGAATTTGTTCGAGCGGCCTACTACGTTCGCTACAACGCTGGTACTGGTACACCTGAGTTTTCGCAAGCGTTGAGTCAGCGTTTTGCTCAGTCGACGAACCTATTCCTAAACAACCCTCATGCTTTGGATCAGGGTCGTGAACAAGTTGGTGCAATGAAGAGCCTGACTTTGATGGTTGATAACGTTAAGCAGTTGCCGCTGACCATGGATAGCATGATGGTCGCGTTGATGCACTTTAATCGTGAAACCGCGCAGGACACGCAATGGGTCGATGGTTTGAACAACTTGTTCCGCTCTATGGCAGGCCATGCGGCGAACGATGCGTTCTACCGATACATGGCAAACAATACACACCATATTGATACGTTGGTGAAATTCGCATCTGATAATGCTTGGGCATTAGATACGGATGCAAGCTTTATCGTTTTCAATGCATTACGTGAAACTGGTCGTTTGCTCGCGAGCCCAGATCAGGAGACCAAACGCAAAGCATTGGCAGTAATGCAACAGGTGATGCAGCGTTATCCACTGGGTAGTGAGCATGACAAACTATGGCTTGCTGCCGTTGAAATGATGAGCTACTACGCACCAGAAGGCCTAAATGGTCTGAATATTGAGCAAGCCAAGCAAGATTTAGCTGCACGTGTAATGCCAAATCGTTTTGAATGTCAGGGACCTGCCATTATTCGCTCTGAGGATCTGACCGATGCTCAAGCAGCGAAAGCGTGTGAAGTGCTAGCGGCAAAAGAAGCCGACTTCCATCGAGTTGCGAATACGGGTAATCAACCTGTCGCTGATGATTTGAATGATCGTGTTGAAGTGGCGGTATTCGCGAGTAACACTAGTTACGTTGATTACTCTTCATTCCTATTTGGTAATACAACGGACAACGGTGGTCAGTACCTAGAAGGTGACCCTTCAAAAGCGGACAATACTGCGCGTTTCGTCGCTTATCGCTACGCGAATGGTGAAGATCTCTCTATCTTGAACCTAGAACATGAATACACGCACTATTTAGATGCACGATTTAACCAATACGGTTCGTTCAGCGATAACTTGGCTCATGGTCATATTGTTTGGTGGCTAGAAGGTTTTGCTGAATACATGCATTACAAGCAAGGTTACCAAGCTGCGATTGAGCTGATTGCAGATGGTAAACTGAGCCTTTCCACTGTGTTTGATACCACGTACTCTCACGATACCAATCGTATCTATCGTTGGGGTTATCTAGCTGTTCGATTCATGTTAGAAAATCATCCACAAGACGTCGAAAGCTTGTTGGCATTGTCGCGCTCTGGCCAGTTCGAACAATGGGCACAGCAGGTGACGTCTTTAGGTCAACAATACGATGCTGAGTTTGAACGTTGGTTGGACACATTAAAAGTGGAACCTGAGCAACCTGATACAGACCCAGAAGAGCCAACAGAACCAACAAGCCCTGAAGCACAAGTGACTGAATTGACGGCGAACCAAAGCCTTCAGCTCAGTGGCGAAGCATACAGCGAAAAACTGTTCTACGTTGATGTTCCAGCCAACACCGTTAACTTCAATGTATCTATTGAGGGTGCGGGTGATGCGGATCTTTACATGAGCTACAACAAAGTCGCGCATTACTATGATTTCGAAATGAGTCAATATGCTGATGGCAGCAATGAAGAGATTGTGTTTGAACCAGAGCAAGATGGTTACGTTAAAGCGGGTCGTTACTACATCAGCTTAACTGGACGTGATAGCTATGACTCAGTAAATCTTGTGGCTGCGTTAGAAGTGGAAGCGCAAACACCGCCAACCCAAGTGCAAGATGATTTAGCACCTGTGGTACTAGAGTCTGGTGAAGCCAAAATGCTTACCGTTCACAAGCAGCGTTATGCAGCAGTTCATGTGCCTGAAGGTGTAGAAGAGGTTCGTGTATGGCTAACGGCTCACTCTCAAACTGGTAATGTCGATCTATACGCGAGTAGGGAGCATTGGCCTACAGTAGAGCAGCACGAGTATGCGTCCAACTATGCAGGCAGCAATGAATACCTTGCGATTCCTGTTACTGAAGCAGGGTACGTGCACTTCGCTCTTCAGGCTCCAGAGCAAGGCGATGACGTTGAAATGCTAGTGCACTTCAACTAAACAGGTTCGATTAACTAAAGTCGAGATAAAACGTCGCTGATACAGCGACGTTTTTGTTTATATCGGACACGATTATAAACAAACAGCGGCGAATGCTAGTTAATCGGCTGATCTATCGAGTTATCAGTTGCCCTTTTTCTAAACGGCTTTAGGTTTGTATTGCAATTTACCGCGCACATAAACTTTTTTAGCGACGCGTTCTGTGACCTAGCTTCTGATTTGTGTTTCCCAAATGGATACAATATATATGCACCCCGTGCAATAAAGTGAAAAGGGAAAGACATGAAAACGCTTATTTATGAAACGTTGATTAGCCTTGCTAACCAAGAACCAGAACAACATGCAAGAATCCGACAAAATCTCTATGAACAGTTGGATCTGCCGTTCGATAAGCAGCTGGCTTTGTATTCTTGTGCCCTTGGTCCTGCAAGTTCAGGCAAGTTGGAGAGCAGTCAAGGCATTAACAACGCGGTAGATTGCGCGGTTAAACTGCTTGAAACTCCTGAGCGCTAATTCACTCGTTGTTTTAATCACGGCCCGAACCCCAAGGGCCGTTTTTAATTGCGGTTAAATTGATTTCAACGTCGTTATTGCTCTGCTCTTTCCGCTAGCACTTCTTTGAATGCAAACATGCCGTTTAATGCCGCGGGAAACCCTGCGTAGACGGACATCTGCAAAATGATCTCTTTAATCTCATCCTCGCTACAGCCTACATTCAGCGCTGCATTTAAGTGCACTTTTAGTTGCGGCGCGCAATTCCCCATTGCCGTTAGCGCGGCGACGGTTGCGATTTCTCTCGATTTTAGGTCTAAGCCCGGGCGAGCATAAATATCGCCAAACGGATACTCAATGGTGTACTGAGCTAAATCTGGACAAATATCTTGTAAGGTTTCGATGACATTATGACCAGCGTCGCCATCAATTTGCGAGAGTAGTTCTAATCCTTTGTTAAAGCGTGATTGTTCCATCGGTATGTTCCTAGTGAATAAACGTAAACACACCTTAATCGTTAGAGTTAACTCTAAGTCAACGAACTTTTCCGCTTTTATACAAGGCAATTTTTTCTTCTAGAGCCGATAAGTGCTTTTTCTGCTGATCAATGTGGCGTTTGAGGTTTTCTTGGTGTTGTTCTAACAGAGCTTGACGTTGTGGTACAGATTGAGAGCCGACTTCCCTTAATTTGGCATACTCTAGAATCTCTTCAAGTGGCATTGCAGTTTCTTTTAAACGCTTAACAAAGCTTATCCAGTTTAGATCTTTCGAACTATACATTCGATGTCCACTCGCGTTTCTATGGACATGTTTAAGTAAACCGATTTTTTCATAGTATCGAAGTGTATGAGCAGATAGCCCGACGAGGTCAGAAAATTCTTTGATATTCATTATTATCCTCCAAGGTAGAGCATACCCCATAGAGATAAGCTAAGTTTCGCATTTTGAAGTCATTTCGGGACAGATACAAACGGAAATCTTTAGTCTTTTAACGCTAGGTATGGTGATTTACTGGATTTTTGAAACGCGCCAAACGTGATCCATCTGCCAGTTTCGTTTTATTAACAATTGATTACTCAACGGGTTGGCTTGGCTATTTTTATCCTTTGGGCCTATTTTAGGGCGTACATAGGTCTTATGTTCTATCTTTTTAAATTTAAGTTTTTGTTAATCAAAACAATGCCTTAGTTTTGTGTTGGTCTGTTCGGGTTGTATGTCGTGTGCCCGTTATTCACTCAGAACGATTTATCGCTGTGCAATGGATGAGTCGCTACGCCTTCGATTTCAGCCTTGAGTTAGTGCTAAAAGGGTGAGTGCCTCTGATGAATAGCTTTTATAATCTCGATTATTGAATTCACTCACAAAAAAATGCAAACAAGTAATCGTGAGTGGAAACGAGCAGGAGAACAACATGAGTGGCTCACAGGAAACACAATCATTCGGTGCAAACGTTATCTTACATGCGTTTGATTGGAAGTATGCTGACATTGCCCAACGAGCAAAAGAAATCCGCGAGCTTGGTTATGGCTCTGTGTTGGTTTCGCCACCAATGAAAAGCGCACACGATGAGCGCTGGTGGCAGCGTTATCAACCACAAGATTATCGTGTTATCGATAATGATTTGGGTGATACCAAAGATTTTATTCATATGGTTCGTGAACTGGAGCAAGTTGGTGTGTGGGTTTATGCCGACGTAGTGTTTAACCATATGGCAAATGAGGCCCACCTTCGCAGAGACCTTCAGTACCCAAGACAAGAGGTCTTGGAGGAATACCAGAACGACAAACAGAAATATCAGTCGCTAGCGTTGTTTGGCGATCTATCTCAACCACTTTTTGATGAAGAGGACTTTGTTGAAGCATTCGGCATCAAAGACTGGAAAGATAAGTGGCAGGTTCAAAACGGACGTATCACAGGTGGGCCAACCGATCCTGGCTTGCCAACTCTTCGTGTTTGTGACCATGTCGTTGAGCAGCAGCGAGCGTACCTAAAGGCGCTGAAAGCTATTGGTGTGAAAGGTTTTCGTATTGACGCTGCGAAACACATGACGTTAGAGCATCTTAAGCGTGTTTGGACAGACGACATCACGCGGGATGTGCATATATTTGGTGAAATTATTACCGATGGCGGTGCGACGGAAGAAGAGTATCAGCTGTTTCTTGAGCCGTATCTACAGGAAACTCGCCTAGGTGCGTACGATTTCCCTTTGTTCTCAACCATGTTTAAGGCGTTTGCTAAAAAGGGCAGCTTCAAGTCTCTGATTGATCCCTATTGTTTTGGTCAGGCTCTGTCCCCCGGTCGTGCGATTACATTTGCTATCACACATGATATTCCTAACAATGATGTCTTTCTTGATCTCATCATGGACGAGGAGAACGAATGGTTAGCTTATGCCTATATTCTAGGCCGAGATGGTGGTGTGCCGTTGATTTATACCGACTTAAACACCAGCGGTATTAAAGGTAAAAATGGTCAGCCAAGATGGCAAGGTGCATGGAGCGATCCGAGAATGGCAAAAATGATCCAGTTCCATAATATGACGCATGGCGAGCCGATGAGTGTTCTTGAAGGTAACGATGACATGCTCGTACTGAAGCGAGGTGACAAAGGTATTGTGGTGCTTAATAAATCACAGCGTCAACAGTCTTTGACATTAAAAATCGATGGTAATTGGGTTGATTTGATGACAGAACAAATCATTCCAACTGACGGTAAGTTAATCGTACCATCTAAGTCGTCGATGTTACTCGTCGCGAAGTAGAAGATGTACACACCGAGGTTAGCAACTTCGGTGTGTATGTTTTTCATCGTCATTCACGTTCTGCTGAAGTTCAATAGAAACTCAAACTCTCTCGTTTTTGCTAGAAATTTATGAGCACTCGTTAACGCAACATTCTGCTTTTAAAAAACCAATTACGTCATCTAAGCACTGATACTCTGCAACACAAAAAAGGGTTCTACCCTCGCGGCGCTGGGTGAGAAGACCAGCTGAAGCAAGGCTCGAGATATGATGAGAGAGAGTGGATGCTGGAATGCCAAGCTTTTCTTGTACGCCGCCTACCGCGATACCTTTGTATCCCGCTTTGACGACTTCTTTGTAAATACTTAAACGAGTCGGATGCCCTAACTCTTTTAGTGCTTTAGCAACGGCTTCAAGCTCCATACTGACCTCTAAAGAATGACCACAGTAATTTTGTTTCGATAATAGGGAAAGTCTCGGTAAATGCCAACTATTACGATCTCAGAACAGTTTAAATCAGATGAGATTCATACTGGCTCATGCCTTCATGACAACAATTGTCTGTTCTAATGAGACAGATCAATCTTCATTATTATTTCACGCCACGTTCAAAATCCCTCGTCTACACTCAATGTTGAGTTGTCAGTTGGCAGACCAAGGAGGCGGCCATGATTGCGGTTCATAGAGATTATTGTTTGTCTAACAGTTCGGAGTTACATGCCCACGTTAAAGTCAATCCTGTCGGTAAATTAGAAGTTGAGATTGTTGAACTTCAAGAGCGCCACACCACAGAGTTTGATGATTTGTCTTTTGAGAGTCGTGGGTGTGAAACTCGAATCTGTGGTAAAGAAGACACAACTCCGTGGCAGTTCAATCTTGCAGTTACTGATGCGTTAGAGCTTTCTCATTTAGTGGAAGAAGCAAACGAAGAGTATGAGATTTTAATGAATGATCTTATGTAATATCGAGAAGATCATTTTATCCTGCACGGCGTGTGGCTCTGTACTGAAAAAATAAAAACCTCCCAAGTGGGAGGTTTTTAATATGGAGTGCGTTATCGTTGGATAGGCTCTTCTCTTGGTGGTGTTAGCTCTTGGACGTTATCTTCATTAAAGTCATCGGCGTAACCTTTAGGTGGCGGTGTCCAACCACGTTCTGACCGCGATAGTTTGTCATGACGATCTTTTTGCATCTCTTCCGCCATTTTCTCCTCTAACTGAATAAACAGTTGTCGGAAATTGTTGTCATAGCGTTCACCTTCAGAATCATCCTCCCAAGCTTTGTAAAGTATTTCTGACTTACGTGCTTCAACACGCTTATATGTCGCCTTCTGTTGTTCAACGAAGAAGGGGTGAATGCCAAGGGCTTTCATTGTATGACCGCCCATCTCCAATGCAGAATGGTAGGTCTCTGATTCAATAATATCAGCCCCCGCTTGACGCAAAAGATAGCCATGTCCACGGTCAAAGGCACGTGCAATCACTGTTACTTTTGGGTACGTGTGCTTAACGTACTTCACCAGTTCTACACTCGATTCTTGGTTATCAATCGCCACAACCAAAGCAGCGGCGTGCTCAATGCCGGCTGTATGTAGCATATCTGGTCGAGTCGCGTCGCCAAAATAGGCGCGAGTGCCAATTTGGCGCATGTTATCGACTTGGTCAGATTGATGGTCAAGTACCACGGTAGTCACGCCGTTTGATACCAATAGGCGATTCACTATTTGTCCAAAGCGGCCGATGCCGGCGATGATCACCGTGCCTGTTTCCTCAATCGTATCGCTTTCGCGTTCATTTGACTGGCTTTCAAAGCGCGGCAGAATCACTCTATCAAACAGAATAAACAAACCTGGTGTCAGGAACATCGAAATCGCAACCACTAACGCAAGAGTTTGTGAGAGTTCAAATGGGATGACGTGGTTTTGCACTGAAAAGCTTAGAAGCACAAAGCCGAATTCACCTGCTTGAGCCAAGCTTAGGGTAAATAGCCAGCGGTTGCTGCCTTTCACCCTAAATATCAGTGCAAGAATAAACAGCACCAAGGCTTTCAAAACCATCACGCCAATGGTCAATGCCATGACCAACCAGAAATTATCAAAAAGGACCGAGAAGTTGATCCCTGCGCCAACGGTAATAAAGAACAGACCTAACAATAGGCCTTTAAATGGTTCGATATTGGATTCTAACTCGTGGCGGAATTCACTGTTCGCCAATACAACGCCAGCCAAGAAGGTTCCTAAGGCAGGAGATAAGCCCACTAAACTCATCAGTGCAGCGATACCAATGACAAGCATGAGTGCAGTTGCGGTAAAGATTTCTCGCAAACCAGAGCTAGCCACATAATTGAGCAGCGGTCGACTTAAAAAGTGTCCACCAACGACGACGATTGCTATCGATGCTGTGATTACGATGCCGTATGCCCAGCCTGGCAACCCCGCAACGAGGCTTAATTCTTCATGGTGCGCTGCGGCTGTTTGTGCTGCGGACTGTGCCTGTTCAATTAATTCAGGTAAGGCCAATAGGGGAATGAACGCCAACATTGGTATCACTGCAATATCTTGAAAAAGCAACACGGAGAAAGCGTTTTGTCCACCTTCCGTCTTCGTTAATCCTTTTTCGCTAAAAGTTTGCAAAACAATCGCAGTAGAAGAGAGGGCGAAGATCAAACCTATGGCTAAGGCTATGGTCCAAGGCTGGTCAAAGTATAAGGCAATACCCATAATCGCCGCGACGGTACCGCCGACTTGCAGACCTCCTAAGCCCATTAAGCGATTGCGCATCGCCCACAACATTTTGGGTTCGAGCTCTAAGCCAACGAGAAACAGCATCATCACCACGCCAAACTCGGCAAAGTGCTGGATTGTTGTTGTTTCTTCACCGACTAAACCGATAATTGGGCCAATAACCACACCTGCGATGAGATAGCCTAAAACGGACCCAAGTCCCAAACGCTTAGCAAGTGGGACTGCAATTACAGCAGCAATCAAATATACGAAGGCTTGTAAGAATATCCCTGTCATGAAGCCTCCTTAATGAGCTCTGGCAATGCGCTGTTAAGCTTGATTAATGACGCCGCAGCTTCAACATCCAACCTATCTTCGACTAAAGCTGTTAGCAGGCTCTTGTACCGCTCAACATGACGAGGGATTCGCCCTTCTTCATCTGCTGTACGTGCGCCAAACATCGCGAGAGGGGCAATGTAGTTCATGCCGGTCAGTGCGGACATTTGTTCAATAGGCGCAAGCAGTTGACGAATCGTAAAGTGGTTGTAGCCCTCTGCCTTATAAGCTTCTTCTTTGCCCCCTGCAGACAGCACACAAAGCATGGTCTTGCCTTGCAGTGCTGTGCCATCTGTACCGTAAGCAAAGCCATATTCCAAAACCAGATCTTGCCACTCTTTTAAAATCGCAGGCGTTGAATACCAATATAGTGGGAATTGGAAAATCACCACGTCATGCTCACGTAAGCGTTGCTGCTCACGGTCGATATTAATATCGAAACGAGGGTATTCGCCATAGAGATCAACACATGTCACGCCTTCAATTTTTTGAGCTTCTTTGAAAAGTGGAGTATTCACTTCTGAACGATGCTGGGAAGGATGAGCAAAGAGAATGAGTACTTTTTTATTTGCCATAGGGATCCTTGCTATCTAAATAACCATGCCCAGTAGGAGCGCGGGTTGGTTAGAAAATGTAACTCATAAATGATCGCCAAGCTAGTTTGGAAAACTG
This sequence comes from Vibrio sp. D431a, assembly GCF_030248655.1. Classification (NCBI taxonomy): domain Bacteria; kingdom Pseudomonadati; phylum Pseudomonadota; class Gammaproteobacteria; order Vibrionales; family Vibrionaceae; genus Vibrio; species Vibrio sp. D431a. The sequence continues at coordinate 124,327 of NZ_JAHGAP010000019.1, read as the reverse complement.
TTTAAGCTGTTTCAATATCAATAAAAAACCACCAAATAAATTGGTGGTTTTGGGAAGCGTTACGTTTTACTAATCATGAATAGGGACGACTAGAATATCCACCGGTGACTTGTTAATTAAGTGTCTGGAGTAAGAAATAATCTTGCTCCAGAAATCTTGGTGGTGACCACAAATCAGAAGATCCACTTCTTGCTCTTTAATGGTGACCTCTAATTTATCAGCCAAGTCGCCAGTACCTACGAAGAAATGTTTAAGTGGGTAATCCATGTAATCACTAAATGTTTTTAAACATTCCATTGAATGCTCATTCAACGGCCTTTGATCCGGGTTTTCTTTGATGTCTACAAGCTCACGATAGATTTCTCCGTGCGTACCATCAATATGAATAAAGGAGATATCGGAGTCGAGATAGTTTGCCATTGATACCGCTCTGTCGATAAGCACGGTGCTTTCATCTGACAGTTCGAGTGCAACAAGGATATGTTTGTATTTCATAACCACGCCCTTATGTGGATTATCTTTACCCTAAGCATAGTATGGCTTGGATAAAAATTGTGTTGCTAAGATCTCGAAATTGTTCAAAGACTTGTTAAAAAGTTAATGTGATATAACAACTTACTGTGAAACTTTCTTTTTGTTCACATTTGGTTAGAAAGCTTGCTTTTTGAACAAAAAAGCGGCTAAACTCTGCGCATCATTTCTCTAGGAGATTACGCCAACATGAAGAACTAAACCTGTCATCCATATTTTTACTTATTTTTTGGATCTGCAGGGTTAGTAGGCGTAGCTCACTTTCCGATATTTCTTTGCAACAAGACGACTTTTTGATTTGACGTATATCGTCGAACTTTACATAGAGCTTAATGCGTTTGTGCACGCGTTTTGTTGCAATTTCAAATCATAGCTACGGCTGTTGTCCCTGTCATACAGGAGGCAAATTATGCCGGTTTTACAAGCTTTTAATGTTAGCCATCAGTTTGATAATGGCGATACGCTATTCCAGTCTACTTCTTGTTCCATGACTAAACGACGTGTTGGTTTGGTTGGGCGCAATGGCATCGGTAAGTCGCTTTTGGCTTCCATTTTGGCGGGCGAAACTCAGCCTGCCAGCGGTGTTGTGACTGCTCCCTCTTCTTTCATGATGTATCGCCAGCAGCCGTCTGATCTGCTTTCAGGTCAGCAATCGATCGCCCAGTTTCTGGGCAAAGATGCGGTCTTGCATGCTTTAAAGCAGATTGAACAAGGTGATGTTTCTGAACATTGGTTCGAACTGGTTGGCGAGCAGTGGGATATTGAATTAAAACTCAAACAGCAGCTCGCTGCGATGGGATTACCGCAAGACCCTGATTTCTCTTGTGCTCGGCTCAGTGGTGGTCAGTTGGCACGTTTGCAGTTATGGCAGTTGTTTGAAAACGAAACGGAGCTTTTGATTCTCGATGAGCCATCCAATCACCTTGATACCGAGGCGAAACAATGGCTGATAGAGTCTATGACGCATTTCAGCGGTGCGATTTTACTCATCAGTCACGATCGTGAGCTGCTGCGAGAGATGGAGGAAATTTGGGAGCTATCGGGCCTAGGTTTACAGGCTTTTGGTGGAAATTACGATGTGTACGCCGAGAAAAAACGCACTGAACTGCAAGCGATCGAGAGGCAGTTAGCGCAAGTCGATAAACAGAAAAAACGGTTAGCCGAGCAAGCCCAAAAAAATCGCGAAAAAGCAGACCAACGCGCCGCGCAAGGGAACAAACTGCGCAAAGACGGCAGTCAGCCCAAAATTTTGCTTGATGGAAAAAAGGATAGCGCGACCGCCAGCGCCTCAAATCGCAATAAGAATGAGCAACTCAGACAAACGCATTTACAAGCCAAAGAACAGGCGTTGCAATTGCGACATGAGCAACTCAAGGCGCAAAAGCTTTATCTTACAGATAATCCGAACCGTTCGCGAAAAGTGTTGTCGATACAAGAAGGTATATTACCTTTTGGGAATTCTACGCCTATCACGTTGCAGATTTTTGCGAACGACAAAGTCCATCTCAAAGGGAGAAATGGCTGCGGAAAATCAACCTTGTTAAAGACGTTGCTTGGCGAGTTATCGTTGCAGAGTGGTGAGTTGCAAGTGAATACGCCTTTGTATTATCTCGACCAACATTTTGGTGCAGTGAATCCAAATCTTTCGTTACTTGAGAACGTAATGGAGAGCTGCCAAGAGATGACGGAAAGTGAAGCGAGGACCTTATTGGCCGGGATCGGTTTTCGTCGAGATGCAGTGTTTCGGTTGGGGCGCCTACTGAGCGGTGGCGAGAAGATGAAGCTCGCGATGCTGATAGTCAGCCACCAAAATTCTCAGCCTTTGCTGCTGCTTGATGAACCAGATAACCATCTCGACCTCGAGTCAAAAATAATGCTTAGTCAGGCGTTAAACACATACAAAGGTGGATTTGTTCTGATTAGTCACGACCAAGATTTCGCTTCTGAGTCTGGGGTTTTGCGCCAAATCGAGCTGACTTAGACGAAAGAGAGTAAACGCCATCGTAGCTCTTCAGTATTGTTCCCAAGTTCTACACCGCCACTTACTAGTTTGTAGAACTGGAAGGAAATGAGGGAGTTAGGATGGCTTTCACAACTCGTTTAATGAAATTAGATTCATTTTGTCGATATATAGTAGAGTTCTGATGTATTGCACAAAAAGACAACAGAAAAATAAAAAGGAATTTCATGAAAAAGAATACCCTAGCACTCACAACGGCTCTCGTACTCGGAAGTGTGTTGTCTGTGGCGTATGCAAATGAAGCGGCGCAATCGTCGGTTGAACAGGTAACCCCGAAAACCATCACGTATCCAACCACACAAAAAGTGGATGTTGTCGATGACTACTTTGGTACAAAAGTGAGTGATCCTTATCGCTGGTTGGAAGACGATCTCAGCCCAGAAACCGCAGAATGGGTGAAGGCACAAAATGCAGTGACGTTTGATTATCTGTCGAAAATCCCTTACCGCGAGCAGATTGAAGAGCGCATCACTAAGCTCATGGACTACGAAAAGCAAAGCCAACCGTTCAAAGAGGGTAAGTTCACTTATTTTTACAAAAATGACGGGCTACAAAACCAAGATGTGCTTCATCGGCAGTTAGGTGATGGCGAAGCAGAAATTTTCCTCGATCCAAATACTTTTAGTGAAGATGGCACCACATCGTTAGCGGGAGTGAGCTTTTCACGTGATGGTTCTTTGGTTGCATACAGCATTTCGGAAGGCGGTAGCGATTGGCGCAAAGTCATTGTGTTAGACACAGAAACCAAAAAGCCCGTCGGTGAAACGCTGGTGGATATTAAGTTCAGTGGCATCAGTTGGCTCGGCAATCAAGGCTTCTATTACTCAAGTTATGACAAGCCAAAAGGGAGTGAACTTTCCGCGAAGACAGACCAACACAAGCTCTACTTTCATAAACTAGGGACGAAACAAAGTGAAGACCAATTAATTTTCGGTGGTGTAAAGGACGAAAAGTATCGCTACGTTGGGGGTTACACGTCGGAAGATGAACGCTACTTGTTTATGTCAGCCAGCGTATCGACGTCGGGTAACAAACTGTTCTTCAAAGACCTGAGTAAGCCAAATAGCCCGCTGAAAACCATTTTAGATAACACCAGTTCTGATACTTGGGTGATAGACAACCAAGGCACGAAACTGTACTTGGTTACGAACCTTAATGCGCCGAACAAACGCGTCGTGACGGTGGATGCGAGTCAGCCGCAGCCCAAAAACTGGAAAGATGTGATTCCTGAAACAAAGAACGTGTTACGTGTTTCTACCGCGGGTGGCAATTTGTTTGCGAGCTATATTGTTGATGCGATCTCGATGGTGAAGCAATACGACATGAACGGCAAACTCATCCGAGAAATCAAATTGCCTGATATTGGCAGCGCATACGGTTTCTCGGGGAAAAAAGAAGAAACCGAAGTCTACTATTCTTTCACCAACTACAAGATGCCAAGCACGACCTATCGTCTGAACATCAAAGACGGTGATAGCGAGGTGTACTACAAATCTAAAGCGCCATTTGATCCTGCTTTGTATGAATCTCGCCAGGTGTTTTACACCTCAAAAGACGGAACAAAAGTGCCGATGATCATCACCTATAAAAAAGGGACACCGATGGACGGCAGTGCACCAACCATCCTATATGGTTATGGCGGTTTCAACATTAGCCTCACGCCATCTTTTAGCCCGACACGTGCGGCTTGGTTAGAGCTTGGTGGTGTTTACGCGGTAGCGAACATTCGTGGTGGTGGGGAATATGGCAAAGAATGGCACAACGCTGGCATTCAAATGCAAAAGCAAAATGTGTTTGATGACTTTATTGCTGCGGCTGAATTCCTAATTGATGAAAAGGTAACGTCATCAAACAAGTTAGCCATTAACGGTGGATCGAATGGTGGCTTGTTAGTAGGGGCCGTTATGACGCAACGTCCAGAGCTGTTTAAAGTGGCGCTGCCAGCAGTCGGCGTACTGGATATGCTGCGTTACCATACTTTTACCGCAGGTGCTGGTTGGGCGTATGACTACGGCACGGCAGAGCAAAGTAAAGAGATGTTCCAATATCTGAAAAGTTATTCGCCGGTGCACAATGTAAAAGCAGGGGTGGAATACCCAGCAACATTGATTACAACCGGTGATCATGATGACCGTGTTGTTCCTGCTCACTCATACAAATTTGCTGCTGAGTTGCAATCGAAGCAAGCGGGTTCAAATCCGACCTTAATTCGCATCGAAACCAATGCAGGACATGGTGCAGGCACACCAACGCGTAAAATAATTGAGACAAATGCAGATATTTATAGTTTTGCACTGTTCAATATGGGAATAGAGAAACTGCAATAGTGCGAATTGTTTGCGTTTTAGTTATCGAAACGCATCGGCGCTTTATCGCTCGATAATAAAAGGGAATCACAGAGAGTGATTCCCTTTTTATTTATTATAGGCCTACTATTCTAATCTGATGCTAGGCTAATCAAACTAAGGTTTTTAAATTATTATAATGTTCTAATTAATCTGAAGAGTGTTGTACGATCGAAATGAAACATTGATCGCGATCACCTAAATCCATTGCACTCTCTATTTATATGGTAAAATTAATTAATCATTTGTTCTAATGATAATTGAATTTTCATAAGTTTTAATATTTCCTTCTTCATTGGTATTACCAAATTTCAAGTTATATAAGATATAAGTAGCGGTGATTGAACTTTTACGATGCTTTATTTTATTTTAATTAAAACGTCGAATGTTTCGTCATTATTGAATTTGCTTTGATAATTTATGTTATCCAAAGCGAGTTGTGTTGCTTGCTATTTATGATGACCTCATGACGTGAATAATTTTATAATCATTAAAATGGATACAGTTTTATGAATTTAGTGAAACCGTCTGTTGCCATTATGGTTGCAGCCCTACAACTCGCGTCTTCTGCCTATGCGCAGACAAACAATAACGAAGAACTACAAGATATGTCTGACCCACTTGCGGTATACACCCAAGCGGGCTTTGGTATTACTGATAAAGGCGCGAACATCAAAATCGGTCAAACTTACCAATCTAGCCAGCCTGGTACCATGGCGATGAACATCATTGAAATGAAAGGCATTGGTGGTGAGCTATTTGGCATTCGCGACAATGATGATCCAATATATGCCAACGTTGATGACAGCATTGACTCTTTCCGACTACGTAATTTCCAAGTAGAAGTCGCAAAAGGTCTAGGCCGTCAATTAGATGTAAACTACGACGTTGATAACGATAAATTAGATGCATCTTATAGCTTTATTCAAGGTCTACCTAAGTTTGGTATGTTGCAGTTATTTCCTTTAGCTGGTGCGGGTGTCACTATTGCTAATGATTTTAGTGGTGATGACAAAGGTTACGAAATTCCAGGTACTTTCACCGTTGTCGGTATGTACTCAAAAATTGAATTAACCGATAAAATCTGGGTTAACTACAACCCAATGTATATGCATACGTTGTCAGGGTCTAGTCAATATAAAGATACTTATTACGCGGGTGAAGATAATATCTTGACTCATGAGTTTGCGTTGTCTTATCAAATTAATCCTCGCGCAAATATTCGTTACTTTGCAAACTGGAATGAGCACGTTAATTTCGGTGATGGTGATCACCGTATCGAATTTAACTACCAATTCTAACTCCCTCGTTTATTTCCAGAATAGAAAGTGTGTTTATCCATATATTTATATATTTAGGCTAGGGCACTTTCTAAATAAAGTAGGTTTATCATGAAAGCCAAATATAAATTTGCGTTGGTATCTATTGCTATATCTTCTGCATTGCTATCAGGATGCAAAACTGGCGATATCGCAACGAAAACTGCCCAAGCACCCTCTGTTGAAACCGTTACCCTAACCGAAACAAAAATCACTCCTTATCATACTTTTATCGGTCGAACTGAAGCGGTAAATGACGTTGATATTATGCCTCGAGTCGGTGGCGAATTAACCGCTATTCATTTTAAAGATGGCGATATGGTCGAAAAAGGCCAATTGCTGTTTGAAATCGACGACCGTCCTTACAAAGCGGCACTGGCGTATGCAAAAGCGTCGTTGCAAAAAGCAAAAGCGCAACTCGTTCAAACTACGCGTGATGCAGAACGTGTGAAGAAACTCATCAAAGATAAAAGCATCAGTGAGCAGCAATACGATGACGCCATTGCCGCGCAAGCCGCAGCGATTGCTTCGGTAGAAGAGGCGAAGGCGACGCTGGTTTCAGCAAGGCTCGATCTTGAATTTAGCTCTGTGCGTGCTCCTTTCTCTGGTCGCGTGGGTTTCAGCAACTTCCGAGTGGGTGACCGTATTTCGAAAATTCAAATCGTTCCTCTTGTTTCGATCACTCAAGTAGACCCAATTCGCTTTGGCTTTGATGTGGATGAGAAGCTCTACCGCCGAGTAAGAAGTGCCATTGATGTGGCTCATCGTAACGATGACAAACTGGATGTTGATTTAACACTGACGCTTTCAGACGGTTCATTGTATCCGCTTGATGGCAAGATCTACGCCGTTGGCAATAAGATCGATTTAGAAACAGGCTCAATTCGAGCAGAAGCACAATTCGATAATCCAACTTACGCGCTTATGCCGGGTGAATATGGCAACTTGACCATCAAGCTGCGCAACAAAACCATTGATGGTTTGCTTATCCCATCGGCGGCTGTTCAACAAGACCAAGCGGGTGACTACGTCATGGTGGTTGGTGATGATCACGTGGTGTCTCGTCGTAACGTTGAACTCGGTCAGACCTACGGTGTGAAACGTGCTGTGCTGACTGGTTTGGCGGCTAACGAAAAAGTCATCGTCCATGGTCTACAAAAAGTGCGTCCGGGTGCAACGGTGAAAGACGTTGAGCTACAGAGTGAACAAGGCTGAGTGAGTACTGATGTTAAGTAAATTTTTCATTCACCGGCCGAAATTTGCTTTGGTGATCTCACTGGCGATGATATTGATGGGTATGATCGCCCTGAAAGTCTTGCCAATTTCTGAGTATCCTCAAATCTCTCCAACGGTAATTACGGTGAGCACCATGTATCCGGGTGCAAATGCGGACGTGGTTAAAAAGACCGTAGCACAACCGATAGAAGCCAAAGTCAACGGCGTTGAAGACATGATTTACATGTCTTCTGTGATTGGTAACGATGGCTCATACACATTGCGTATTTACTTCCGAGTGGGCGCAGATGGCGATATGGCGCAGGTTCGTGTGAACAACTTGGTGGCACAGGCGACGTCGTCTCTACCACAAGAAGTAAACCAAATCGGTGTGACGGTTAAGAAGAAATCTTCCGACATGCTGGGCGTTATCACACTGCGTTCTCCGAAACAGTCTCACGACAGTATCTACCTTTCTAACTACGCGGATCTCAATATTGTCGAGCGTCTAAAACGTATCGAAGGTATGAGTGACATTACGCTGCTGGGTAAGAAAGACTACTCAATGCGTATTTGGTTGAACCCAAATAAACTGGCTACCTTGAAGCTTTCTGCTAGCGATGTTATTGGCGCAATTAAAACGCAAAACATCCAAGTGGCGGCGGGTAAGATCGGTGGTATGCCAGCTCCGGGTGACCAGCAATATCAATATGTTTTGCAAACCAAAGGCCGCCTCACTTCTGCGGAAGAGTTCGAGAACATCATCATTCGTGCGAGCAAGAAAGGTTCTTTGATTCGCTTGAAAGATGTGGCTCGTGTGGAAGTTGGTGCACAAGGTTACGAAGCTGATGGTCGTATGAATAACGAACCAGCCGCCGTTCTGGCCTTGTACCAGTTACCGACCGCGAACGCGCTAGACGTGATGGAACGCGTGAAAGAGGCCATGACAGAGTACGAGAAATCGTTTCCTGGTGATTTGGTCTACGACATCGCGTATGACTCTACCGAATACGTAGAGACATCGATTGATGAAGTGTATGAGACGCTGGTGATTGCGGTACTTCTTGTCACCTTCGTTGTGTACGTTTTCTTGCAGAACTGGCGAGCGACCATCATTCCAACCTTAGCGATTCCGGTTTCCATTATTGCGACGTTCGCAATCATGGGCGTGATGGGCATGACCATTAACACGATCTCGTTGTTTGGCTTGATCCTCGCCATCGGTATCGTGGTGGACGATGCGATCATCGTGGTAGAGAACGTGGAGCGGGTTATCCATGAAGAGCATTTAGACCCGATTCCGGCCACGATCCAAGCTATGAAAGAAGTGACAGGGCCAGTATTGGCAACAACGCTTATTTTGTTGGCGGTATTTGTACCGGTTGCGCTATTGCCGGGTATTTCTGGTCGAATGTTCAACCAGTTCGCGGTCACCATCTGTGTGTCGGTGCTGATCTCTGCGATCAACGCATTAACGTTAACGCCAGCGCTTTGTGCGTTGATGTTGAAATCTACTCACTCGCAACCTATTGCGCCTTTGCGTGCGTTTAACCGAGGTTTTGAAGCAATAACGCGCAAATACCAAGGTTTAGTTGGCTTCTTGAGCCGCCGCATTGTGCTGAGTATCGGTGTTTATGGCGCGCTTATTGCGGTGCTGGCATTTGCGTTCATGACCGTACCTTCTTCTTTCGTTCCGAACGAAGATAAAGGCGTGTTCATGGTCGAAATGCGTTTGCCAGACGCAGCAGCATTGCAGCGTACTGCACCATTAATGAAGAAGTACGTTGATGAGCTAAAACAGATGGAAGGTGTGGAGAACGTGGTTTCGGTTGCGGGCTTCTCGGTAATTAACATGGCGTCGATTCCAAACTCGGGCATGTTGATCATCAAACTGGATAACTGGAGCAAACGTAAAGACCCTGAACTACACCAACGCGCATTGATGAATAAAGTTAACCAAATGCTGAACTTAACGCCAGATGCCGCTTCGTTCGTTTTCGCGACGCCGGCAATCAAAGGTATGGGTGCGGTGGATGGTTTCAACCTTGTGCTGCAGGACAACTTGGGCCGTTCTCCACAAGAGTTGGCAAAAACAACCGCTGATTTTGTTGCCCAAATCAACCAACTGCCTGAAGTGGCACGTGCGTTCTCGATTTTCCGTGCGAATATTCCGCAACGTTACATCGATATTGATCGCGATAAAGCGATTTCGATGGGCGTACCGTTGAATGAAATCTTCAGCACACTGCAAGCACAGTTGGGCGGTGCCTACATTTCTGACTTCAACTTGTTTGGTCGTTCGTACCAAGTGAAAGTGCAAGCAGAAGAGCAATACCGTGACAACATCGACGACATCAACCATCTGTTTGTTCGCTCAAGCTCTGGAAAAATGGTGTCACTGGCAACGCTAGTGAAAGTGAAGCCGATCTTCGGCCCTGATACTTTGTCGAACTACAACATGTTCAGTTCTGCAACCGTGAACGGTGCGCCAGCGCCAGGCTACAGCTCGGGTGATGTTGTAAAAGCCATTGAAAAACTGGCTGCAGAATCTTTGCCAAGTGGTTACTCGTACGAGTGGTCAGGCATGACTTACCAAGAGATGAAAGCAGGCTACATGGCACCAATCGCGTTCGCATTGTCTTTGCTGTTCACCTACTTGTTCTTGGTGGCTCAGTACGAAAGTTGGACCATTCCTGCTGCAGTAATGATGGCGGTTCCAGTCGCGATTCTCGGCGCAATGGGCACGCTACTGCTGGTGGGACAACCGTTCGATTTATACGTGCAGATTGGTGTGGTCATCTTGATCGGTATGTCCGCCAAAGTGGCGATTCTTATCGTGGAATTTGCCAAAGTTCTGCGAGAAGAAAAGGGCTTATCCATCATTGATGCTGCCAAAGAAGCTGCTCGAATCCGTTTCCGTGCAGTACAGATGACCGCATTCGCCTTCATCTGGGGGGTATTCCCGTTGGTGATTGCATCGGGTGCTGGTGCCGCATCTCGTCACTCACTGGGCTTTGCAGTGTTCGGCGGCATGATTCTCTCTACGTTTGTCGGCACGTTACTGACGCCAGTGTTCTTCGTGATGATGCAATCTCTGCGCGAGAAGTTTAAGCGAAAGAAATCCACTGAACTTGAGGTGAGCGAGCAACAACGCTGATTTCAACTTACTGACTCCACAACACCCCCACGTTGTGTGCGATTGGCCAATGCCTTTCATTGATATATAACCACCGTCGCAGCGTGGGTTTCCCAAACAATAATAGGTTTTAACATGAAAAATCTTTCAAAAATCGTCGTAGCGAGCTCTTTACTGACGTGTGCTGCTGCGCAAGCGGGTGGGTTATACCTTTACGAAACTACAGCATCGGATATTGGTTTGGCATCCGCTGGTATGGCGGCTCGTGCGCAAGATGCCTCAGTAATGGCAGCAAACCCGGCTGGTCTGGCGAATATTTCTGGTAAATCTTTCTCTGGTAACCTGATTGGCCTTTACGGTGACGCGCAATTAGACACGATGACTGGCGATGCGGGCAACGTGATTGGTTTTGTTCCTATGGCGTCGGCATTTTACAGCCAACAAGTGAACGACAAATGGACGCTGGGTATTGGTCTGTATGGCAACTACGGCCTTGGCCTCGAGTACGAAGGTCTTTTGAATAATCATTTAGATATCCCTACAGCAACGACGCAAGCCTTGACCATTCAACCTTCCGCTTCTTACCGCATCAATGATCACTGGTCTGTGGGTGCGGCGCTTGGCATTCAGTACGGTATGTATGAAGTGGAAACGAAGGGAGCCTTGAACTTCAATGACGAAGACCAAGATACTCAGCTCAACGGCCGAGTAGGTGTGCTTTATGAAGCAACACCAGGCACGCGTCTTGGTCTGTCTTACTCTTCTGAAACCGAATTTGAATTCGACAATAGTAACTCCATTGCTCCGCAACAACTGATCTTCAGTGCTTACCACGAAGTGAATGATGACCTAGCGGTGATGTGGAACGTGAACTGGCAAGACTGGAGCGAATACACAACCACGCTGAACGTAGAGACACAAGACACTTACCAAATCGCATTGGGTACTCAGTACAAACTGAATGAAAAAATGATGTGGAATGCAGGTTTTGCATTCGATACCAGCATGTATGAAAGTCAATCAAACGGTGACATTACCGTTCCTACTGGCAAGGCGTACCGCATTGGTACAGGCATTGATTACAAATTGGATTCAGAAAACTCAATTGGTTTCGCGTTTGAAGCGATCTTGATGGAATCGTCAGAAACGCCACGCTTACAAGCTGGTTTTGATGAGCCTGCTCTGTACTCCATGAGCATGAGCTACAACTGGAAAAACTAATCATTCCTAATCGCTAAAACGCCTTCCTTACAGGCCATTCTACCCTAACTACCTGCACTGGATGCTGTCACACCATCTAAGGTAGTTAGGGCGCTTCTGTCACATCCAGTGAGTGATGATTCAAAAAGTATCTGCGCAGCTAAGTACGGGTATTCAACATCTCAAAGGACTAAAAAATGAAAAATAAACTAGCGTTAGTGTGTACGACTTTGTTGGTCAGTACGCTGGCTCATGGTGCCGAGCATCGAGTAAAAGACAATAAAAACAAGTTGGCGGATGACCCAACAAAAGTCATCACGAAATTTGGCGCGTCGTACGCAAACAACTACGATTTTGATGATCAAAACATCTCATTCTCGGGCTCACTTGCGCTTGACCAAGCGCGCAAAATTAACCTGCGTATCAATGATGATGCGAGCGAGTGGCGTATTGGTGGCTCGTGGTTGTTTCCGGTCGGTATCGTGAACTTCAACTTCGGTAAAAATGAATATGTAAACGGCGCGGATCAAACCAACTACAGCGTTGGTACCTTTATGCCGCTAAGTTATTTCGGGATTGAGCCAGCAGGCTTCCAAATTTTCCCAATGGCAGGCTATACGTACAACACTGGTGATGTTCCTGTTTGTGACGGTGCAGAAAGTAGTCTCTGTAGCGAGCCTAACTTTACGGGGACGCCAAGTGCAGAGAATGGCTTCAACATGATGAGCTCTTCAGGCAGTAGCGGTTACGTTGGTGCATTTGCGCTGAAATCGTTTACCAAAGAGCTGACGTTAATCAGCTTCGCAGCAGGCACTTACGGCTCAGAAAACAGTGAAGGAGAGAACTACAAAGGCTTCTTTGGTGGTATTGGTCTTGGTTACCTCGTGAGCAAACGCCACTCTTTTAACGTAATGACGTTTGTCATGGACAACAACACCTATTTGGATGAAGCAGACAAGCGCATCGTGTTATCATATCAATATCAATTTGAATAAATAAAAACGCAGCCCAAATAGCTGCGTTTTTACTTTGATAGAATGAACTAGTGAATTGAGTTGTTTTCTTCGATCTTTTTCTGGTACTGGTGTTTTAATATATACATGCGCTTAACATCGCTGTAAGCGCCGTTAATAAAGTATTCTTCTACAAGGTGACCTTCTTCGATAAAGCCGCACTTTTTGTATAAGTGAATAGCGACTTCGTTATCCACTGCGACTAATAAGTAGATTTTACGTAGATTAAGAATTGAGAATGAGTAATCTAACGCACGATTAATCATCTCTGTCGCATAACCTCGGCCTTGATGCTCTGGGGCGATGATTATCTGAAATTCCGCGCTGCGGTGAATGTAGTTAATCTCGATCAGCTCAACTAAGCCAATTACGATGCCGTCTTCATCTTCGACGACAAAACGCCTTTCAGCGTCATCATGTATATGTTTTCGATAAAGTTCTTCGAGCTCGTCATAAGACTCGTAAGGTTCTTCGAACCAGTAGGCCATGATATTTCGGTTGTTATTCAGTTCATGAATAAAGCGCAAATCAGAACGCTCTAATGCACGCATTTTTAGGCCTTTCTTCATCATTTTTCTCCAATGAGGGCGGAGAATACCTCCGCACTTGATGCTAGAAAATATTACCGTATTTCACAAGAATCGCGCATCTTTTTTTGGAAAATATCCTGTGATTTTCAATGTGGAAACTTAGAGTTCACGACAAATATAAATTAATCTTTACGATAAAAAACTCGATTAGGTGCTTTGCCTAATATCGTATTAAATACCGCGCAACGACTTAGTGTCTTAATCTAAACAAACAAGGTATTCAATATGTTTTCAATCGGTGACGTAGTAGTAGCGACTAAAGGTATCGATCTTGGCGAAATGGTTGTTACAGGTTTAAGCAGTGGCGGTTTTTACACACATGTAAAAGCAGGCGAAAAAACACTAACTTACCCAGCTAAAGATCTTAAGAAAGCATAATTAAATTTGCTCATTCTTATTTTTAACTGGCTTAAAGTTCGTACTAGTTATTTTAAGCAGGTTAGAATCGATAAAAGGTAGCGCAATGAGTCGCTACCTTTTTTATTTTTTCTACCTTTCTTCACCAATATGAAACTCAACGCGATTTCTTCCGGTTTCCTTTGCCTTGTAAAGTGCTAAGTCTGCGCGTTTAACAAGTGGTTCAAATGAGTCGTCGAGACGACAGACTTGAGTTACCCCAATACTCGCGGTGAAGCTCATATCACAACCTGAATGTTGAACGGTCGTCGTTTCTAGTGCATTACGAATTGTTTCTAATGTGTCTAGAGCTTGCTGTGATGAGCGACTTCTTAATACCATGGCAAACTCTTCACCACCAACTCTGGCAAGTAAGTCACAATCAAGTAGATGACTTTTAATAGTATTAACTGCATGGATCAGTGATTTATCGCCTGCGTCATGACCAAATCGGTCATTGAGGCTTTTAAAATTGTCGAGATCTAAAATAGCAACATGGAAGTCAATGCCCTGGGTTCGGTATTCATTTAGGCGGCTTTCGATTTGTCGCATGAACTCTCTGCGGTTTGGAATACCTGTTAGATCATCCGTCGTGGCGAGGTGCTCCATTTTCATGATCTGTATATGAAGGGCAATGTTTAAAGCAATCCAATTAGCGATGCACTGAAGCTGTGCCGCTTGTTCGTTTGTGTAAATGTGCGTTTGATGATGCGCAACATTAAGCGTTCCTAGGCAGACTTTACCGTGTATTAAAGGCGCGTCCATACACGTACCCATACCATTGGATGCGAGCATCACACAATCGATCTCATCAGATTGAGTAACATCGTCGCAGATCATCAGTTGTTGCTTTTTGAACACTCGGCCAACAAACGCTTGATGAATGGGCACTAAAAATTCAGCGGGAATCGCTTTACTACCAGAGAAAGAGTAGACCTTTAAATTATCATTGTTTTCATAAAGTGTGATACTCGCACGGTCAGAATTAAATATGCGATTTATCCATTCTGCCACCGTATCAAGTACTTGCTGTAGTGTTTCCGATTGAGCTAAAAAGTGAACAAACCCTATCGGCATACATATCGGACTTTCCATGTTTTGCATCGATAAGTCATCAGGGTTAAAAGTTCTTTCAAGTCTCAATAGACATCTCCTTGGCAATGTTGCAAATACCAACAATAAATTACGTGAAGCTATTTTGTAGAAAATGTGCTTCTTGGTAAGAGTATGGTTCAATTATCGCCGTTTGTGTGCATTTGGTTGCTTAATGTGGGCGTTAACTCACCCTAAATAAGTAAATCTTATACCTATTTATAAGTAAGTCATTACTCAATAAGTGGTGTTTTTAAGATGGAAGTACAGAATGAGCCCTTCTGGAAGAGAAGGGCTAGAAAAGGATACAAATAGGGTCAGGTGAGTGGTGACTTAATTGTCTTTGTACTTTTGTAAAATCAACTGACTTATCTGCGCAACGAGTTGGTCCCTAGCTTGAAGTGAGAGCTCAGTTTCTGTGACATAAATACTAATGTAAACAGGTCGATGATTTTCCTTCCATATAATCGCGTTAATGCCACGCGAACCATGACCTCCCGCACCAGAACGGTCTGCAATAGACCAACCTGTTGGTAATACAGAACGCATTAACGAGTCTGAAACTTTGTTGTCCTGCATCCAGATTTTTAATTGTACACGAGACTCATAAGACAACGTTTCGCCTTCGACCAAAGTTCGAAGAGTGTTTAGTATGGCGTTAGGTGTAGTTGTGTCGCGGCTGTCGCCTGGTGTGGCTTCGTTCAAGCGAGGTTCTATTCTGTCTAGGCGCGTTGCTTTATCTCCAATTGTTCGCAGAAACATTGTTACGGCCTTAGGGCCGCCAATTTCATTTAATACTAAGTTGGCTGCGGTATTATCACTCATTAACATAGCGGCTTCACACGCGTGCTCTATGCGTGTGTTTTGGCCTGCGAGCTTATCCATCACTGGAGACCATACAACGATACTGCGCTCATCGACTTTTGCGGTCGCATTTTTACTTAGCTTACCGCTGTCCATATCACTTAACATTTTGGCACAAGCTAGGGTTTTGAATGTGCTCATGAGTGGGAAGCGTTCATCGCCACGGTAATCCCAACGCTCGTCTGCTTGGGTATCCCAAACTGACACCCCAATTCTGCTTGAGGTTTGTTGCTCGAGGAGAGAAATGTCCTCATTCAGTTGGGACGCGTAACTTAGGGTTGAGCAAACCATTAGCCCAGCCAACAAAAATAACTTTTTCATGGATCGTGTTCTTCAATTTTAGTTTTAGTTCGCACGGTAGCGATGTCACGTAAACTATAACGAGCCAATACTCTAAACACTGTTAAATCTATGTCTATTTTATGTAGGATTCTTTGCAATACGCTTAAACGGTCTCAATATGGGGAGAAGAGTGTTGCTATCAAGGCCTGTAGTTTGGCTTATATATTACGTCGGTGATTCGGTCACAAAAATATCTTAGCGTGAGACACTGGCTCAGAATTTCTTATCATGAGCTAACGAATAGTTTGATCCAGAAATAAAAGGAGCTGAATCATCAGCTCCTTTGTCTAGTTGGATAATTACTTACAGTTCAATCTTTTTAACCATGCCCGATTCTGCATGGCCTGGAATGTTGCACGCGAACTCAACCTTGTTGTCACCGTGGAAGTGCCACAGTAATTGCTTCGCTTTACCCGGTTCTACCGTCACAGAGTTGCCCGAGTCGTGCATGTGATCACCGCTCATTGTCTTCATCATTTCGCGATGTTCTAGCTGCTCTTTAGCCGAACCAATCGTAAACTCGTGGTTGATCTTGCCGGTGTTCATGACTACAAACTGCACCACATCGTTTGGCTCAATCTTGACGTCTTTCTTGAACTTGATGGTCATGTCATCACCCAAGATTACGTGTACCACCTTGTCTGGCTTTGCCCCTTTCGCTGGCATACCTACTGCCGACATGCCCGGCATATCCATCATGTTTGAATGGTCCATTTTACTGTGGTCCATCTTCATGCTGCCGTGGTCCATGTTTTCATGCTTCATGTTGCCATGGTCCATGTTTGAATGATCCATTTGGGCAAACGCAGTCGTTGTTGTTAGGGCTAGAGCAAGAGTGATTAGTGTCTTTTTCATTTTTATATCCTTGTTTTAATTCATTAATAACTTGGTTGCTTCCCCTCAAACGGCATGTTTGAGAGGAAGGTAAGGATTAAGCCTTGTTATCAGTGCGATCTGTGCTGTCGGCGTTTTCGATTTGGTTGCCAGTTTGCGTGCTTGTTTGGCTCGGAGTTGAGTTGTTTGGGCGCAACTCACGTTGTTTCCACAGCTTGAAGATGGCTGGAAGCACTAACAGCGTCAGCAGCAGTGCTGAGGCCATACCGCCAATCATTGGTGCAGCGATACGTTGCATCACTTCTGACCCTGTACCTTCGCCGTACATGATCGGAATCAGACCAATAATGACCGTCAGTACCGTCATCATTACTGGGCGAACACGCAGGCCTGCACCTTCACGAATGGCATCGGTTAGGTCTTTCGCCTCAAGCTTCTGTTGGCTCTCTTCCGCATCCAGCTTTTTGTAGTGCCATGCTTGGTTGAGGTAGACGAGCATGATGACCCCAATCTCAACCGCGACGCCTGCTAGGGCAATAAAGCCGACCCCAACGGCAATCGAGAAGTTGTAGTTGAGGATATGCATGAGCCACAAACCACCAACCATAGCGAGTGGTAGGGTAAGCATGATGATCATTACTTCGCCGACACGACGGAAACTGAAGTAAAGCAGCAGCATAATGATGGCGATGGTAATTGGTACCACGACACTCAAGCGGTCTTTCGCACGTTCCATGTATTCGTATTGACCAGACCAAGCCAACGAGTAACCCGCAGGAAGCTCCAACTGATCGGCCACGACTTGCTGTGCTTCCACGACGTAAGAGCCAAGGTCACGACCATCGATGTCGACAAACACCCAGCCGTTCGGGCGTGCGTTCTCTGTCTTGATCATTGGAGGACCGTCTTCGTAACGAATGTCCGCTACGTCAGCCAGTGCAATACGAGCGCCATTTGGTGTCACTAACGGTAAGTTTTGCAATTTTACCACTGAGTCACGGTAGTCTTGTGGGTAACGAACGTTGATTGGGTAACGCTCCAAGCCTTCGATGGTTTCACCCACATTCATACCGCCCACCGCAGTGGAGATCACTTGCTGAACGTCTTTGATGCTCAAGCCGTAACGCGCTGCGGCACGACGTTTAATGTCGATCGTGACATAACGACCACCTGCTACACGTTCTGCGTAAACCGATGCCGTGCCTTGTACGCCATTAAGAATTGGCTCTAGCTGAGAACCGATCTTCTCAATCACTTTCAGATCAGGTCCGGCGATCTTAATGCCGATAGGGGTTTTGATGCCCGTTGCCAGCATGTCGATACGCGTTTTGATCGGCATTACCCAAGCGTTAGTAAGACCAGGGAACTGAACCAGCTTGTCGAACTCTTTGCGCAGTGACTCGGTTGTTACCCCTTCACGCCATTGGTCGCGTGGCTTCAACTGAATCACGGTTTCAATCATGGTGAGTGGCGCTGGATCGGTTGCGGTCTCAGCTCGGCCAATTTTGCCCCATACGGTTTTCACTTCTGGAACGGTTTTGATCAGCTTGTTGGTTTGTTGTAGAAGCTCACGTGCTTTACCAATTGAGATACCCGGATAGGTCGTTGGCATGTACATCAAGTCGCCTTCATCCAGCGGAGGGATGAACTCGCTACCCAGTTTACTGGTTGGGTAGTAAGCCGATGCCATTAGACCTAATGCGATAACAATCATGGTCTTAGGGTATTTTAAGCTGGTGTTCAACAGCGGACGGTACAACGCGACCAAGCCACGGTTAACTGGGTTTTTGTGTTCTGGTAACACCTTACCGCGAATGAAGTAGCCCATAAGCACAGGGACGAGTGTGATTGCCAAACCTGCTGCTGCTGCCATGGCGTACGTCTTAGTGAACGCAAGCGGCGAGAACATCTTGCCTTCCTGACCTTCTAAGGCAAACACCGGTACGAAGCTAAGAGTAATGATCAGCAACGAGAAGAACAGCGGTGCGCCAACCTCTTCTGCGGCTTTGCCAATTACTTGCCAGCGGTTCTTGTCGGTCAATGGCGTTCGTTCAATGTGCTTGTGAACGTTTTCAATCATTACTATTGCACCATCCACCATGGCACCGATGGCAATCGCAATACCGCCCAAGGACATGATGTTGGCGTTGATGCCTTGCCAATGCATTACGATAAACGCAGTGAGAATGCCAACCGGTAGACTCAGAGCGATAACCAATGAAGAACGAATGTGGAACAAGAACAGCGCACACACAATCGCAACGACGATGAACTCTTCTGCAAGCTTCTTCCAGAGGTTTTCTACCGCTGAATCGATAAGGGTAGAGCGGTCGTAGGTTGCAACAATTTCCACGCCTTCTGGCAGGCTGCGTTGTAGGTCTGCGAGCTTGTCTTTGACTTTCGCAATCACTTCACTGGCGTTTTCACCAAAGCGCATCACGATAACGCCACCGACCGCTTCACCTTCGCCATTCAGCTCTGAGATACCACGGCGCATTTGTGGACCAAGGTTAATGTCTGCGATATCACCTAATAGCAACGGCGTGCCTTTCTCGGTGACTTTTAGCGGCAGTGATTTAATGTCTTCAATGCTGGTTAAGTAACCCGTGGTACGAACCATGTGTTCGGCTTCGGCCACTTCGATAACGGACGCGCCGGTTTCTTGGTTACCGTTTTGGATTGCCATGTTCACTTGTTGCAAAGTGAGGTTGTACGCACGCAGCTTGGCAGGATCAATCTGCACTTGATACTGCTTCACCATACCGCCCACGGTCGCAACTTCAGAAACGCCATCAACGGTTTGCAATTCGTACTTCAAGAACCAATCTTGCAGGCTACGAAGATCGGCCAAATCATGTTTGCCAGTTTTGTCTTGTAATACGTAGCTGTAAACCCAGCCCACGCCCGTTGCATCAGGACCTAGGGTTGGTTTTGCGTTCGGTGGCAGCTTTGGTGCTACTTGGCTCAAGTACTCCAACACGCGTGAACGTGCCCAGTACATGTCGGTATCATCGTTGAAAATGATATAAACGTAAGAGTCACCAAAGAAAGAGTAGCCACGAACTGTCTCAGCACCTGGCACGGCAAGCATGGCGGTGGTGAGTGGGTAAGTAACTTGATCCTCGACGACTTGAGGAGCTTGACCCGGATAGCTTGTCTTGATGATCACTTGCACATCAGAAAGATCCGGAATCGCATCAACAGGCGTATTCTTTACACTGTAAAGTCCGCCTAATACAAGGGCTAAGGTCGCGACCAACACTAGGAATCGGTTGCTCAGTGACCAACGAATAATAGCATTGATCATAATTAACCCTCGACGGCTGTTGTTGCAGGAACTAGCTGTTTAAGAACGTAGTCAGATCCTTGTTTTTCAACTAGAAACCGAACTTTCTGTCCTTCTTCAAAACCCGATAGATCAACGTCTTCTCCCACAGAGAAGTTCATCTCACCTGCATCCCAGTTCCATTCTGCAACCGGTAGGTGGTTTAAGGTGATCATGCCAAAATCAGCCATCAGCATGCTAATGTCACCAGTTAGCCAAACTTCTGCTGCAATGACGCTGTTGTCTGCCTTATAGTCAACGATTTGGTACTGACCGGACTCCGTCTTTTGCATTTCAAATTCGATAGCCTGACCTTTTTTCAAGTCACCCATTTCAACGCCATCTGCGAAAGTGAAGTTCATTACCATGCCCGGCCAATCCCATTCTGGTACAGGTTGGTGGTTGATGGTCAGCATACGGTGATCTTTCATCACATCCGTGATCTCACCTTTGGCCCATGCCGTTTCTGCCGCTACTTCTACACCATTGATGCGAGACAGATCTGCCGACTGGCTTGATTCAGAGTCGAGCATGAAGTGAGATGACGTAACGATCTTGTCGCCTTGTTTAAGTCCTTGTAATACTTCGATTTGTTCGCCAGCTTCGCGGCCAACTTCAATTCGAGCAGAACGGTATTTGCCATCACCTTCCGCCAGAACAACGCGAGTCATACCGCCAGAGCGGATAACAGATGATTTGGGAATCGTTAATACTGCGTCGTCAGTGACAGGCTGCAAGGCAATATTGGCGAACATGTTTGGCTTCAATGCGCCATCTGGGTTAGGGAATTTAAGACGCACACGCAACGTACGTGTTTTCGGATCGAGGATTGGGTACACGTAATCCACGACACCTTGCCATTCATTGCCCGGAATCGCGTCAAGGGTCATCGTGGCTTGAGAGCCCGCTTTCATCCAGTGTGCTTGACGCTCAAAGACTTCTGCATCAACCCAAACATTGTCCAAAGGACCTGCACTGATCACCGCTTGAGCAGGGGATAAATAGCCACCTTCACGCACGTTTAAGCTCGCGATAACGCCATCAGCAGGCGCTTTGATTTCAATGGTTTGCGATGCTTTACCACTACGAGTAATGGATTTGATTTGAGCGCGGTCAACACCAAGCGTTACCAAGCGTTCGGTCGCGCCTTTTACAAGACCTTTGCGGCCAGTGCGGTACGCATTCAGCAATTCTTCTTGTGCTTTAACCAGTTCAGGAGAGTAGAGAGTGAAAAGCACATCGCCTTTCTTCACTTTCTCACCCACGGCATTGATGTAGAGTTTTTCTACCCAACCCGCCACACGAACGTTGGTTTGCCATAACAGACTTTCATCAAAGGCAATATAGCCAACCGTTTCGATGCGTGGTGATAGCTGTTGTAGTGTCGCGTTTGCGGTTTTAACCCCGAGGTTGTTCTCTACTGAAGGGTCAATAGTCACTGTACCCGGTGCGTCTTGTTCACCGGATAGGTCTTCTGCGTAAACCGGAATCAAATCCATGCCCATTGGGGACTTACCCGGCTTGTCGCGTTTGTAATTCGGATCCATTGGGGCAACCCAGTAAAGCGGATCATTAGAGCTTGCAGCAGATTCGCCACCCATAGCACTCATGTCGTGAGTCGAGCCCGTAAGAAAATGATTAGCACCAAACCCTAAAGCACCACCAACAATCAGCGCGATGGTTGCAATTTTAAATGTTTTCATTGTTTTACCTTATTTTCCCCTTCACATTTGACGCTACAGCGTTGTTGCCTGCTCTCGTTCACCCAAATCACATAGCAGATCCCTTAGTTTGTTAGGGAAAGTGCTCATGGGATTCTCTCGTTTGCCGCCTAGCTGTAGCCCCAACTGTCTTGGGGAATCACAAATTAATATGTCGAAATAGAGCGAGCTTCCGGTGAAGCCACTTGATAGTCGAAACCACCGAGTAGGGTGGCTAAATTGCTGTTTGCGATGTTGAGATCGGTCAGTAGACGTTGTTGCTCCAATTGCAGAGCCAACTCGTCAGTCGTGGCGGAAATCACATCGTTAAACTGCGCTGTGTTGTTTTGATAACCCCGCTCAACGGCTTGGATGCGCGCTTTCGCTTGAGGCAATAAGGTGGATTGATAACGTTCTAAGCGTTGGGTTAAGTTGCCGCGATCAACCAGCAAAGTGTTCACCTTGGCATTCATCTGCGTTAGTAAGGTGTCTTTTTGCGATTGTGCCGCGCCAACTTGGTATTGAGCGGCCGCGAGATTGCGATCTTGGCGGTCACCTGTGAACAGTGGAATGTCCATGGTGAGGTAAGCGCTAACCAAATCGGAGGCGGGCTCACCCATCATGTTGTCGGCTTGGCGGTAGGCGTACATTACTTCGACGCCAAATTGTGGGTTGTAGGCTTGCTCAGCAATTTCCACCTGCGTTTTATTGGCAGAAATGCTGACGTCGGCCATCTTAACCATCGGGTGTTGGCTGAGTTGCTGATAATGCTTGGTGGAACCCTGACTGGCAGCAAGTTTGCTGTTCAGTGTGTCCCAATTAAGTTGATTGCTCGCATGCAGGGCCTGTTCATTCGCCAACCAATCTGACCCCAACCATTCGGAGAGTTGAGAGATAAGACGACGTTGCATTTGTGCGTTGGCTTGCAGTTTCTCATCCAACTTGCTGACTTGTAATTGAGCGTTGAGTAGGTCTTGCGCTTCACTCTTACCAATCGAATAGTTGGTTTGAATAAAGCTTTCCATCTCCTTCATCAACTTGCGGTTCTCAAGCAAGATTTGCTCAGCGCGTTGCTGGTAACCAAGCTCTAACCAAAGTTGAGTCATGCTGTTGGCTACCTCAAGCTCACGAGCATGCACTTGAAGCCCAAGGCCGTCGGCTTGTTGATTGGCTTTCTTCTGTTGTAAATCAAGCGTAGAGCCACGCTCAAACTGTTGCATTAAACCAACGGAGATGTTGGTCATTGGGTCTTCATCGAATTTGAAGCTGTCGACAGGCAAGCCACCAAAACCCACTTTTAGTTTTGGGTCCATCAAGGTCGCACTCGCGACGCCCGTTTCACGCATGGCAGCAGATTGCGCTGAGTATTGCTTACGATTGCCATCGTTACTCAAAGCGACGTTGATCAGTTGGGCAAGCTTGGTCGTTGAAGCTCGCTCACTTGATGCGGAATTTTGCGCTGCGTGCGTCTCTCTACCTGCGGCGTTAACCAAGGTTGGCGCAGCGACCAGAGCCACCATAAAAATAGGTGCAGCTAAGCGGTATGGTTTGATATCCATAATCTAAATCCAGTGTTCGCCGGATCGATGGAGGTGCGGATTTTATTGCGGGAACAGTAAAGCCTTGTTACCTCATCGTTCAGGCGCATTAAAACAACCTGCGATACACGCGCAGGGTCGAATGCTAGGACGGGTTTAGGCTATAGGAGGTCGGTACAGGTCGCGGCTGACGTGTACGACTGGGGAAGCAACTTCAGGAGTAATGGTTGCGCGATAGACAACGGGCATTGGGCTATTGATAGGATTCGGTAGGGGGACGAAAACTATCGTACACGCGGCAGTACAGCAGGTATGAACCATGCCGGAGCCTCCACCACAGTTCATGCTGGTTTCTCTTGCATCGCCATCTTCGGACATAGAACCGTCAGTCATGGAGACGTCCATCGTGCCAGGCATACCGCAGTGTTCGCTGTCACTCATCATAGAAGGATGGTGAGCCATGCCAGTAGACATCATTTGAATATTCATCAACGGCTCACTGTTCGCCACACTAGATACCAATAGCACTAGTGTCGTGAAGAGAGCTAACCAGATTGTATGCAGCGATTTTAAGTGCATACCCTTTCCCATGTGTTTGATGAAAATGATGAAAACCCTTCGATTCTAAAGGTTAACCTAAGGGTAAGGTCAATCATTTATTACTCTTATTATCAAAATAGTCCAACCCTACAGTTTTCGCACTTTCGAGGGAGTAAAACGTTTGTTAAACACCGAGTGTGGAAAGTTAGCGAAAGAAGCCCTGGCTTTTTATGACACGTGAAAAATGTGGTTTATAAGTTTTACATCACACTAACTTGTCTTACAAATGATTATCCTTATAGAATGCATGGTTTTACTTGTGCAGATTTGGATTTGCTTTGCTGCGGGGGTTGCATGATAGAAATTGTCATCGATGGAAAATATAGAATTGTAGAAGAGGGTCTAACCCTTTTAGAAGCAGCAAAAGTGTGTGGGGTCGAGATCCCATCGCTGTGCGGAATGAACAAAAGTAATGAAAAAGTACCGTGTGACTTGTGTGTGGTTGAAGTCGAAAGCGGCGGCACTAAACGCGCGTGTGAACTCGAAGTTTACCGTGGTCTCAATGTGGTCACGCAATCAGAACAATTAAGCGAGCACCGCAGAAAAGCACTCAACCGCATCATGACGGACCATTACGCCGATTGTGAAGCGCCATGTAAAACCGCGTGTCCAGCGGGCGTTGATATCCAATCGTACCTTTATCACATCGCACAGAACGATCATCAAAAAGCGATTGAAGTGATTAAGCGTACGCTCCCTATGCCGTTATCGATTGGCCGCGTGTGCCCAGCATTTTGTGAAAGTGAATGTCGCCGTTCGTTAGTCGATGAACCTATCGCAATTCGCCAGCTAAAACGTCATGCCGCGGATGCGGATTTGTCTGCGCATGAAGCCTACGTACCAGAAAAGAAACCAAGCAAAGGTTTGAACATTGCCGTCGTCGGAAGTGGCCCTGGTGGTCTGACAGCTGGCTACTACTTATCGAATGAAGGCTACGACGTTACGGTCTTTGAATCCATGCCAAAAGCGGGCGGTTGGTTGCGTTACGGTATTCCTGAATACCGTTTACCAAAAGACATTCTCGATAAAGAAATCGAACTGATGTGCCGTAATGGCATGCAAGTTCACACCAATCAAAAGCTGGGTGTGGATTTAACGCTTTCTCAATTGAGTGAAGAATACGACGCGGTGTGTTTGGCTGTCGGTGCGTCTCAAGCGGTTGAAATGCACTACACAGGCAGTGACCTTGAAGGTTGCTACTTAGGCGTTGATTACCTCAAAGATTACGTTACCGAGCAAAACTACGTCACGGGTCAGAAAGTCGCGGTGATCGGTGGTGGTAACACGGCAATTGACTGTGCTCGTACTGCGCGTCGTGCTGGTGCAGACACCACGTTGATTTACCGTCGTACCCGTGACGAAATGCCGGCAGAAGACTACGAGATTGTCGAAGCGGAACACGAAGGGGTGAAATTCCACTTCTTAACCAACCCGGCAGAAAACCTTGCCGATGAAACCGGACGCGTGAATGCGATTCGTCTAGAACGCATGGCGTTGGGTGAGCCGGATGCATCTGGTCGTCGCAGCCCTAAACCAACCGGCGAGTTCTTCACCGAAGAGTTCGACACCGTGATTGCGGCAGTATCGCAAAAGCCAGATCTGAGCTTCCTCGAAGGCGAAGATTTGTCGATTCCGCTTACGCGTTGGAACACCTCTGATGCCGATGAAAAGACCATGCACACCGGCACGGGCAATATCTTCAGTATTGGTGATTTCCGCCGTGGTCCAGCAACGGCAGTTGAAGCGGTGGGTGATGGCCGCGTTGCGGCAAAAGCGATTGACCTGTTTTTGAATGGTGATATGGCGGATATGCCAAAGGCAGCGTTCAACTCGCGTAAAGAGAAGAAGCTCTCTCAAGTCGATCCGCTTCACTTCGAGAACATCCAGAAAGTCGCTCGCTCTATCATGCCTGAGCTGACTCCAGCACAACGCGAGCAAAGCTTCGCTGAAGTGGAGTTGGGCTTTGATAACGAAGAAGCGATGAAGGAAGCGGCGCGCTGCCTTGAATGTGGCTGTCAGGCAAATACCGATTGTGCGCTGCGTGATTACTCCACCGAATATGAAGCTGAGCAAAGCTTTGACTTCTCCTTACAGATTAAATCGCATCAAGATTGGTTAGATCTTCGTGCGAAAGACTTGCGTCATAAGTACGAAGTTGACCGTAGCTCTGAGTTTATTGAGTTTGATGCCAACCGCTGTATTAGCTGTGGTCAGTGTATCCAAGCGTGTCGTGACAAAGCCGTGCACGGCGTACTGAACTTTGTGTGCGACAAACAAGGTCGTCCTGCATTACGTCCTGACGACCGTCCACACTTTGGAAGTAACAAGAATGGCTTAACCCTAATGGGCGATTCGAACTGCGTGCAATGTGGCGCGTGCGTTCAAGTGTGTCCAACGGGCGCGATGGTCGATAGTCGTGACCGCTCACAGGGTCGTACTGAAGATCTGAAAGCGGTCGACACCATTTGTACGTACTGTGGTGTGGGTTGTAAGTTGACTATGTTCGTGGACGAAGCAACCAATACGATTCGTTACGTGAAGGGCGGTGACTCGCCAGTGAACCAAGGCATGCTGTGTGTGAAAGGGCGCTTTGGTTTTGATTTCATCGGCAGTGAAGAGCGTCTTACCACGCCTTTGATTCGTAAAGACGGTTGGTTGCAGCCTGCAAGTTGGGAAGAGGCGATTCAACTGATTGCGAGCAAGTTCTCTGGCATCAAGCAAGATTTTGGCAGCAACGCATTGGCGGGTTTCTCTTCAGCGAAAACCACCAACGAAGACAACTACGCGTTCCAAAAATTTGTCCGTCGTGAACTAGGCACCAATAACGTCGATCATTGTGCGCGCTTGTGTCACGCATCGAGTGTAACCGGTCTTGAGGCATCACTCGGTAGTGGTGCAATGACCAACGACATTCCAAGCATTAAGCACTCTGATGTGATCTTTATTATTGGTTCGGATACCACATCGGCGCACCCGATTATCGCTTCACACATCAAACAAGCAATTCGTCACCACGGCGCTCGCTTGATTGTGGCTGACCCGAAACGTGTCGATATGGCAGAGCATGCTGAGTTGTACATGGCGCACCGTCCGGGTACAGATGTGATGCTTTTAAATGGCGTCATGCAGCAGATCATCAAGAACGGTTGGTACGATCAAGAGTACATTGAAGAACGTGTCGACGGCTTTGATACCTTGTTGCAAGAGGTGATGTCGCCAGCTTACAACCTCGATAAAGTGGAGTTGGTTACGGGTGTTAAAGCCGAAGACATTCAAGCAATGGCGCGCATGATCGGTACGGCAGATCGTACAGCTGTGTACTACTCGATGGGTATTACTCAGCACACGACAGGTCATGACAACGTGCGTTCTATCGCTAACCTGCAATTACTGTGTGGCAACATCGGTATTGAAGGTGGTGGTATCAATCCGCTGCGTGGTCAATCAAACGTGCAAGGCGCGTGTGATATGGGGGCTTTGCCAAACAGTTTCCCAGGCTACCAAAAGGTATACAACCCAATTGTGCGTCAGAAGTTTGCGATTGAATGGAATGCGCCAAATCTGCCTTCTGAGCAAGGTCTAACCCTGACAGAAATCATTGATGCGGCTTGCCATCGTGACGTTCGTGGTATGTACATCATGGGTGAGAACCCAGTGTTGAGTGACCCGAACCAAGCGCATGTGATTGAAGGTTTAGAAGCACTCGACTTCTTGGTTGTTCAAGACATCTTCCTAACGGAGACTGCGCAATACGCGGATGTGGTTCTGCCTTCTTGCTCGTTTGCAGAGAAAGCGGGTCACTTCACCAATACAGAACGTCGTGTACAGCGTGTGAATCCGGTTGTCACGGCACCGGGTGAAGCGAAAGAAGATTGGTGGATTATTCAAGAAATTGCCAATGCCATGGGCAGTGATTGGGATTACCACTGCGTGTCTGATATCACCAATGAAATCGCACGAGTGACACCTCAATACGCGGGTCTTCGTTGGGATGCCATTACGCCAAACGGTGTGCAATGGCCTAGCAACAAGAACAACCCTGCGGGTACTCGCATCATGCACCAAACCCAGTTTACTCGTGGTAAAGGGCAGATGGTGGGTGTACCGTTCCGTTATGCGGCTGAGCTGCCAGATGAAGAGTACCCACTTGTGTTAACGACGGGTCGCGTACTTGAGCAGTTCCACACTGGCACCATGACGCGCAAAACCAAAGGGTTGGATAATCTTGCTGGCCCACGAGCGATGGTGAGCGTGGAAGACGCAGAAGCACTTGGCATCAGTAATGGTCAGCGTCTGACGGTGTCTACACGTCGCGGCAGCATTGAGATTGATGCTTTTGTGACTAAGCGTATTCAAAAAGGAGTGGTGTTCATTCCATTCCACTTTGTTGAATCGCCAGTCAACCGCCTAACGACAACGGCAACTGACCCGCATGCGAAGATCCCTGAGTTCAAGGTCGCTGCGGTTAAAGTGGAAGTGAGCGAAAAGACAACGCAGACAGAGTCTCTCGAAGATAGTTACCAACACGTTTAAATTCGGCGAGTCACGTTGTTGTGGGCACTGACAATTTGAGCCTAGTTGATGGGCGGATAATCTACTCTTGATTTCCGCTCTCACTACATTCACTCGGATTGTCTTTTTCTTCAAACTCCTTTTACTTTTCTGTTATCACCGCGCTCCGGTTAGTTTTCCTTTCTTACTTCTTACTTCTTACTTCTTACTTCTTGCTGTCTCTGTGGCGTATTTTTGTTCAAGCCCATGATGAGAGTGCAATAAAGTTTGTTGTTGAGCTTGTCATAGAATTGACTGTCTCTGACTGTCCCCTGTTATTTGGGCAAGTTCTATAACCTAAACTTTGCTCGCTTCCTATACTGAATTAACGAAGCAAGATTTTTATAACAA
This sequence comes from Vibrio sp. D431a, assembly GCF_030248655.1. Taxonomy (NCBI): domain Bacteria; kingdom Pseudomonadati; phylum Pseudomonadota; class Gammaproteobacteria; order Vibrionales; family Vibrionaceae; genus Vibrio; species Vibrio sp. D431a. The sequence goes on along the minus strand of NZ_JAHGAP010000019.1, from coordinate 95,365 downwards.
CAAGAGGAAGCTTGTATGACAAGAACAACCTCATTTGCACTCGTTTTATTACTTATGTGCGCATACTTTGGTTACAACCGTTATTATGTATACCCCCAGCAGTTGGAAACACAGGCGAAGTCGATGCTAATACAAATGGCAAATCGCGAAGAGTGGGTAGATGTGTTTGAGATGATGAATCGCGTAGACGCGCATAAGGGCCATTTGGAACTTGTTGCTGACGTGACATCCTCTGATGGTCAGCGAGCGTACAGTGAAGGTATTATCACGTACACGGATCGCGAAGGCGTTGTCTGTAAACAGGTAGTGTTCAACTTTAAAATAAACTCTTTGAAAAACTACAATATTTCCGATTTACGAGATTGTTCCTACGGTGAGTACTATTAATATTGTCTGAGAGTTGAGCTTGATAGCACAGTGTATGAACACAGAAACAAAAAATAGCCCTTCGTTGGGGCTATTTTTGTTTTTAAGGAATGAACGCAATATCGTGGGATTAGTCGAGTGATTTTTTGAAGCGAAATGAAGCGACAATAAGGCCGATAACGGTGAATCCAAGTAACCAAACTGTATCTCGCCATAGTTCCATTAGGTCTGCACCACGCAGCACCACACCACGAATAATTCGCATAAAGTGGGTGGCAGGCAGCGCTTCGGATATCCATTGTGCCGCGATGGGCATTCCTTCATAAGGGAACATAAATCCGGATAGAAGAATCGACGGCAAAAGAATAAACACCGTCATCTGCATTGCCTGAAGCTGTGTCGTCGCAATGGTGGATATCACCAAACCTAAGGTTAAACTCGCGGCGATAAACAACAGCGTGCCAAATAGTATCTGACTAATGGCGCCGTTTATCGGCACACCAAATATCCAGTGACCCAAGCCTAAAATGATAAACACCTGTATCAGACCAACAAAGATGTAGGGGATGATCTTCGCTACCATGAGTTCTATGGAATGGATTGGCGTAGTAATCAGTAACTCTAAATTGCCACGTTCTCGTTCTCGAACAATGGCTGCACTGGTGAACAAGATCATCGTCATGGTCAGAATCACGCCCAATAAACCAGGGACAATGTTCACCGCCGAGCGCCGACTCGGGTTGTAATACAGCGCAACTTCAAAGGTTTTGGTTGGAGTAGGGCGTATTTCAAAATCAAAATCTGTTAACGGCATGGTTTGTAGTGAGAGAATCGCAGAGCTGATCATGGTGTCTGAACCATCCACAATCCATTGGCCAAGCTCTCGCCCTTGCACCATACGTTGGGTTAAATCGCTAGGCAGAATTAAAGCCGCTCGTACCAAGCCGTCTTGAATGGCTTGCTCGGCTTCTGTTGCGGTAGCGAAGGTTTCGACCACATCGACCACTTGCGTGACTTTGACGGACTCGGTGATCACACGCCCAGCAGTACTGCCACTTTGATCGACGACGCCCACGGGAATGTTGCGAATATCGGTATTTATGGCAAAGCCGAACAGCAGGAGCTGAATCAACGGGATCATCACGACCATGCCAAAGGTAATGCGGTCACGTGAAAGCTGACGGATCTCTTTGATCATTACCGCTTTCATACGGGCAATAGATTTCATCATTGGCGACCTTCTCCCGTCACGCTGACAAACACATCTTCCAAGCTCGGGCGAGCAATGTTCATCTCGCAGCCATCAAGCTCAGGAAAGGTTTGGGTTAACCATTCGATCGGTTCTTCGATGTGCTGGTGGATCAAAATGCGTAAACGAATGCCGAGCTGTGCGGCCGAGCGCACCTCTTCACGCTGAATGACTTTCTCTTTTAGCTCGCGTAAGTTATCCGCTTTGACTTCGACGATGTTAACGCCCATTTGCGCCATGAGTTCTTCTGGCTCACCATCGGCGCGGATTTTCCCCGCTTCCATAATAGCCAGACGATGGCAACGCTCTGCTTCATCCATGTAGTGCGTAGTGACCAGAATCGTCGTGCCTTGGTCAGAGAGATCAAACAATTGCTCCCAGAAATCGCGTCGGTTCTCTGGGTCAACCGCAGACGTGGGTTCATCGAGAAACAACAGTTCTGGTTTGTGCATAGTGGCTGCGGCGAGAGACAAGCGCTGCTTTTGGCCGCCACTCATTCCGCCGACGCGCTGTTTACGCAGTTGGTCGAGACCGTAGGTTGACAGTTGTTCTTCGATGCGAGCTTTCAGGGCCTTGGTTTCCATTCCAAAGATTTGTCCAATAAACTCAAGATTCTCTTGAACCGTCAGGTCATCATATAGGGAGAACTTTTGCGTCATGTAGCCAATCTTGAGGCGCAGAAGCTCAGATTGTTTTGGGATCTCTAGCCCGAGTACATCGACATTGCCCTCACTTGGGCTAAGCAAGCCAGTTAGCACACGAATGGTTGTTGATTTACCGCAGCCGTTGGGGCCAAGAAAACCATAAATACTGCCTTTGGGCACATTAAGCGTGATGTTGTTGATGGCGGTGAAGTCACCAAACTTTTTCACTACATTTTCAGCTTGAATCGCGTATTCGGTCATTGGCTTACTCCACCAAATCCACTTGCGCTGGTATACCTGAAGGCAAGGATTGTGCGGAGTCTTGTAGGTCGACTTCTGCTAGGTACATCAAACGCGAGCGTTCTTCCTCGGTAAGCGCGAAATAAGGCGTAAATGAAGGCTCAGTCGCTACCCAACGAACGGTGCCGCTATATGGTTGCTCAACGCCATCTACATGCACGTTAACCGTTTTGCCCGGCACAAAGTCGACTCGATAGTTAGCAGGAACATAAACGCGAGCGTATGGGACCCGGCTGGCTTGTATTACAGCAACCACGCCATTCACAGGGACGCGTTCGCCAAGGTTAAACGGTAGGTTATTCAACAAGCCATCTCGCGTGGCGGTGATGGTGAGTTCTGCTAGTTTCTGTTCTTGCAGTGCCACATCGGCTTTTGCTGCCATGAGTGCGGCTTTCGCTTGTTCAATATCTTCAGGGCGAGAGCCAGCCGTCAGTTTGCTGAACTCTTCTTGTGAGGAGTCTAGCTCTGCACGGGCAGAATCTCTGGCTGCTAAAGCGGTGTCTTTTTCTGATTGGCTGATGAGCTTTTTGCGAACTAACTCTGCTTTACGTTGGTAGTTCTTTTGCGCTTCAACCAATTGAGCTTCCGCTCTGGCAACGCGTGCTTGCGCTGCTGCAATGTCTTCTGGTCGCTCACCATTGGTCAATTTCAAAAGATAGGCGTCAGCCTTGGCTTGTTCGGCAACGGCGTGAGCTAAAACGGCTTCTTGGTTCTTTGTATCGAGCTGAACCAGCACTTCTCCTTCGGTGACTTGGCTGCCTTCCTTAATGGGTAGGGCACGAATTATCTCGTTAGAGGTGGCAGTGAAGGTTACGCGGTCACGTTCTAATGTGCCAAGGGCTTGCTGTCCATCATCTTTGGAACAGGCAGTTAAAAGAGTCAGGGCTAGGGTGCCAATAATGATTCGCTTCATCATGCGACGCTTCCTCTAAGAAGGTGAGCTCGAACTCGTATCAAGCTATAGAAGAGTGTGGGACTGCATTCAGTGTAACGTGAGTCAGTTTTGTCCGGCTAGGAAGTTAATTCCTTCAATATTCATCAATTGATTAATTATTGAAACTGGCCTCACTCTTGAATGCGTCTCTAAGAATATTCTCATTCAAATATAGTGGGTTACCGTGATGTTGGTGGGATTAGGAAAGATAAATTGAAGAATCGAGACAAGGATCAGGTTTACTGTGCACGCGTAAAGAAATGGCGAGATAAAGCAAAGCCCGAGGCTGAACATCGGGCTTTATTGTTTGAGTTTTATGAGCGAGATTTTGGGTATCTAGATCACGTTGGTTTAATCACCAAGAGGCTGTCTTTCCAAACCGCCACGATAAGAATCGAGAGCAACTTTGAGTCGACGAAGTTTATCGCGCGAGCGTCGCTTATGATTAACGGCCAACGCCATCGAAAGTACATCAACCAACGCCAGCATCGCGTAACGAGAAGCCGATGGTTTATATATGAAGTCCGTCTCTTGGTGTTCAATAGGCAGAACCAAATCGGCTTGCTTAGTCAAAGGTGTGTCTTTTGGAGTAATCACAATGACTTTTACACCGTACTGCTTGGCTAATTGCGCGGTTTCTATGATGGCAGGGGTATAGCCAGTGGCTGAGATCATCACCAACACATCGTTCGCGTCTGCCGTCGCTGCAATCATGCGCGATAACAAGCCATCGTTGTACGCCACAACAGGGTAGCCCAGACGGAACAAACGATGCTGCATCTCCTGTGCTGCAATGGTTGAGCCACCACCCATACCAATACAGATAACTTGTCTTGCGTTGTGCAGCCAGTTCACGGCAGTGTCGATATCTTCTTCAACAATCAAACTGCGGTTTACATCAAGGGATTGCTTGATCGACTCATAGATGCCTTGGTAGCCACTTTGATCAGGCGGTTCAAGGATGAATCGTTGTCCAACCGTTAAGGTTTGTGCCAGTTTGATCTTCATATCACGTACGTTTTTACAGCCAACAGCTTTGGCAAAACGGGTGATGGTGGCTTCACTCACTTCTGCGCTTTCTGCCAGTTCAGTAATGCTGGCATTGGCGGCAGTTTGAATGTCGTCCATGATCAACTTCGCGACCTTCTTTTCGGCATCGCGCAGCGCACTGAAACGTTCAGTGATTTGAGAGATAATATCGACTTCTAAACTCAAGCTGTGTTCCTATCTTTTGCATGGAGGTGATTGTGCCGCCTCCACTGGTTTGGCATGAAGTATAACGAAAAGCCTCACTAAGCTCATCATCAGAAACGGGTTTTCACCCAATGAGTGACTTGATACTCATCATCACAAACCGCCACTGCACGCCACTTATCAAACGTTAGACATGGATGAGAGGTTGAGAAGGCAATCATATCACCCACTTGAAGGTCGCTGTTTGCGTCTACTTCGATGAACGCATGCTGATCCATCACCGCGGTCGTTACCGCACTTTCAATAGAGATTGACTCACCTTCGCGGTATGCGCGCTCAGGGATTGGCAATCCAGCATCAAACGCCACGTCACGTTTACCAAAGCCGGCAACTAACTTAGTTGGTTCAGGGCGAGAAATGATATAAGCCCAAAGCTCTAGTGCCGATTCCAAGTCACCACCTAAATCACACGCTGCACCTTGGTTGTTTTCAGCGCGCTGCATGACTTTGTTTTGTGCGTCTAGGTAAATGCCTGTGTCATGAATCGCGTAGCAACCTGGGCGAATGACGGCATCAAAATCTTCTAGGTTGGCGAAGCATTCAGAAACCACGTCATACCAAGCAGAGCCTGCGCCAGTAACAAGAGGTTTGGACTCAATCAACTTGTCGCTTTGTAGTTGGGCTGCGATTTCTAATGTGGTGTTGAGGAAGTCACGGATGTCCTGCTCAGCATTGTCACCATGAATGACACCTTCGTAAACCTCGATACCTTTGAGCGTAAGGTGAGGTTGCTGGTGGATGAGTGTGGCGAGCTCAACCACATCTTGTTGGTTTCGGCATCCACAGCGACCGCCTTCGACACCAAACTCAATCAGTACATTAAGCGGCAACTGATATTCAGCGAAGGCACGCTCTAGCGCTTTGACGTTTCGGTTTGAATCCACACAGCAATAGAAGTTGATTCCATGGGTTTCAATCAAGTTGGCGATGATGGTCATGTTAGCGCGCCCGACTAGTTGGTTCGCCATGATGATGTTTTTCGCTCCGCCTAGCACCGCAATCTCTGCCTGAGCTGGCGTTGCGACGGTAATGCCCCAAGCGCCGTTTTCTAATTGCTGCTGAAAGAAAGCGGGAGTCATGGTGGTTTTACCGTGCGGTGACAACTTCACTTTGTGCTGATTGGCAAAACGCTGCATCCATTCGAGGTTGTTCTTCAATGAAGAAGATTTGATCACCGCAGCGGGCAAGGTGATCTCTTCATGGATCAAACTGTGTAACCCATCGGAATTACACGCAACAGGTTGAGCTTTCTCTCCGTAACCTGGCGTGGTAACACACTCATTATGATAGTTTTTATCACACTTTTGGCGATTGTCTTTCATGGCGTACCTACTTCTAACATGGTCTAAGTGATTGATATTAAGTGTTTGTTGCTAACTACCATAAATAATGTGTTAGAAAGTATCAAACAAATCTTAGTTTTTTGTGTGTTTCTTCACTGTTTAAATTTCAAGAATTATTAAGATGGAATCATGTTAACGACGGACGAAGAGAGTGAAGTATGTTGTTCGATACCATTATCAAAAGCGTAGAGGTATTTGACGGTACGGGTGCAGCACCATTCATTGCTGATGTTGCGATTCGTCAAGATCGTATTGAGCAAGTAGGGCAGCTAGACGAGCTTTCCGCAAAGAAGGTTATCAACGGTCAGGGTCTTGCGTTGGCTCCGGGATTTATTGATGTGCACACGCACGATGACACCAATGTGATTCGTTACCCTGACTGCTTGCCAAAGATTAGCCAAGGCGTGACGACGGTAATTGTAGGCAATTGCGGAATTAGCGCGAGCCCTGCGGTACTCAGTGATACTCCGCCAGACCCAATGAATCTATTGGGCAAGCAGGAAGACTTCAAATACCCAACTTTTGCGGAGTATGCGAAGGCAGTGCAAGCGGCGAACCCTGCGGTCAACGTTGCAGCGTTGGTCGGTCACACAACTTTACGTAACAACGTGATGGACGACTTACTGCGCACGGCTACCGATGAAGAAATCGAGCAAATGCGCCAAACACTGGCACAAGCGATGGAAGAGGGCGCATTGGGTTTGAGCTCGGGTCTTGCTTATGCGAGTGCCAAGCAAGCGAACGCGGATGAAGTGATGCGCCTAGCGGAAATTCTTGGCCATCACGGTGGTATCTACACCACACACATGCGTACCGAGTTTGAAGAAATCATCAGCGCAATGGAAGAAGCCTTTGAAACTGGGCAGTACGCCAAAGTGCCAGTGGTGATTTCTCATCTGAAATGCGCAGGTGCAGGCAACTGGGGACGCACGGTAGAAGTGCTGGATTTGATGGATAAGGTTTCTGAGCATCAAGACGTGTCTTGCGATTGCTACCCATATTCTGCCAGTTCTTCAACGCTGGATTTAAAACAGGTGACGGATGAAATCGACATCTTCATCACTTGGTCTGAAAGTAAACCTGAACACGCTGGCAAGATGCTGAAAGACATTGCTGACGAGATGCAACTGCCTCTTATGGAAGCAGCAAAAGCGTTGCAACCTGCGGGCGCGGTTTATCACTGCATGGATGAAAACGACGTCAAACGTGTCCTTAAGTATAAGTTGACCATGGTGGGCTCGGATGGATTACCAAATGACCCGCATCCACATCCACGTTTGTGGGGCACATTCCCGAAAGTCTTGGGGCATTACTGTCGTGAAGAGCAGCTTTTCCCATTGGCAGAAGCGATTCACAAGATGACGGGGATGTCGGCAACACGCTACCAATTGAAAGATCGTGGGGAAATAAAAACAGGCGCTTACGCAGACTTGGTTTTATTTAACCCAAATACAATTAAAGATACTGCAACGTTCGAAAATCCAATTTCCGTCGCGCAAGGTATTGAATCTGTATTTGTAAATGGCGAACTATCTTATTTAAAAGATAAAGTCACCGAAAATAGAAATGGCGTATTTATTTATAGAAATAATACCCATCAATAACTTATTAAATAAATTAATTTTATAGATTAAGCATTATCACTGGAGAATATTATGTCAATTAAACGTTATGGTATAGAAGGCGGCGTAGGTACTGGCGGTCAACATTTACCATTTGCACGTGCAACAGAAGCGGGCGGCTTCTTATACGTCTCGGGTCAAACACCAATGACTGACGGCGAAGTGGTAGAAGGCGGTATCGTTGACCAGTCTCGCCTAGCGATTCAAAACTGTGTCGACATCATGGAAGAAGCAGGCTACACGCTTGCTGACGTGGTACACGTAAAAGTGGTACTAACGGATTCTCGTTACTTCCAATCGTTCAATAAAGTGTTCAGAGAGTTCTTTGGCGACCACCCACCTGCACGTATTTGCATGGTGTGTGATCTCGTGGTGGACGTGAAAGTCGAAGTCGATGTGACTTGCTACCGCGAAGATCGCCGATAGAAATCACACTTTACCTAATTAAATAAAATAGAGTGCCGGAATTAATTACTTTCCTGTTATTATCTTTTTGGCACTCTCACTCCCTACATAAATATAATTTCATAAAGCAGTAGTGCCTAATATATTTAGTAAAAGCTATAAAAATAAAATTAGATAATTTCTGGAATAAAATCTAATACTTGCTGCTGGAATTATATCAATCTGAAAGATGGATTTTGATATGAGAGGTGTTCAATGAACAGTACACTTTTTCTTACCGGCTTCGGTGCGTATGTCTTATTTTTAATTTGGTTGGGATGGTTTGTCTCTCGCAATCAAAAATCAGGTGAAGACTTTCTACTCGGTGGTCGAGGCTTACCTCTGTTCCTCGTATTAGGTACCACAGTAGCAACCATGGTTGGCACGGGTTCTAGTATGGGCGCGGTGGGCTTTGGTTACTCAAACGGTTGGGCTGGTGCGCTTTATGGCATTGGCGGCGCAATTGGTATCTTGTTATTGGCGCTGTGGTTTGCGCCAGTTCGTAAACTCAACTTTATGACTATGAGTGAAGAGCTCGCATACTACGTAGGTGCAAACCGGATCGTGAAGAACGTGGTTGGTCTGCTTATCTTTATCGCTTCTATTGGCTGGTTGGGCGCACACATCCTTGGTGGTGGTATGTACCTAGCGTGGATTGCCGATATTGAGCTGAGCACTGCGAAGATGATTATCGCAGCAGCGTTTACTATTTACGTGGTTATTGGCGGCTACACTGCGGTGGTTTGGACAGACACCATTCAAGCTATCATCTTGTTTGTTGGCTTCATCCTAATGGCGGTACTGTCTGTGCAACACATTGGCGGCTTGGATAACCTGTACTCTGCCATGGACCCAGAAGCGGTGAGCTTCCTTGCGATTGATAAGCTTGGTTTAATCCCTGCGGTTTCTCTTGCCGTCGTGATTGGTGTGGGTGTACTTGCAACGCCTTCATTCCGCCAACGCATCTACTCAGGCAAAGATGTATCAACCATCCGCCGTTCGTTCGTGGCTTCTGGTGTGCTGTACTTGTTCTTCTCCATCATCCCAGCAGTCATCGGTATGGCGGCGCATGCGATTGACCCTGAACTAAACAACGCGAACTTTGCTTTCCCATACATCGCGGCAACGGTATTGCCAGTAGGCGTTGGTCTTATCGTTCTGATTGCTGGTCTATCAGCAACCATGTCGAGTGCGAGTTCCGATGCGATTGCGGGCGTGTCTATCCTACTGCGTGATGTTTACGTCATGTTCACCGGTCGTGTGCCAAACAAAGAATCCATGTTGAATTACTCTCGCTTGGCTTTGGTTGTAGTGATCGGTTGTGCATTGCTGTTCGCGCTAACTTCTAACGACATCATCGGCTACATCACTAAGATGATCTCGACAGTCATGTCTGGCATGTTCGTGTGCGGTATGTTGGGTCGCTTCTGGAAGCGTTACAACTGGCAAGGTGCATTGGCAACATTGGCAGGTGCGTCTATTGCTTCATTTGCAGTCATGATGAGTCCTGACCTGACCGCTTTCTGGGGCAACCCAGTGATTCCATCTTGCTTGTTTGCCCTAACAGCAGGCGTAGCAGTGAGCTTAGTGACTCCAGCTAACCAAGTGTCACCAGAAATGGCACGAGCAATCCTCGATGATGAGCGTGCTCTGATGGAAATGGAACTGTCTGACAAAGGTGTTCTGGAAGAAGACGCTTCTCTACAAAACCGCGCAACGGCGGCAAATCAAAACGCTTAACAGCAGAGAGTTCCCGGCTCGAACAGAAACTCGCTTATAAGCTCCTGACAAACTGGTGGCTCCCCCGAGCCACCATTCTAAATTTATCCAAAGTAGGTGAACGATGACCGATTCATCCCAGACTAAAATTGCTTTCTTTGGCGAATGCATGATTGAACTGAGCGGCGACCCAATTCGCAAAGGCTTTGGTGGCGACACGCTCAATACCGCACTTTACCTCTCTCGACTAACGGCTCAGCAGCCTGTCCAAGTGTCCTACGCGACCGGTCTTGGGGAAGACGCACTTTCTCAAGAGCTTCTGGAAAACTGGCAACAAGAGGGCATTGCGACTGACCTTGCCGAGATATTCCCTGCTCAGCTTCCGGGTTTGTACATGGTGCAGACCGACCAAGAGGGCGAACGCAGCTTTCTATACTGGCGTGACAGCGCAGCCGTTAAAAGTTACTTCTCTACCTCTTCGCTCAACAAATTAGAAGCCGCGATTGCGAACCGAGAGCTGCATTATCTCTATCTGAGTGGCATCAGCATTGCGATTCTAAATGACGATAGCAAAGTAAGGCTTAAAAAGGCGTTAAGCCAGTTCTCACAAGCTGGAGGCAAGGTTATCTTCGATAATAACTTCCGTCCTCAACTTTGGTCTGCACAAGAGGCAAAGCATTGGTACAGCCAAATTCTGCCTTTAGTCGACATTGCGCTTATCACTGAAGACGATGATGTCTTGGTATGGGGTGAAGAGGAAAGTGCCGAGCAGCGCTGCCTTCGCTTTGGTTGCCGAGAAATCGTGATTAAACGTGGCTGTGAGCCTTGCAAATTGGTTTGGTCGCATGGTGATGACAAGCAAACCGCTTACGTAGCCGCCGAGAAGGTCGTCAAAGTGATCGACACCTGTGCCGCCGGCGACTCTTTTGCTGCTGGTTACCTTGCTGGCAGATTGACCGAACAAAGTTGCGAGCAATCTGCCCAACTCGGTCACGCACTAGCGGCAACCGTTATTCAATATCCTGGTGCGATCATTCCAAACGACGCCATGACTCATCTAATTCGATAATTTCCGAGAACGTATTATGTCCCAAGCAATGATTCAGCAACTTCAGCAATTCAAAGTTATTCCTGTTATTCAAATCAATAAGGTTGAGCACGCAATTCCATTGGCAAAAGTGTTAGTAGAAAACGGTCTGCCAGTCGCAGAAGTGACGTTTCGAACAGAAGCCGCTGCCGATGCGATTAAAGCCATGCGCGATGCTTACCCGCAAATGTGCATCGGTGCTGGCACGGTACTGACGCCAGAGCAAATTACCCAAGCGAAAGACGCGGGTGCAGAGTTTATTGTCGCGCCGGGGTTGAACCCAAATACCGTGCGTCGCTGCCAAGAAATCAACATGCCAATCGTACCAGGAGTGAATAACCCAAGTCAGGTTGAACAAGCTCTTGAGTTGGGTTTGAACTTCCTCAAATTCTTCCCGGCGGAAGCGAGCGGTGGTATCGCGATGGTGAAGTCGCTGTTGGCTCCATACGTTAATGTGGGTCTGATGCCGACAGGCGGTATCGGTAAGAACAACGTTAATGATTACCTAGCCATCGACCGTGTGGTTTGTTGTGGTGGCACTTGGATGGTGGCACCGAGCTTAATTGAAAACGAGCAGTGGGACGAAATTGGCAAGCTGGTTCGTGAAGCAGTAGAACTGGTTGCGTAACTCAAACTGAGCTCTTTTACCCAAGTCACCAGACCCCATTAAATAGCGTGACTTGGGTTGAACAATTATAGGGTCTGTTGAACTTCCGAGCTGATTTTTGCAGCGAATTGTTGGATATTTATACAAGGCAGAGACTTTGCTATGTAGCTAGCCTACATGAGAAGTCGATAACGCAGTAGAAATGACCAACAAACGCTGCCCAGAGGGTTCGGCTAGGCGCCCCCGACTAAAATCGTTTTATGCTTTGTTAAGGAGTATTTGCTTAGAATGACTAGGCTACACACTCCTTGTCGCGCCTAAAACGATTTTATCTCGAACAAAATTTAACCGCGAAAGATCAACAGACCCTAGTAACAATAGGATGGCGCGGATGAACAAAGGTACATTAGCACTACTCATTTCAGGCTTAATCACAATTCCAACGGCAGCGATGGCGATGACTCCCAACACCGATCTTAACCTAATGCCTTACCCAAAAAATGTAGAGTTGGGGCAGGGTAAAATCACACTGGATAAATCCTTCAGCATTTACATCAAAGGCTACGATTCACCGCGCGTGCAGTTCAACGCTAAGCGCACCATGGACCGTCTATATCGCCAAACCGGCTTACCAATGTTGAACTGGCATGCTGAGTCGGAAAAAAACGCGACCTTGGTGATTGATATTCGTAATGCGCCCAAGTCAGAGGTGCAAGACATTAACAGTGATGAATCGTACCAACTTGAATCGCGTAATGGTCAGATCATCATTCGCTCCGAACGCCCTTACGGTGCTTTCCATGGTTTAGAAACCTTTTTGCAGCTGGTGACTACGGACGTGACTGGGTACTTTGTACCTACAGTATCGATTCAAGATGAGCCGCGCTTTCCTTGGCGTGGTGTTTCTTACGACACTTCTCGTCACTTCATTGAACTCGACGTGATTCTTCGTCAACTTGATGCGATGGCATCAGCAAAAATGAACGTTTTCCATTGGCATATTTGGGATGACCAAGCGATTCGCATCCAGCTCGATAATTACCAAAAGCTGTGGCAAGACACAGCAGATGGTGATTACTACACCAAAGATGAAATCCGTTATGTGGTGAATTACGCGCGTAACCTTGGTATTCGAGTTATCCCTGAAATTTCTTTGCCGGGACATGCTTCGGCAGTGGCGCACGCTTACCCTGAATTAATGTCTGGTATGGGTGAGCAGTCTTATCCGCATCAACGTGACTGGGGTGTGTTTGAGCCGTTAATGGACCCGACCAACCCTGAACTCTACAAGATGCTGGCGAGCGTGTTTGACGAAGTGGTTGAGCTCTTCCCAGATGAGTACTTCCATATCGGCGGCGATGAACCAAATTACCAACAGTGGAAAGATAACCCGAAGATTCAGCAATTCATCAAAGACAACAATCTGGATGGAGAGCGTGGTCTGCAATCGTATCTGAACACCAAGGTTGAACAGATGCTGGAACAGCGCGACAAGAAGATGACTGGCTGGGATGAAATCTGGCACAAAGACCTTCCAACCTCGATTGTGATTCAAAGCTGGCAAGGGCACGACAGTATCGGTCGAGCAGCAAAAGAGGGCTACCAAGGTATTCTCTCAACAGGCTATTACCTAGACCAGCCACAACCAACCAGTTACCACTATCGCAATGACCCAATGCCGAAAGGAATCACGGTTGATGACCAACTTCATCAAGGTGAGAAATTTGCGACTTATGATTGGGTGAAACCACGCAACAAAGGCGGCCCACGTACAGGTAATCTAACCATTATTGAAGCGACAGATGGCAGCTACCGTGCGTTTACCGATTACAACGGTAAGTCGCGTGAAGAGGTGTTCATCATCGAGTATGTGCCAGGTGTGAAGTTTAAAGGCTACTTCGATAACTTTATGTCTTACACCGAATTCAACTATGACTTTGCTGATGGCAAGTTGAAAGACACCAGTTACCAATTGATTGGCAATGTTCGTTGGCCTGCGACTGGAGAATTGGTCGCGAGTAGTGACATGGCAGGGAGTGTCATTCCTGAGCCGAATGGCGGCTATCCGGCTGAGCTGACCGAGAAAGAACAGCAGTTAATTTTAGGTGGAGAAATCACCATTTGGGGTGAGAACCTCGATTCAATGACCATCGAGCAACGTTTATGGCCCAGAAGCTACGCGATTGCTGAGCGCCTATGGTCGAGCCAAGACCTGATCGATGAGCGCAGCATGTACAAGCGCATGAAGGTGATGGATACATGGTCTGAGATTTCGCTTGGTCTGCGCCATCATGCCGATGCCAATATGATGTTGAAACGTCTTGCTAATGGTGCGGACGAAGCACCGCTACAAACGTTAGCGAAGTACATCGAGCCGGCTCAATACTACGCTCGTCATTGGGAGAAGTGGATCTCTACGCCAAACGAGGGTGATTTGTACAACCAGTATGAGCGACTAAACCGCTTTGCGGATGCATTGCCAGTAGAAAGCCTAGCAGTGTACGAGATGAAAGATTTGGTCGCAGCTTATGCTCAAGGTAATAAAACCGCGTTGGATGCGTTAGCGATGCATTATCAAAGCGTTAATTTAGCGGCGCAGCAAGCCAAACCTATTTTCGCGGCCAACGTGGCATCAGTAGAAACGGTGCCAGTTGCAGAGTCTGCCATCAAAGTCGCCGACTTAGGTTTAACCTTGATTGAGCTCGCCAAGCAGGGCCGTGGTATTAGTCAATCTGACGCTAAAGCGTATCAACAAATCATCAATGAAAATGCGATTATCTTTGATGAAACCATTGTAGCTATTGTCGTACCAACTGAGCGGTTGCTTCACACTTTAACCGATTGATAACTAAAAGGGATTGCCGTCTGGTAACGCAGGCGGCATCTTATCGGTTAAGCACTCTTTTATCTCCTAAAGGTTTCCCATGATAGTAAATGGTCACTTACATTTTTATGTAGGCACCTATACCGATTCACCAAGCCAAAGTCAGGGCATTGCGTGTGTTTCTCTCGATACTGCTACTGGCGCATTAACGCTCATCAATGAACATGTTCCGGAAGCAGTAAAAACGGTTCGTAACCCTTCTTACCTTGCGCTCAAAGGAGAGGGTTTATATACCTTTAATGAAGTCGATCGCTTGGAAGGTGCAGAGCTAATATTTTCCGAAAAAACAGACAGCTATGCATTGCCAATTGAAGGTGATTACCCTTGCCATATCGACATTAAAGAAGAGTTACTCGCTGTTGCAAACTACGGTTCCGGCAATGTAAGTGTTTACCAACTTGATGAGCAAGGTAAGCCTTTGAAATCCATTGCAGAATTGTATGTAGAAGGCAATGGGCCGAATATTGACCGTCAAACTTCACCTCATGCCCATCAAGTCACTTTTCTAAAACACTCCGCTCAATTGGCTGTGGTCGATTTAGGCACAGACTGTGTTCATTTCTATGACTACGACAATGACGGTGAGACAGTTAAGTTTTCACTTTCTCAAAGCATCGCTGTGCCTGCTGGCTCTGGGCCTCGTCATTTGATCTTCAATCGTGATGAATCCGTCGCGTACGTTGTTTGCGAACTGTCCGAAACGCTGGTGGTATTCCGTAAGCATAGCGGGCAGTGGAATCTGGTTCAGCAAGTTAAGCTGCTAGCCGACGAGGAGAACAAAGAAGCGGCGTCTGCTATTCGTCTCTCTGCGGATGAGCGCTTTGTCTATGTCTCATGCCGCGCGCAAAATCTGATCAGTACATTTGATGTAACGAGTAATATTCCGGTTCAAATTGCCGCGTCCGATTGTGGTGGCGCGTTCCCAAGAGATTTTGTTTTATCCCGTGACGGGCAGTGGATGCTCGTTGCTAATCAACATTCACATAATGTCGCTAGCTTTCACAGGAATCCGGAAACTGGCGCTATCACTCCAACCGGATATTCGTGCGACATCGGTGCGCCTGTGTGTTTGGTTGAGAAGTCGTAATTAAGAGAAATAACATGACAATTCATCGTATTAATCCATGCAAACGTTGGTCTGATGTAACGGTATTCAACGGTATTGCCAACTTTGTTGAGGTGGCAGAAGCTGACACCACTGCGGATATGAAAGGGCAAGTGCAGCAGATCTTCGACCAAGCCGAGCAAATGCTAGCCAGTGTTGATAGCGATAAATCGCGCATCTTATCTGTGACGATTTACGTGACGGATTTTGCTAACTTCGATGCGCTTAACGAAGTGTGGGATGCGTGGTTCCCTGAGGGCTGCGCACCAAGCCGTGCTTGTGTCAAAGTTGAATTGGCAAATCCTGAACTGTTGGTAGAAATGGCGTTCGTTGCTGCTGCGGGTGAGAAGTTCCAGTAGTTCGACATCACTCTACTCAAACCATCAAGCCCAGCGTTATATAGCTCAATAACGCTGGGCTTTGTTTTATTGGGCTAATGCTAAAGACAAACTAAAGGTCTACACAAAAATCTTGCCTTTCATGTAGAGCACGCCGTCGCCAGATACTCTTACTTGTTCGCCAGTAACTTCACAGTGCAAAATGCCTCCGCGCTGAGAAGCTTGGTAAGCGACCAGTGATGTTTTGCCTAACGCTTCTGCCCAGAACGGTGCTAACCCAGCGTGAATCGAGCCAGTTACGGGGTCTTCGTCACCACCATTTGCAGGCCAAAAGTAACGAGATACAAAGTCTTGTTGATCGCCTTTTGCGGTAACGACCACATCGTAAGGAGCGAGTGTCTTGAGGTGCTCTGAACGGTATTGAACCTCAAGTACCTCCTGCTGGTTGCCGACCACCACGAAATACGCTTGAGGGCTAAGCAGTACGCGTTCCACATCGCAACTTAGGCCTTCAATCAATGCCGAGGGAATATCAGAAACGGCTTTTGGAGGACGAGCAGGGAACGTCATCTCGATCTTACCTTGCGCATTCTTCTCTACGGTGAGGGTCCCTACTTCCAGAGTATGAAATTCAATCGTGCCATTAATGCCAAACTCATCAAACAGAACTAACGAAGAGGCCAGTGTTGCGTGTCCACAGAAATCGATTTCAGTAATCGGAGAGAACCAACGAATCTCATATTGGTTTGCGCCAATGGACTTTAGGAAAGCCGTCTCTGATAAGTTGTTTTCTGTCGCGATATTTTGCATCAATTCTGGGGCTAGCCATTCCTCTAACGGTATCACCGCTGCTGAGTTGCCTTTGAATTGCGTATCGGTGAAGGCGTCCACCACGTAGATATCCAATTCCATTTTCCTTCCTTATTCCGTGAGCGATTAATTAGCATAAACCAAGTGCAATTAAGAGAGTAAGAAGTTTGTGTTAGAATCTTAAAGTGTCAAAATTATAGATTATTTTGTGGTTTTTGATACTTACTGACAAGGATTCGGACTGCTGGGTATTTAGACTAGTGTTGAATTCATTGAAAGGAAGAAAAACATGAAAGCGATATACAAGTCAGTTTTGGTATTGAGTGTTTTTGCGGTCGGTTCTACCCATGCATTTGAACTCGTGAGTAGAGATATTCAAGAAGGCCACCCGATGGCGAAGACATTTGAATACTCTGGTTGGGGATGTGATGGCGGGAATCAATCACCACAATTGATGTGGAAAGAAGCTCCAAAGGGCACAAAAAGTTTTGCGATCACCGTGTATGACCCCGATGCACCAACAGGCAGTGGTTTTTGGCATTGGATAGCGTTTAATATTCCATCCACCGTTAGCGAGCTGCCTCGAGGCATTGATATGAACAAGTTAGGCGGCAAAGAATCTCGTATTGACTACGGCACAACGGGGTTCGGCGGCGCGTGTCCTCCAAAGAATGATGGGATGCATCGTTACCAGTTTACGGTGTGGGCATTGCCAACTGAAGAACTGAATTTGGATGAAAACACGCCACCAGCCATTGTAGGGTTTACTTTGAATAGTGTTGCTTTGGGTAAAGCGACATTAACCACGACTTACACGCGATAATTGAATATAAGGGGAGAGAATGGGTCACCAATATCAGGTTACGCTGTTTCGTGCGGAGCAGCAGCAGAAGCTTCGTAATGTCAGGATTCACTCCCCAAGCATTATTCAGATTGTTAAGGGGAGTAAACATCTTTTCTGGAAAGACGAAGTACTCGACATCCATCATCCAAATATCATGCTTTGTGAAGCAAATGCATCCCTAAATTTTGAAAATCTTCCTCTACAAGGGCGATTTCTTTCTCGAATGTTCAGTTTTCACTGTGTGCCTAGCGATGAAATGTTGGAGCTAAGCATGAGCAACGCATTAGGAAACTATGTACCCGTTGTTGAGACAGATAAAGCATTGCAAGCGACGTTAAATGCTTTGTTTTCGTTTGAGCGGGAAAGCTTAAGTGAAGCGACACAACGCTATTGGATTATGGGCCTATATCAGCAGCTAGCTGAGAGAGGGTTATTGCATCGGTTGTTCTCGAGTTCACATATCTCTTTTAGTCAGAAACTTAGTCGTTACTTATCGCGCTCTCCAGGGGAGGAGCATTCATTAGACATGGTCGCGGGGCACTTTTCTATGAGCCGAGCAACATTGATACGAAAACTGAAACAAGAAGGTACCCAGTATCGCGAAGTATTGGCAGAAGTGCGCTTAAATCACGCACTTTACTTGATGCAAAATGGCTCGTATAACGTTGCGCTGCTTGCACAGTTGTGTGGTTATCAGTCAGAGGGGCGTTTTAGCCAACGCTTTAAAAGTAAGTTCGGCCTAACGCCCAGTGAGTATATTAAAACGGTGGTGAGTTAATGTTTTACCGCTTTTGTATTTTTTGTGCTTTTTAGGTTAACCATAATATTTGGTTTTCATTCGCAATGCTACGTTCACCAAAGCAATCAATACCGGCACTTCGATCAGCGGGCCAATGACACCAGCAAAAGCTTGGTCTGAGTTTAGGCCAAACACCGCGATAGAAACCGCAATTGCCAATTCAAAGTTGTTGCCTGTTGCCGTGAAAGCAATCGACGCGTTTTTGTCGTAGTCAATGCCCATTTTCTTACCAACGAAGAAGCTGACAAAGAACATCAACACAAAGTAGATAGCCAGTGGAATTGCTACACGGAATACATCCATTGGCAGTTCAAGAATCATTTCACCTTTCAAGCTGAACATCAGTACGATGGTCGCAAGCAGGGCGATAAGCGTAATTGGTGAAATGCGTGGGATGAACACGTCGTTGTACCATTGTTCACCTTTCGCAGCGACCAGCCATTTGCGGCTTAGGAAGCCCGCTAGGAATGGGATACCAAGGTAAATCAGAACGCTTTCCGCGATGTCCATCATCGAGATATCAACCACGAAACCTTCGTAACCAAAGACTGGTGGCAACACAGTGATGAACAACCATGCCATCACACTGTAAGTCACGATTTGGAAAGCGCTGTTTAGTGCAACTAGGGCTGCACCGTATTCTTTGTTACCGCCACCGATATCGTTCCATATCAATACCATGGCAATACAACGAGCAAGACCAATCAGAATGATACCAACCATGTAACCCGGATGATCACCTAGGAAAGTCAATGCAAGGATGAACATCAAAATAGGGCCGACAATCCAGTTCATGACCAAAGACAGCGTGATCGCTTTTTTATCTTTCGTCACTGTGCCTAGCAAGTTGTAGTTCACCTTTGCGAGTGGCGGGTACATCATCAAAATCAAACCAATCGCTAGCGGTACGTTTGTGCTACCAACTGACATTGACTCGTTCCACTCAGCAACTTGAGGGAATGCTGCGCCAATACCTACACCGATTGCCATTGCCACAAAAATCCACACCGTTAGGTAACGGTCCAAGAAGCTCATTTTGTCGCTGGCACTATTTAAAACTTGAGTAGTCATAGTGTTCTCTTATTCGTTTATCGTCGAAAGGCGATATTTAAAGGTATAGTTTATCTCTGCACGCCTGAACAGCGTGCAAAGGGCATTAATCAAATAACTTGGAAAATCCTAGATTGAACTGATCAAACGCGTCGCGTTGAATGCGGTAACACACCTTAGGTGGGTTTGGCTCGGCGCTGATAAAGCCTGCTTGCTTTAGAATACGCAAGTGCTCGGAAACAGTAGATTGCGCAAGACCCAGTTCAGAAACCAAATCACTGTTCAAACAACCGCCCATGGTATCGAGCGTGTGCAGGATATGCAGAATGCGCAAACGTGCTGGATGCGACAAAGCTTTTGCTTGCGCTGCGAGAGTTTGTTCTTTCTCGAGCTGTTGTTGCGTTGTCTGAAAAACAACTTCGCACGTGTCCTTGCACTTATCACTCATTCGCTGGCCTTAATAGTTAATCGTCGAATTACGATAAAGTGTACGCCTGCTCTGTGGAAGATGCAACAACTCGATGAAAAAATTAATCGTAAAATAACGATGAATAAAAAATTGAAAAAATATATGTTTTAAAAACAGTGATATAATAAAAAATTAAGTAGGTTACTAAAAGTTAACTAGTTGCACTATATTTCTAGGTTACCATAATAAACCACATCCGACGCACAATGGTTACTGCGTCATCTTGTGAACTTATTTAAAGGTAATCCCATGAGCAACGTACTGATCATCAATGCACACGAACCATCACCATATTCAGAAGGTCGTCTAAATGCTTCTCTTGTCGACAAAGCACAGACGCTTCTGCAAGCAAAAGGCCATGAGGTTCGCGTTGTGACAATGCAAGATGAGATCAACGTAGATGAGCAACTCGCACACTTTGAGTGGGCTGATCGCGTGATCATCCAAAGCCCAATCAACTGGATGTCTGTGCCTTGGTCATTCAAAAAATACATGGACGACGTGTTTACTGCGGGTATGGGCGGCGCACTATGTGCATTCGATGGCCGTAGCGCAGAAGAACCAAAGAAAAACTATGGTACAGGCGGCACTCAAACCAACAGCAAATACATGCTGTCACTGACATTCAACGCGCCAGAAGAATCGTTTGATGATGAGAGCGAATACCTATTCCAAGGTAAAGGCGTGGACGATTTGATGTTCCACATGCACGCTAACTTCCGCTTCTTTGGTATGTCAGCACTGCCTACATTCGCTTGTTACGACGTGATGAAGAACGCAGATATCGAAAACGATTTTGTTCGTTTCGAAGCTCACATTAACGAAAACTTCTAATCCTTTTAGAAAGATAGTGCGAACTGAATGATGAATTGAGATGGACTGCTACATGCGGTCCATTTTTATTTGTTTGCGGCGAGGTGACGTTTTTATTACTCTAAAGCACTAAATGTATATAGCTTACTTTTCGTTACCTAGATTAGGTGCGTATCTTGAGGTGTATTGTGGAAAGCAGAATCAGTGTAGATAGCAAAGGTCGTAAGTCAGTGGTGAACGTATGTGCGGAGCCATGTGCTATCGAGAAAGGGATGCGTCTAATTGGTGGTAAATGGAAAGGTTCTCTGATTTATCATTTGAAAGACGGCCCAGTTCGTTTCAATGACTTAGCACGCATGCTAGGCGGTGCAAGTAAAAAGATGATCGACCAACGCCTGAAAGAGCTAGAAGCGGAAGGTATGGTGGTGCGTAAAGTGATCAGCGACCGCCCAATTGCAGTCAGCTATGAACTAACAGAGTTCGGCCGTACCGCACTTAAGATTCTTGATGATTTGCGAATTTGGTCTGAAAAGCATCAAATTGAGCTTCGTTAAGACCAAAGTAGTTAATCGCAAACGTCACTCTCTTTTGAAAGCTGATTAACAATACATCGCCGTTTATACCCAAGTAACTTAGATGTGCTTCATTAAAATCGTAATTTGTTTCGTAAAACAACGTACTCTTTCGAGTCAGGCATATCGAAGCTACTTGAGCATAATCGTACTTTTTAAGTTTTTGATTTTTAGTTATTATTTTATCATACTTAATAAGTTGTAGAATAAATCACTCACTTCAGTTGAATTTAAAAAAGCACTATTTAATTCCAGTTTCTTTTCAAAATCGGAATATTTATCGAATTCCTCTTTCTCAACTAAACCTATTGGTGAGTTGTCGTTAACGTGGCTTTCATATTTTTTGATGGTATATAATTTAGACTTTTCGTCAAAATATTGAATTATCTTAATGTTAACGTCAGGTCTCTCCGTATTATACGTGATCGTAATTTTTTCATAATCTTTATTAATCGGAGTCGTAAGTCCTGTAGGGTAGATGATTTTAAACCCATTAATGTCATTCTTCTTCGTGCTTTTATAATGTTTTGAGTATGAAAAGTTTTCAATTGCACTTTTAGTGACGATAATTGACTCACCTTTCTTTAAACCGTATTCGGTACATTCATAATCGTCAACAACCGTAGAATTTCTTTTCTTTTCAATCAGGTAGGACATGCTTGCAGATGTCCCTCCGTGTTCCAGTTTTTGTTGGTTTACAGAACAATAGAAATGACCTTTTTCCACCGTCATTGCGTTGATTTGTTCCGGATTTGAAATGGTGGGATGTATATCTTTTGCTGGATCGTTGTCGCTTCCTCCTGAACCGCATCCAACTAATCCGATACAAACGGCCATATAAAGCAAAGAGATTTTATTCATACTGTATTTCTCAATTAAGATGTGTGATTGCAAATAACGATTAATTATATTTATATAAAGTGAAAATTTTTATTTTTAATTGAACGGTGTTTTATTGATAATTTAATCGTTTGCTTTTATTTTGTCTCTTACGGTATCTATGTTTTCATTTATGGTATGAACTATTAGAATTGCACAATTGTGAGTTGCAATAGGATAATAATCGCTAGCCAACTACTTGTGTAGGTACCGTTATGATTTATATATCCGTTAAGTCTAAGTTTTTAGTCTTAATTTCATGTATTTATCGTGAAAGTGACTTAGAAGTAAATACTTAACGTCGTTTGAGGAGAGCCTGAGCTTCACTGATCTTGTTTTTCATCAAGGCGTTGTATAATGAACAAGGACTCTATTTCCAACTTGTTGATACATATCAGATCTCACGGATCTGATATGCATTCTAAGTTATTCTCACTAAGGCAAGAATCCTAGCTTATTTAAGGATAGAAAGTTTACTTGGGTGTAGAAGATATTAGTAATCCAATGTGCCACGGATAGGGTAGTTATTTTTTGGATCGCGAATCCATGCCAATCCGCGTGATAGCGCGCCAAGCTCAGGGCGAACAAACGGGTTGTTTGAAATATCCACCACGTGTAAGTCGCCGTGTTCATTCACCACAAACAGACCTGGTTCTGCGAAATTATGATCGGTTTCCTGTTCAGATCGAGGAATAGATACATACAAGCCTAGCGTTTTCATTTGTTCTTCGGTCAGGCCGTAAGCGATAGAGAAGCTGATTTCGAGTTTCTCTAGATGCCCCTCTAGCTGTGCTTTTGAGTCGCCAGAAACGGCAAGAATATCGACGCCAGCATCAGCGAAAGCCTGTTTGTAACCCTCAAGCTCGTTGAGGTACTTAGTACAAAGAGGGCAGTGTTTACCACGATAAACGAATACGGCTTGCCAAGTCGCATCACCTTGCGGCTGACCCAACGTCACGCTTGAACCATCTAGCAAAGTGGCTTGAAGATGAGGGAAGCTGTCGCCCGCTTTAAGTTTCACTGAAGTTGCCATATTGACTCCCGAATTGGTGGTGTATATCCATGAATGCCCCTTTCTCAACAAAGCGATTGGGGGATGAGACTTCAATGTAGACTCTGTTTTGCGGTGTTTCAACTAGTTAACTTTTAGTAACCTGCAATAAGGTAGTAGAGTGCAAAAGATGAAAAAGCAGAACTTAAGATACAACGAAGTGGGGGTGTAATATCAGGAGCTAAGTTCTGCTTGAGGTTAGGCTATGACCACTGGAACATATCGTTAAGATAAACCAGAGTCATCACTTCTATTTTATTACTCGATTGAGCTAGGCGTTGCTGAAAAAAGTACGCCATCATTGGCTTCTTCATTTCTTCCTCCTTTACGCTGACGAGTAAATTATGCGTATAAAAGGGGAGATAAAAAAGAGAGTGCTTTTGTTAACTTTATTCCTAATAACGTAAATATCTGGGGCTTTAAAGCCGAATTTGGAGGTTAATTGTGGAAAAGGGGAACAGATAATTAGGAAGTTTTCTTATTTTATTGCCGCCAACTTAAGTAAACTATTCCTATCCACAAACTTCACAGCTCTAAGGTTGATTCAGTGTCTGATCTCAATTTGTTTCGCTATTACCAACGATTACTCTCGTTTAGCGTTGGTGATGAAACAAAAACCACGTTACAGGACATTGCCGACATCATGTTCACTTCTTCTCGGCATGCTCGTAGCCTGCTAACGCAAATGCAGCAGAAGGCGTGGTTGAGCTGGCACCCGAAAGCTGGGCGGAACCAACGATCGACTCTTATTCTGAATATGGAGTTAGACGTTTTAAAAGAGAGCTTGGCTCTTGAACGTATCAAGCTAGGCAAGTATGAAAAAGCACTGGCGATATTAGATGAAGACGAAATGGCATTTGGCCGTTTGTTAAAAACAACGTCTGGTGCTTCTGTTCAAGAAGGACAGCTCAATATTCAATTAACCTATAAGCGAATGTTTGAGCGCGTCGTTCCACATCAACTTCAGCGTAGCAGCGAACGTTTCTTATTAAGGCAAATCTATTGTTGCTTAGTTTCGAGTGATAACAATGGGAAAGTGCAACCAGAACTCGCACATCACTGGCGTTATGACGAAGACACCTACGAATGGACTTTCTACCTTCGTCCAGGTCTGACTTTTCATAATGGTAATTCCATTGATGCAGAAACAGTGGTTAGCTTGTTTGCAAAGTTGAGTTCATTACAGTACTACGAAAAAGAGTTGGCACATGTTGCTAACATTACTGCGCCAACGCCATTGAAAGTTGTTTTTAAGCTTAATCGAGCTGACTTGGGCTTTGCTGGACTTATTTCTGGTGTGAAATACGGCATTCAACCAGTAAGCCAAGTTAACGTAGCGAATAACAAGCTGGTGGTCGGAAGTGGCCCATTCTCTGTTGTCGAGCACAATGAAAGTCGTTTAAAACTGCAAGCATTTAATGGTTACTATGCATGTAGAGTTCTAACGGATTTGGTGACTATCTGGATTGTTAATGACGAGCAAATGGAGAACCCGTCATTGGCAGCAAATACGTTGCAAAGGGATACTTCGCCCGAGGAGGATTTGTGTGGACACTATATGTCGACGCAAAACCGAGAAAACTCATCGGCGAGCAAGCGTAGTCGAATAGAAGATGGTTGCTTATTCGCCTTATTTAATCAGCACGCTAAGCACAAACTCTCTTTAGCGCAGCGCCGTTATATTAGTGAGCTAATTCAACCTGAGCGCTTGGCCGAAGTGATGCGCCGCGAGAATATTGTATTTGGGAGTATACCCGCTTATAACCTGCTACCAGGTTGGAAGCCAGTGCTCCGTCCGTTCAGTGAGCCGCTTAAGTTACCTAAACACATTACGATAGCAGGATATAACTATACCGCGTTGCGTCGCTGTGCGCGGGCTATTTCTAATCGTTTGGCGAGTGTTGGCAGTAAAGTAGAAATTGTTATGTATTCCTACCGTGAGCTGAACGAGAAGGCTAAGAACGGTGAGCTAAATGAGACAATGGTCGTAACGAACATAAACCTAGATGATAATCGTCATGCCTCTGCGTTCACGAACTTCTTCAGCAACGCTGTGCTATTCCACACTTTGGGAGAAAAGAACGCACAATGGTTAGATGAACAACTACAGAGAGTCAGATCTTTCGTTCCACTTGAGGACTACCTTAATGCATTGGAGCCAATTGCATCGACGTTGATCAGCGAGTATTGGATTGCACCCATGTTCCACCATACACAAACTTTGCGTTTCCAAGGTGTTTTAGAAGACGTCGCTCTTACTAACTGGGGTTGGCCAGATATTCGCTCGGTGTGGTCGGCGGATTAACTGCTTTAGTTATTGAGCAAAGTGCTGCTTCACAAATTCAATGAAGGCTCTGGTTTTCGCCGATTGATAGATAAGTTGTGGGTACACCAAGTAAACCGCGTTGTGCTGGTGGTCAGTTTCTTCCGATAGAACCTGCACTAGTCGGCCATTTTCAACGTCTTGCTCGACAAAGTAACTTGCTAATCGTGCAATGCCATTGCCAGATAGGGCTGATTCTTTGAGTAAGCGGTTTTCATTGCTAGAAAGCCAACCTTGGGTTTGAACCGTTCCCGTTCTTAAAGGCCATTCTTTTTGATGCAATGTGGTTAAGCATTGATGCTGTTTTAAATCCGCTAACGTCTCCGGCGTGCCTTTTTCTCGAAGATACTCAGGAGAAGTAACCAGCCAGTGGTAGTAGTCCAAAAGGTGATGCGCAATCATATTCTCGGGCGGGGTTCTTGTCGCTCGAAACGCAAAGTCGACGCTGGTTTCCGTCAGATTAAACGCTTGATAGCTAGAAAGGATCTCGAACTCTACGTTTGGATGTAGAGCGCGAAACGCCACACATAAATCATGCAGCACCGCTTCGGCAAACATCTTGGGAGCAGTAAGACGAATCAGACCGTCTACTTGCTCAGATTGCTGACTTAAACTCTTTTCCATTTCCATTACGCGGCGTTTGAGATCTTCCGCTTGTGCAAAGATCGATTCACCTTCTGCCGTCAATCTCACGCTGCGTGTGGTTCGAACAATCAAAGGCGTGGCGAGTTCCGATTCCAATCGTTTGATTTGTTCCGACAGGTAACTTTTAGAAATGCCAAGTTGCTCCGCTGCTCTAGAAAAATTGAGTGTTTGAGCCACTTCGGCAAACAGCATCAGTTTTTCGATTCTCTTATAATCTGCCATCTTGATTGCTCGTCTTTATTGTTCGCTTTAATTGTTCGGTAGCGAGGATAATGAATTCGATTTTACGGTATTAAACTAATTTTTACGAACGGTAAGATGGTTCGAGTTAACTTAAGAAATTGAAGATGCAGAAATCGGAAAAGTGAGAACAACGATGAACAATCCAACACTACCGCTCGCCAAAACCTTACCTAACGTTAGCCGCTTGGTCTTCGGCTGCATGGGGCTTGGAGGGGAGTGGAATCGCAACCCATTAACCGCCCAAGATGAAAACCAAGCTTATGCCGCTGTAGAGGCAGCATTAGAGGTAGGCATTAATCTCTTTGATCATGCGGATATCTACAAATTCGGTAAGGCAGAAGCAGTGTTTGGGTGCATCTTATCCAATGACTCAACCTTACGAGAGCGAATTTATCTGCAATCCAAGTGCGGCATCCGTCTAGGAGATGAGCAAGGTGTTAAGCAGTATGACTTCTCTGCCAAATGGGTGACGGCTTCTGTTGAGGGCATTCTTGAGCGCCTTGGCGTGGAAAACCTTGATGTTTTGATGCTGCATCGTCCTGATCCTCTGGTTGAATTTGAAGAACTGGGCACAGCGCTACAAGCCCTGAAACAAGCTGGCAAAGTTAACCACTTCGGTGTTTCTAACATGAACAGTGCTCAAATTGATCTTCTTCAACAAGCAACGGGCGAAATTGTTGTGGCGAACCAGTTGGAAATGAGTCTGGCTAAGTCTGACTTCATCAAGCAAGGCATGGGGCTTCCTTCGTCTGCATCTGACTACGTTGCAGGAATACTGGAACATGCCCGTAAGCACAATATCCAACTGCAAGCGTGGGGCAGTATGGCGCAGGGAAGATTCTCAGAGCGTGGTTTACATTCTGATGATCACAACACCAGACAGACGGCGGAGATGGTAATGGCGCTAGCAGCTGAATATGGTGTGTCGTCTGAGGCGATTGTTTTAGCCTTCCTAATGCGTCATCCAAACCAAATTCAGCCTGTTATTGGTACCGCAAACCCACAGCGTATTCGCGCTTGTGCTCAAGTAGAGAACGTCACGCTATCACGCAGCCATTGGTATGGCTTGTTCGAGAAAACCCTTGGTCATGAGATCCCGTAGGAGAGAAAAATGAAATATGTACAAGTTCAAACTCTGATTCAAACGGCATTGGAAATTGCTGCTGCTCGCAAGCAAAACATTGCGGTTGCCGTGGTTGATTCACATGGAGAATTGCTCGGTTTTGCCCGAATGGATGATGTGAGCGTGCAAGCAGGTTTGTTGGCACAAAACAAAGCTTACACCTCGGCTAGAGACCGTCAGCCTAGCGGCAATCTGGGTGCTTGGGCTCGTGAGACGGGTAAGCAGTTGAGTTATTGGACTGACCCGAAGATCACAGGCTTTATGGGTGGTGTGCCTATAGAACAAGAGGGGAAAATCGTCGGTGCAATTGGCATTAGCGGTTTGGCTGAGCAAGATGATGAAGCACTTGCGATGGAAGTATTAAACGCACGTTGAGTATAATGTTTATCAGTAGGTGTGATGCTTTGTCCAGCTTTGTACTCCAAGTTCACAGGCTTCGTCGAGTCACGATGCTATCTAATAGCCTGAAGTAAGCAGAAGTTGAAATCGCGAACTATGATTAATTTATTTGAAAGCTTTGAGGCCTAAATATGTTTCATAAGGTATTCGTTGCGCTATTTTTTGTTCTCCTCTCAGGCTGTGGTACGAGTGACAGCGCGTTAAAAGAGAGCGGTTATGATGAAGCTTATATCCAAGGCTTTCATGACGGTCGGCATAGTGGTATGCAAGAGGCAGGGAATGATTTTGAACACTATATTAAGGACGAAACAAGGTATCAAACCGACTCAGATTATCGACAAGGCTGGGATGCTGGTGAGGTAGAGGGTAATAAGTTACAAAAGCAGGCGACCGCGATAGGACAAGGCATGATTGATAGTTCATATGAAGAACGTGATGTATTTGATCCTGATAAAGTGGCGAAAGATGCAATAAAAGGCGTTGATACATCGGAATTAAAAAGCCTAGAGTAACGGACTGATATAAAAAATAAAACTCGTCATTTGACGAGTTTTATTTTTGTCTAAACGGTTCATGTTTCAACGCTCAACAGGGCATTCATCGTTTGGGTATGAGTAATGTCGTTAATCACCTTTCTTGTTCTTTTGTTCAAGGACTAACGATAACAGGCGAACGAGCAGGGACTGAGCTTCCGGTGAGAGCAATCGCGCCACGGCCGTTAGGTCATTTGCTGTGACATGCTGAACATCACGTACATCTAAAGCAATATCTAGGTCAGTCAAATGAAGCGAACGCAATATGGCACGATATTGTGAGAGTTTAAGATCGGACTCTCCGCGCTCGATCCTTTGATATGTTTTTACGCTCATTCCAGCGATGTTTGCCATTTGCTCACGGGAGAGGCCATTCGATTTTCGTCTTGCGATCAGTGCTTGAATTATAGGGTCTACCTGCATGTGCTCTCCTGAAAGGACAGTTTTGACCTAAACGGAGCAAGAAGTGGACCAGTTTAACCACCACATATTTACCTGCTTTGTAATCAGTATAAAAATAACTGTCTTATAAAAACGTAAATATTTTAGTCAGTTATTAACTCAATGGAAAAGTATCAATCATACAAATCAATAGAAACGAAAGCTTCTATTCGCAAAATGCAACGCATTTTAGATCATTTATTTAGTGAAATTGATCAGCAACATCGTGAGACTAAAGAGAATGTTGTGACACTGATTCAACAGTCACAACAGCGATTGATGAACTACAAAGAGCTTTACCTTCACAAAGAATCGATAAGTGAAGTAGAGCTGCGGATGGCGCATGAAAACATGAGTGAGACTGAGAAGCAGGTCGCCGATATGGGTATTCCAGTGTTAACTTATATCATTGGCGCGCTAGATAAAGCGTATTAACACAGTCGTAAAGTCGGGCGATACAAGATTTACGCAATTTCGATCAATTGATGACATCTAAAAGAAAGGATGCAAATGCTGGGGAACCACACCCAGCATTCGGACACTCATTTACCTATATTTTCGAACCGTAAATCAGTGTTTAGAGGTATGTGAACCGAACAGTGTCGGTACGCAGCGAATAATAGCGATATTGTCCGATCTAGGCTACGTCCTTGGAATCTAACACCTTCACTTAAACTGTAAATTAATCTGTACACCCAGCCAAATTGAGCCATTGAGCACGTTCTTCCTTCTCTTTAAGCGATAAAAGACTAATTAGTGACGAAAAAAACAACACATCTTAGGTAAAAGATAAGAGTTGTTAAAATATATCGCTATAAGATTGACCTTTTGCTTTTCAATCGTCCTGCTTATGCCTTACAATCTTTTCGAACCAAATCCATTCATAACGAATGGGGTTGATGAATTAAGATGAACAATTTTGCTTCGAACCCAAAGTTGCGCACATTTCATCAACGATGACATCGCCAAAAATGACTCTCAAGTGTTCATGTGCAAATGATTAACCACCTTTTGTTGCATGTTTTCTTAGCCATACAGGGCTCTTGTAACATAGTGCTCTTGTAACCAAATTTTGACTAAGTCGGAGCGTTTTGCTGTGTGCTTTAGATAAAGCACAACTGGCGAGAAATTAACGGATTGAATTTAGAGGTATTAACCGTGAACCTAAAACTTGTCGGTAGCTCCCTGATCGTTGCAGGTACTGCTCTTGGCGCTGGTATGCTTGCTATACCAATGGTGCTTGCTCAATTTGGCCTCCTTTGGGGCACTCTTCTTATGTTGTTCATCTGGGCTGGAACGACTTATGCTGCGCTGCTCCTTCTTGAAGCCAGTTGCAAAGTAGGTGGTGGTGTGAGCATGAATGCAATTGCTCGCGAAACGCTTGGTAAAGGAGGCCAGTTGGTAACCAACAGCTTGCTTTACGCCCTGTTAGTTTGTCTATTAATGGCTTACATCATTGGTGCGGGTGATCTCGTACAAAAAGTAACAGCCTCAATTGGGCTTCCAACATCTACGATCTCAAGCCAAGTCGGTTTTACTCTTTTAGTTGGTATCATTGTTTCGGCAGGTACAGGGGTAGTAGATAAGCTGAATCGCGGTTTGTTCCTAGGCATGATCGTAGCGCTGATCCTGACACTTTTTGCGCTTGCACCAAGCGTCTCGTTTGAAGGACTTGATGAGGTTGTGAGCGACGATAAAATGGCACTTATCAAAACCAGTTCGGTGCTTTTCACCAGTTTCGGTTTTATGGTCGTGATCCCATCGCTTGTAACTTACAACAAAGAAGCGAGTAAAACACAACTGCGTAATATGATTATCGTGGGTTCAACTATTCCGCTTGTTTGTTACCTGTTATGGTTGTTAGCGGTTGTCGGCAACCTACCACCTCATGAGCTTGTTCAATACTCCAACGTAACAGAGTTGATCTCGGTACTAGGTCAGCAATACGAGGGCTTAGAGTTCATCCTATCCATGTTTACTGGTTTGGCACTGCTAACGTCGTTCTTAGGTGTTGCAATGGCGCTATACGATCAAAATGCAGACCTACTGAAAGCAAGTAAGCCAGTGATTTTTGTTACTACTTTTGTGCTACCACTATTAGGTGCTGTATTTGCGCCAGAACACTTCCTAGCTATTCTCAGCTACGCGGGGATTATTCTTGTGTTTCTCGCGGTCTTTGTCCCATTATCAATGACCATGAAAGTGCGCCGAGTGCCGGTAGAAGATGACAATATTTATGAAGCTGGTGGCGGCGCAATGGGAATGAGCATGATCTTCCTATTCGGCTGTTTCTTGCTGTTTGCCCAAGCAGTATAAAATCACGCTAGCTTATTTAAAAACTGAGCCGCTCGTATTCAAACGGGCGGCTTTTTTGTATTCATAGCCGAACCTAGGCCACTCAAAGTCATCAGCATTTGTGATGTTTGACGTTTCTCTGATAATCACGGTTAGTGCTGACTTTTTAGTAAAACTCCTTAGCGAAAGGCTGACATGTACAGTGATTCACCCTTCTATTATATCGATGTTGATATGAATAAGAGGCTCTGTTGTGTCAAAGCAATTATCTTTTGCCATGGTTGGCGTTATGTTGTCTTTAGGTGTGTTGAGTACAGAAGCGGTGGCTGACCCGAAGCATAAGCATCGACATCGGTACGATCACCATCATGCGCATCACCACCATCATAAACACAAGCATAAACACAAACATCGTGACGTTATTTATGTTGAGAACCGACGACCAAGACGCAGTTACTATTACCATGACCGAATTCCTCGGAATAGTACCTACATAAAGATTGGAGATTTCACTTATCTAAAAGTGGACGACCGTTATTATCGCCGTTTTAAGGATCGCTATATCCATGTCGAGTTCAATTAAACTTGAAAGGACACATAGTCGGCGTTCTTGTAATGTTGAGCTTAAAAGCACCAATATGGCACACGTAACATCGACCAATACTAGGGTAGAGGGTTAAAAACAAAAACAGCGAGCCGATGCTCGCTGTTTTTGCTTAGATGAGTGTTAGACAGTAAATCTATTTAAGATTTGATCTTGTTTATGTACATCTTCTTGTTGCGCCTGCATCGCGTCGTTGGTTCGATTTGCCGATTCGGCGACTTGAGTCGATAGGTCTTTAATATTCACCGTATTGTTGTTGATCTCTTCAGCGACAAGGCTTTGCTCTTCAGCTGCTGAGGCAATTTGCAAGTTCATATCGGAAATACGCTGAATCGCGTCACGAATGCGTTGTAACGCACTATTTGCTAAACCCGCTTTTTCAACGGCCTCTATAGCACTACCTTTGCTTTGATGCATGGCATTTGCCACAGATGAAGCGCCAGATTGTAGTTGCTCAATCATAGTACGAATCTCTGTTGTCGACTCTTGAGTACGTTGTGCCAGTGTACGTACTTCATCTGCAACAACGGCGAAGCCTCGGCCAGATTCTCCCGCACGTGCAGCCTCGATTGCGGCATTCAACGCGAGTAAGTTTGTTTGGTCCGCAATATCGTTGATGACTTTTAGAATCGTTTCGATATTGGCGGTAGCAGATTCCAACACTTGTACTTCTTCGACTGCAAGGTCAATGCTATCGGAAAGCATGTTTATCGTTTGTGTCGATTCACCAACGATAGAAGACCCCTCAACCGTTGCTTGGTCGGCTTCTTTGGCTGCACTTGCCGCACCTTGCGCATTATTAGCAACCTCTGTCGCGGTGACAGACATCTCATGCATCGCGGTAGCAAGTTGTTCTAGCTCTTGCAGCTGCGTGTGAATTGCGCCTGCCGAGTCTTTTGCGCCCTCAGCGGTGATTTGAGTTCCGTTTAAAATTTGATCAGAAATACGTTTCGACTCAATGATTTGCTGTTGTAAGTTCTCCATGAACGTATTGAAGTTTGTGGCAAGCTCAGAAAACTCTTGGTCAGTATCTGTTTCGAGGCGTTGTGTGAGGTCGCCTTTCCCTGATGCTACATCTTTAATCGCATTGTTTAGCGTGTCCAAAGGACGCATGAGAGTGCGAATCAACAGAGTTAGGGCGATAATAGATGCAATCACGGCAATGATTGAATAAATAATAGCGTTGTTACGGAGCTCTCCTACGGCAGAATAGGCAACAGCTTCATCGATCACCGAACCTACGTACCAGTTCTCGCCAGGAATGTGAGTCAGGTTAACCATGTAGCGGTTGCCATCAATCTCAACATGTTGTGCTGATTGCGTAAGTTCGATTTGTGGGAGGTAGCTACCGACTTTCTCACCGTTGTATTTACTTTGAGGGTGAGCAATGGTTGTGCCATCAGCGGTGACCAGAAATAAGTAACCAGCATCAAACAGATTCACTTGGTTGACCAGATCTGAAAGGGTAGTTAATTCGAGGTCATAAAACATACCGGCTAAAAACTGGCCATTTTCTTTTACTGGCGTACCAACAGAGATTATAACGTTTTTCGAAGACGCATCGACGTACGGATCGGTTACGACCAAATCGCCTTTGCTCTTAGCTGCAATAAACCAAGGACGCTGACGTGGGTCGTAGTCTGGACCCGCATCCCAGCCGTCGTCATTTTCAATCACAAAGCCATTACTTTCATAACCAAAACCGATGGCAAGGAAGCTGCTTTTTGGCGTGGGTCTTTCAAGTATGTTTTGAACATAGCTATGTGAACTGGGGTCAAGCTCAATCACTTCAGTAATGGAGCGAGCGAGATCCTTCTTTGCATTCATTTCTGATTGCACAGTGTTACCAACACTGGTCAATATCTCGTTGACACTTGAGTCGATTTGCTCCTGAGTTTGGGAGCGGATGGTCATAACTTGTTGTGTCGACAATAACGACACGGTAATTAGCAGCAAAAATGAAGAGGCTGTGACAACCTTATGTCTGAATTTCATGAGCTTTCCTCTGATTCTCCCGGTTGGTTCCACTTTGCTTTCGCCTCTTTTAAACCGAGCGAATTGGGCATAAAGAGAAACCTATTGTGTTTGGTTATATTTTTATCGACATCTTTGTCAAAAACATGAACTCATTTGTCGTCTTTTTTAACTAAATTTAAACAAACCGACAATTTACGTTAAAACTTGTGAGTGTGATCATGTTTGCGATCTCAATTAATGAAATCGTCATAATGAAAAGAATTGCTTAACAAACAGTGGCATCAACTGGCTTTACAGGTGAGGTGATGAAAATTTTGTTGGTGCTGACAGGTGTTTTGTTGAAGTTTTGTCTTTGTAAATTATGAGCTTTTTACTAAAAGCATAATGTGGACGGAGTTTTAGGTATAAAAAAGGCCCCGACGATGCGGAGCCTTTGTTTATTGACGTCTCGATTTTAGAAAATAAGATGAGCAACGCCAGCAATCACAGGTAATGTGATTAACGTACGTAAAATGAAAATTACGAAGAGCTCTACAATGTTTACTGGAATTTTGCTGCCTAACAGTAGGGCACCTACTTCCGACATGTAGATAAGCTGAGTTACTGACATTGCTGCAATAACAAAACGTGTCATTTCGTTATCGATTGAGGCCGCTAAAATTGCTGGAATAAACATATCTGCAAAGCCAACAACGATTGTCTGTGATGCTGCAACAGCTTCAGGGACTTGCAGTAGCTCTAGGTATGGGATAAACGGTTGACCCAGAATTGCAAATACAGGCGTGTATTCTGCAATCACCAATGCGACGGTACCAAGACCCATAACTACAGGTAGTACGCCAAATACCATGTCGACTGCGTTGTGTACGCCTTCTTTAAATACAGACTGAACCGATGTGACTTGACCAGCACGCTTAAGAGCTAGATCCATACCCCAAGAGAATGTGGTGTGGCCTTCTGGCACTGCATCTGCGTCTTTATCTGGGTTGCTGCCGTCAATGTAGCGATCTTTCTTCAGACTAAGCGGAGGCAGGCGAGGAATGATAATCGCAGCTACGATACCAGCTAGACAGATAGCGCCGTAGAAAGGCAAAAATAAGTGCTCTAGTTTTACCTGAGCGATAACAACTAAGCTAAACGTGATCGATACTGCTGAGAAAGTGGTCCCGACAACAGCCGCTTCACGCTGAGTATAGAACTTATTTTCGTATTGCTTGCTGGTTAGCAAGATACCAACACTTCCGTCGCCTAGCCAAGATGCCATACAGTCAATTGCACTGCGGCCAGGTAGGTTGAATACCGGACGCATTATTTTACTGAGTAACGCACCAAATAGCTCCAGAAGACCGAAGTTCAAAAGAAGCGGAAGCAGTAAACCCGCGAAAATGAAAACGGCAAACAGAGTAGGTAGAAGACCAGTAAGAACAAGCCCGCCAGTGTTCTCTTCCCAAATTGCTTTTGGACCCACTTGGAAGAACGTCATTAACACGGCAGCGCCGCCGATTAAACGAACAACGAGCCAAAGTGGAGATGGGTTGAAGAGACCGTTTAAAAAACCATTTCGTAAAATTGCAGCTGGCTTAAAAATTTTGCAAAGAACAGAAGCAACGGCCATGAAAGCGATGATACTGGTGACGATAGCAATCAAGGTATCGCCTAACACCGCTGGGATGACTTTTGCCATCACTGCAACGGGAATGGTTAGGCCGCCATCGTAAGAGATCGGAGCCATAAAGAGTAGAAGACCAATTAGGGAAGGGATGAAAAACATCCAAAAGTTGCCCTTAGGAGCTTCAGTAGCATTAGTGGTGTTATGCATAGTTGTCTCGTGTTACTACTAGTCAATACTTGCCATTTCCATGACATAAATATTCACTAAACATCCGTATTTAATCACAGTTTTGCGGAGGGTACCCGCAAACTGCATCCATTGCAATACTATTCATTAAATACATCTAGTTATTCAGCCGATTTGTCGGGTAATTGGTCAAATAACGTCTAAGTGTATGCGAATATGTTGCTTGTGTTAGAAAATTGTAGCACGAGAGGCGAATTGCGCAGTGAATTATGGGGCGCATTGTGACTGGAATAATAAAATGGTAAACAAATGTGATTTTGATCTGACTAACTTCTTAGCCAGAAATTCAGTTAGCCTTATCTATTCTAAGGTTTTTAGTGGTGTCAAAATACCGTTCAGCGTTTCTTGTACCGTTGCAGTGTGAACCTATTGAGCCAAATCCGATTGAAGCATGTCGCTTCAATCGGATCGAAATTTTATGCTTTTTGTTGACGGCTAAGTATGTATAGGTAACTCCAGTAAATCAGAGCCGTAGAAAAAGCCAATATTGCTGGGAAAACCAGCGTATATAAACCATATACCGTAAATAGAGCCGCTCCCGCCGCGCCGCCAAACAAAAAGCCAAAGAAAATGAATAGGAATAATTTTGCTTTACGTCGGTCAAATTGACGACCTCTCAAGCTCTCTCCAATCATAATCCC
The DNA here is from genome assembly GCF_030248655.1 of Vibrio sp. D431a. Lineage (NCBI taxonomy): Bacteria > Pseudomonadati > Pseudomonadota > Gammaproteobacteria > Vibrionales > Vibrionaceae > Vibrio > Vibrio sp. D431a. The sequence goes on along the minus strand of NZ_JAHGAP010000019.1, from coordinate 59,100 downwards.
TAGATCGGTGATGATTCCGGTCATATGTGTGGTTCTGACTACTGCGCCGCTAAACGTGGTGATCATTGCGTTTTGTAATCCACATGCTGCTGATGCTAGATATTGGCCGTACAAATCCCCTTGCACCAAAAAGCCCAAGCTGAGTAAGAGCAAGCTCCCTTCTATGCACAGTGCAACACCATATCTTCGCCCTAGTTTTAACGCACTGCTTTCAATAAAAAAGCCGCTAAAGGCAGCGCCAATCAAAAAGCTAAATACGATGAAGAGCAGGTGAATGGAGCTATCCACACCTGTTAGCAAGCTGTTCCCTAGCTGAGTTACGGTTCCCGAAAGATGAGTTATCGCTTGGTGTTGAAAGCCGAGAAGACCAACGGCGTTGACGCAGCCCGCGAGAAGAGCTAGTAGAAACGCGCCATATTCCACCCAACGAGGAAGTCTGGAAATCACAATAAACCCCCACCAAATATTAGGAGCCGATTATAGCGCTCACACCGAGTTACGAAACCCTTTACAGTAAAACTCGATTGATCATTCTCAAAAAAATCTCACTTATAGGGCGGTTGTCCGAGCCAAAGTAAATACGTGAACGCGGATTGCTCGCTAGCAGATGTGTTCCGTTGTGCATTCGAAACTCACCCACCCGTGTTTCATTTGTTCATAGACTGAAACGGTAGGTTGGTGGAACTCTTTATCGGTAAATAGACCGACGGGAATGATCATGATTTCTGGGTATGCAGCAACGAACAACCTCATTGTCGTGCCGCAGGATGGACAAAAGTCATACTGAACCTCACTGCCATCATCGCCAATTCGGGTATAGCTAGTGACTTCACCGTTTAAAGTGACATGCTCTTTTTCAAAGCGAGCTTGTACCCCAAAAACACTGCCAGTTCGTTTTTGGCATTCGAAGCAATGGCAGACAGACGTGTGGGTGGGCTCTCCCTTACAACGGATCTCAACTAAACCGCAGGCGCACTCGCATGTATGAATGGTTTTTGTCATCGTGATTACCTATTTGTCCCAATACACCAATAGACCTAGAGCACAGAGCTTGTGTCACTAGCTCGTTATGAGCTCTGGACTTGAAACTATTTGGATACAATCAGTTTAGTTTAATTTTGAAACACTTGAAGAGGTGAAATCATTTGGGTATACAATGGTATACTCGCTTTTCGTTTATACCTTGAAACAAGGAAGTCTTCATGACTCACAAAAAAATCCTGCCGATACCACTTATTCTACTTATTCCAATCGTTTTATTGGTTGTGGTTGTGATCGCGGGTGTTTATCGTTTTAGTTTGTCTGATGACGAGATCATGGCTAAGTTTCCTCAAACAGAAGTAGAAACTAACGTTATTGTGCAAGAGACGCTTGGTATCACTGCACGTAATCCTTGGACGATCCAAGTCCCCGAGCAAAGTGCGGTCACTTTTCTTGATGAGTGGGATAAAGAAAACGGCTATTTGATAGGTGACTATGATGCAGGTGCGACAAAAGGTCAGGTACTTGTTCCAACTGCGTCGATTAGCCAGCGTGAGATTGAAGGTGTTTCATGGGTTGTTGCACCGATGATTGTAACGACACAAGGTAGCGGTTCGTTTAACTATGTTGGCTTGTTCAAGTTTGACCCCGTGCCGAGCCGAGTTGTCCTTTTAGACAGTGTTTTTGTTGGTGACCGCGTGAAATTTACTCAGCTCGAATGGAAAAGTGATACAACTATCACGCTTTCATATTTAGCGCACGGTGACGATCAAGCAATGGCAGACACGCCAAATCAATTCAATTCATCCACATTACAGCGTGTAGGGAATAACTTACATATGCAACAGTGATGAATTTTTTTTGAGTTCTGTAAAAATTCAGTATTTTCTGCGCTAGATCTCGAAATTTCCTAGTGATTTCTTATTCGGGAATGCATAAGCTATGAGCCTTGTTTGAAAGGAGATAGTAATTCCCGTGTCTACAAATGAAATTACAAGACGGTTGCCGAATCTGACAAGTCGTAGAGCGCTGCTGTTATACTCCTTGCCAGTTTTAGTTGCGATTGGTGTTTCTCACTCTCTCAAAGAGTCATCTTTAACCAAAACCATCGCATTGAACCTACCTGAATCTCAGGTCGTTGAAAAAATTCTTGATGCGACAACTGCCGAAGTTGTCACTCCCCCGAACTTCGAATATCAAATCCAAGCAGGTGACAACCTAAGCACTATTTTTAGTCAGCTCGGTTTCGGTTACAGCTCGTTAATGAAAGTAATGGAAACGGATTTGAACTACTTGGCACTTGATACACTTAAGCCGGGCAATACGCTCCGTTTCTGGCGTGATGATGCAACAGGCGAGTTAGCGAAAATGGAACTGCAATTTTCTATTGCAGATAAAGTGGTCTACAAGCTGAATAGTGATGGTAGCTATGACTTTACTGATATTTCCATTCCTGGCGTGTGGAGCCAAGAACCTTTAGTTGGCGTTATTCAAGGCAGTTTTTCTTCTTCTGCGAGTCGTTTAGGTTTAACGTCGGCGGAAGTGAGTCAAGTCGTAAGCTTACTCAAAGAACAACTTAACTTTGGACGTGATCTTCGTGCAGGTGATCGATTTGAAGTTGTTCGTCGCTCACAAAGCATCAATGGTGTACCAACAGGTAAGAACGAAATTGAGGCGATTAAGATTTATAATCGCGGCCGCGAGATCACCGCTTACCTTCATACTGATGGTCAATTCTACAATGCCAAAGGTGAAAGCTTACAGCGCGCATTCCAGCGTTACCCTGTAAGTAGTCGTTGGCGTATCAGTTCTGGCTTCAACCCTAATCGTTTACATCCAGTAACGGGGCGTGTTGCGCCGCACAACGGCACTGACTTTGCTGTACCAACCGGTACACCAGTCGTTTCTACTGGTGATGGTACAGTGATCATGACTCGTAAACACCCCTATGCGGGTAACTACGTGGTTGTTGAGCACGGCAGCAAATACAAAACCCGTTACTTACACCTAAGTAAGATTTTGGTGAAGAAAGGGCAAAAGGTTTCTCGAGGCCAGCGTATCGGTCTTTCTGGTAAAACAGGTCGAGTGACTGGACCACACCTTCACTATGAGTTGATTGAATACGGCCGTCCAGTTAACGCTATGCGAGCAAATATCCCAATGGCGAGTTCTGTTCCTAAGAAAGAGATGGCTACTTTTGTCGCGAACAGAGATGAAATGGATAGACTATTACGCGATAAAGAGAAAGCAGTGCTGTAATAAAGTACTTCGCTTAAAAAACAAAAAGAGACTAAGCATAGCTTGGTCTCTTTTACTTTGTGCATTAACTAGATTTGAATTCTATGACAGCAGTCTGTTCAGTACGTTAGGCACTCCGCACTTCACGTTCATTTATCAGGTGTACGATTTCTTCAACACTGTGTGGACGAGAGTAAAAGTAACCTTGGATGTAGTGGCAGCCCATTTCAATTAACTTTTGTAGTGCTCTATCGTCTTCTACGCCTTCGGCAATCAAATCCACATCAAGCAGCTCTGCCAATTGTGCTATCAAAAACACTACTTGTTCAGAGGTTGTATTTGAGAGCATGTTCTGCACAAAGGTAGCATCGATTTTGATGCTATCAATCGGATAATTGTGTATATAGTTCAAGCTTGAGTATCCCGTACCAAAATCATCCAGTGCGACTTTAAAACCCAAGTATCGCAACGAGTTAAGTACCATCTGTTCACGGCCACTTTGTGAGAGTAAGACGGTCTCGGTGAGCTCTATAACAAAGTCTTTTGCTTCGTGCTGATACTTTTCAACCATGTTGGTTAAGTGATTAATATAACGGTTGGAATCAACCAGCTCATACGCTGAGCAATTGATGGAGAGTTTGACTTTATAGCCTAGGTTCGCTTCGAGTTCTTGCTTTGCGATACACGCGAGTTCAATAATCCGTTCACCTAACTCGATAATCAGGCCTGATTGTTCGGCAGCTTCAATGAACTCTGCTGGAGAGATATTTCCATAGATATTGCTATTCCAACGAGTCAAAATTTCAAAGTAATTCCAGCGGTCGCTCGTGATATCGACGATCGGTTGAACCACTACATACAACTCATCGCTGTCTTGTATATCAGTACTTAGCTGGATTCGCATTGCCTCAATAAGCTGCGTCCTACGGTGGTATAACGCACTAAGGTGTGTGTCGTAATGCTGAATCCGTGTATCGCGGTGTTTTTTACAATCTTTGAGAGCGAGACTGGCATTCAAAATCAGCTCATCGCTGTTCAACATATGTACTGGGGCACGCGCAATACCAATACTAACGGTGAAAGAAATCCGGTTAGATTTGTCGCTGTAGCCACTTTCAATTTTGTCGAGTACTTCCTGACACACGGCTACAGGATCTTCGTCGTACGTGATGAAGGCGAATTCATCTCCTGCGACACGGAACGCATTGTTTGGCGACGACAAGCTCTGTTGAATGGCGTTAGCTGTGAACTTAATGATTTGGTCGCCGATATAGTTTCCGTTGATATCATTGATCGATTTGAAATTATCGATATCAAGATACGCCAAACTGAATGGGCGAGTCGCCTGCTGCGTTAATGTCTCCAAGGTATCAGCTAAACAGCTACGGTTGAGCAGTCCAGTTAGGTTATCATGCGATACCTCATAGCTAAGCTGATTAAGAAGCTTATCTGAACGTTCACTGACCCACTTTTCACGTAAGCTATGAATAATGACATTGGCATAAAATCGGTGGAAGTCGAGGATATCTTGCGCTTCTTTCGCGTGGATGCTTCGGGTAAAGGTAGACAGTAAAATTCCCAGAACTTCGCCATTTTGTGTCTTCAATGGCAGGCCAATGTAAGCTTGAATGCCATCTTCTTGAAACATCTGATCTTCAGGAAAACGCTTGTATACCTGGTCTTGATAGAAAATATGTTCGCCAATGTCTTTCGCCACTTTTTCACAGGGGGTGCCTGAAAGGTGGTAGCTTAGGTTGTCTGTAATTTTTCCATTGCTGGCGAAGGAAATGGTATGAGCCGAATGCTGAAGATGCGCAACTTCTACAACGCAAGTGCAATGGCTCTGCAAGTGTTGATGAATATCTAGCGTGACCCGGTTTAGCTGAGCCGTGCCGTTTAGCTTCAATATCTCATCAATTTTGTGGAAACTGATTTGTACCTGACCCATTGAGCATTTCACCTAGCGTTGTTATTAACATATCGTGTAAGACACGACGAATTATTATTTGATATGCATCAAATAAACTATCGGTTACTAAGGCAGATTTTTCAAATTTTGTGAACGAACAAATCATTATTTTCATGTTTTTATGCTTGAACCTTTTAAAGGTATAGCGATAAAAACGCTAAGCTAGGCGCACTTCTCCTCTTCTAATCGTGATTTGAGATAATCGAGGAACAGCTTAGTCCGGGTATGCTGATAATCCAGCTTTGGATAGTAGGCATATACAGTGGCTTTATCCGCTGTGATATCGGGCAGGATAGGGACTAACGCGCCGGATTTGAGATCATCTTTGATCATGACGTTGTTCGTCATCAAAATACCCATGCCTCTTTTGGCACCATGAAACAGCGCTTCTGGGTTGGTCGTGGCAAAGTTACCGGACAAGCTGATACGTTTGCCTCGATTTGTTTTGATTTCTCGTGAGGGTTTTTCTCCCCAAATCAGGACATTATGCTCTGTCAGATCCTCAACGCATTGTGGTGTTCCATATTTTTTTAGGTAACTAGGTGCGGCGTAAAACTGTGCTTTATGTTCGAAAAGCGCTGTGGCTTTGAAACTTAGAGAGTTCAGTTGCTCTAATTCCCGGCTAATAAATAGGTCTAAGCTTAGCTCTGGCAATTGGCCTGGTAGCGTTGTTGTTAATTGAAGTGTGATGTCTGGATATTTCTCAAGAAAATCATCAAGATAATGAACTAGAAATTTAGAACCAACGGCCAGCGTTGCCCCAATTTTTAATAGCCCCGCTGGTGATTGGTTGACTGAGCGAGTTTCATCTAATACCGATTGCCATGAATCAAGCTGACTTTTTGCTCGTTGATAAAACAGAGCACCAGCTTCAGTTTGGCTAATTGAGCGGGTCGTACGTTTGAGTAGTTGAACGCCAATTTTATCTTCTAGCCATTGAACTCGCTTACTGATAGCTGAGCTGGTGGTATTGAGTTTCCGCGCTGCTGCATTAAAGCTACCTTCTTCGACCACACGAATATAACTCTTCACGCTTTGAATCCAGTCCATTGTATCTCCTTGGGAATTAATTCCTTTCCAACTTAGCTGATTATCATCTTAGAGTATCAAATATACACTGTTTGCCATCAATCTGTCACAAAGTAGGAGGAACGTTTGCGTAAAACACCATTGTTATTAGCGATGATGATCATCGCCACAGGCCAAGTTGGCGTTAGTATTTATCTTCCTTCTTTGCCATTGATTGGTCATGACTTGAATTTGCCGCAACATTCGATTCAGAATCTCGTCACGCTATTTCTCATTGGCTTCGGTATCTCTCAGCTTTTTTACGGCCCATTGTCTGATGCGATTGGTCGTCGGCCGGTGTTTATTCTGGGGCAAAGTGTATATCTAGTTGGTACGGTTATTTGCATCGCGTTTTCGGACAACATTGTTGCCCTTGAAGCGGGACGGTTACTGCAAGGCCTAGGAGCGGGCAGCGCTTCGGTACTTGGTCGGTCAGTACTGCGTGATAGTTATGACGGTATGCAATTAACCAAAGCGCTATCTTATATTTCAGTCACTGCTTCAGTGATGCCAATTATTGCTCCGCTGTTTGGTGGCTGGATTGCTTTTCACCTGAGTTGGCATGCTGTCTTCGTGTTTGTACTGATTTACTTAATGGCAATTTTTACACTTGGTTTATTGGTGCTGCCAGAAACGCTGCCTTATCCGAAGAGAAAATTTAAAGTAGGCGAAGTAAGCGCGAACTATTTGCGTCTGTTAACGAATACACAAGTGATTGGTAGTGCGAGCTACAACTGGCTTAGTTATTTATCGGCTCTGGTTACGCTCTCCTTGTATCCATTTTTAATGCAACAAGAGTTAGGATTAACGGCGGCAGATTACGGTTCTTTGATGATCATACCGTCAGTTGGTTTGCTGACGGGTAGCTTAGTGCTGAATTTGATCAATGCTCGTTACAAAGCTCAGCAAATCTTGCTGATGAGTTTCGCGATTGTTGCTGTTGCTGGCTTCATGTTGTTGGTTACCCCCTTCAGTGTATTTTCATTGCTGACGGCATTCACGTGTTTAAGTTTTGCCCAAGGCATGTCATTCCCAGTATCGATTAGTTTGCTACTCTCGCCACATAAGCAACAGGCAGGCGCGGTTTCTGCGTTATCTGGCTCTATTCAAATGTGTTTAGCAGGTTTGTTTGGTGGGTACTTAGTAGACTCATGGGTTACGAATCAGCAGCAGCTTGGGGTGTTTTATTTGTTTATTGCGTTACTTTCTTGCTTTGTTCTTGTACTAAGCCAATTTCGTAAAGTGCCAGAAGGGACGGTTCAAGCAGAAACTTCCATCTGAATATACTTGCAACCAGAAGGTCGGCTTTCTAAAATGCGCAGCTAAATTAAGTCTGGCTTGTTGTGTATACTGAATGACTTGGTTTGAAAGGAAGAGGGCGAACCTTGATACTTCTCTCAAGCTTGGAATACATTTCTGCCCAATGGCTATCCGATCTCTAATCGTTAGGTGAAAGAATGCAACAAAACGAATTTGAAACACTGGTAAAAGAAATTACTCAGCAAGAAAGCATGCCAAAGGCACTTGAAATCTTGAAGGCGTGTGAGGAAGAAGAAGTTGCACAAGCGGCGCAATCCCTAACGGGTCAGTTTGGCCTTGCAGAAGTTGATGGTGAGAAACGTATTTACCATATTACCACTCAAGAAGATGAGTCCGGAGAAGAGCAAGAATACGTAGAGCACGTCATGAATGAAGGCGATCACTTGATCAAGTTTGCTGCGTGGTTCTTTGAAACATTCTTTGAAATCAAACAGAAAGATACGTACGTCGCAGCGGGTAAAACATACCAACAACCTAAGCGATAGACGCTCATTTCAAGAAATCCACGAAAATCAAACTGAAAGTTAATTACAAAATAAATGTGACTGGAGTCTTGTTTTTATCTAATTATGGTGTAAAATTACAACATAGTTAAGTCAATACATTCAGGAGAAGGTCATGGGTAACGAACTTGGTGGTGCTTATATTGGCCAGATGATTGCAAAAGACGCGATGCACAAAGCGCTTTACGGTAAAGCGAAGAAGAAAAAAGCTTCTGTTTTTGCTCGTGTTATTAAAAAACTGGCGAAATAATTTAAAAAGCCCTGATTGAAAAATCAGGGCTTTTTGCTTTTCTCTGTTTTGTTGTTAGTAAGTAGCCAACATATTGCACAACATTGGCAAAACGCTACTCAAAGACTGATGACATTTAAATCTAGAATTACGCGGATTGGCTTGGTATCTCCACAACATTGTTAGGCACTTTATCTAGCCCCTTTGCTGATAACCACTTTTCTAAATCGTCAGCGCCTCCAATATATTTTCCATCTAACCAGATTTGCGGCACTGTTACCGGTGTTTTTTCGCCAATGATGGCTTTTACTTCAGGAATCATGCGGTATAAGGCGGCGCTGTCTTTAACTACATCATGGTACTCATACTGAACGCCAGCCTCGTCAAGTAATTGTTTGGCTTTGACACAGTAAGGGCAAGTTGCTTTACCATAAACAATGTTGCCTTTTAGCTCATCGCGTTTTACCCACTCAGCAATAACAGACTGTACAAGCACACCCCGATTCAATGCTTCTCCTTGGCTGATAACTTTCCCTTCGACAAGAAGAATGGGTGCATGCCAAGCACCAGCTTTTAATGGTTCCCACCAGTGCGATAACCAATCTTTTACTTCAAGTTCAACGGGCACATCGGCTAGTTCGTTTTCAAAAGTATCCTTTAAAATATCTTTGGTTAATGTACATTCACCACAAGGAATATTGACTTTGAATGGGCCCCAACTACCAGCCCAGCGATACAGTGTAATTTTGATTGGTTGACTCATATGGGTTCCTCATTTCCTTTCCTGAAAATATAGAACTTTTAAATTAGATTTTTCTTTCAACTAACTTTGTCTTTTTCGCTTCCCAATGCGTAATAAACGCAATAGATGCAATAATAATCGCAGCACCTAACCATAAACGACCAGGTGGCACCCAACCAAACACCAACCAACCAGCAACAACATTCAAAGGCAGTTTGGCGTGATCAAATGGTTGCACAAATGAGGCGTCTGCTACTGCATATGCTTTAACGATAGCCCATTGAGCGAGTGCTGTAAGTGCACCTGCGGCTAAAAGCACACCCCATATCGTCCACGTATCTGGCATAGTAAACGTCGGTATCGCTAACAAGATATTAAATGGTGTTATCAGCAGCAATAAATAGACAACCATGGTTGATGGCGGATCGTTTACCGACATTTTTTTAACCATTAATGAATACGCTGCCCAGAAAAATGCGGCGCCAACAGGGAGCAGGGTCGCCCATGTAAATGAGTCTGCCCAAGGCTCAAGAATGATCATGGCACCAACAAACCCCGTCAATGTCGCTAACCAGCGTGCAGTACCTACTTTCTCTTTGAGTAACAAGCCAGAACCAACTGTGGCAAATAACGGGGAGGTCATGAGAAGTGCAATACCTTGCCAAATTGGAACTGGGTAAGCGAGAGCCCATAACCAAAGTTGAATCCCGATAACAGAGAGAAAAATGCGGAATGCATGCCAGCCAAAGTGTTGGGTTCTTAAAGAACGTCTAATCCCAAGTGTACGTAGGTAGGGCAGAATAACAAATAAGGCGATTGCATATTGGAATAACGCAAATGTGGTGGAAGAGACACCAAAGTTGATGCTAGCAATTTGGGCGAAGCTGTTCACTATGGCGAATGCCAAGCCAGCTGTTAGCATCCAGGACGCACCTTGAACAGGATGATGATTCAATTGAAAAATTCCAGTTTGATAGAGGTGGCGGGATCATACGTCCTATTGTTTTTCGCGCCAATAAAAAAATGCCTCCCAGAGGGAGGCGACATTACCAATTCAAAGGACGTGCCTGTTATAACAGGTACAAAGAACGAGAAGCACAAACGCTGCCATGCATTTGCATAAATAATACTGCAGAACACGTGCCAACTTTTATCTGTTTGATTTTAAATGTTTTTTTGGTTTTTCTATGTTGTCGATTAGATCAAACGCACTAACTTAGTGAGCAATCGCATTAAAAGAGGGCAGAAGTAGGCGTCGTTACGGTCGTTTTTCATTGCTGAGCGATGCTTCGATAGTGTGAAAACTTATCGAGTTGTGTTGGGTTACATAAAAAATGGCCAGCAAAGGTGCTGGCCAAGTGGACTCGCTCTTAGGACAAGAGTGAATTAGAAATCGTAACGTACGCCTAGGCGTAGTGTGTCTTCACCTTGAACCACTTTCACTTTACCATCTACTACATCCTTCTTTTCATCGAGTTGGTTGATGTAGTAAGACAGGTAAGTACGGAAGTTACTGTTTAGTTTGTAGTAACCAACGAGCTCGATCCCTTCAACGGTGTCGTATTTTGGACCGTTGTCTTGATCATTCTCTTGAGCTGTGTATAGCGCAGCAAGGGTCACTTTGCTCGCTACTTTGTAGCTTGCTACTAACTCGTAAGCCGTAAAGTCTTCAGCGTCCGTCAATGAACCTTGAGAGTAAGTACCTGCTAGGTATAGGTTATCCATCGAGTAGGCGATACCACCTAGAATTTGGTCTTCAGAGTTGTCTTTATTTACGTCGCCACCAGAATATGCAAGACCGAGGTCTAGGCCCATTGGTAGTGAGTACATTCCAGAGATGCCGTATTTATCTTCGTTATCGCTAGAGTTTGCTTGGTAGGTTGCTTGAAGTTGTAGTGCATCAAACGCACCACGGTATGCGAAAACGCTGTCTTGCTTATCAGACGACGAATCAATAACTTGCTGAACACCAGAGAATTCAGTGATATCCGTCATGTCAGAGATGATGACTGCAGCCATGTCTTGACGACCTACAGAGAAAGCACCGATATCAGAGTCGACGCCTGCATACATGTAGCGGTTTTTGAATTCACTTTTGCCCGTTTTTTGTTCGGCTTCGTAAACACCGAAAGCAGAAAGGCCGTTGCCGATGTCTGTTTTACCTTTTAGGTTAAGACGAGCACGGCTTTTATCTTCCATGGAACCTTCAACTTCAGCACCGTCTGAACCGATGAAGTCACCACGAAACTCAACGCGGCCGCCAACTTTTAATTCAGTACCGTCGTTTTTGTATACAGTTGCTGCGAATGATGGTGCTGATACCAATGCTGTAAGAATTGCAGTAGTTAGTGCTGCCTTTTTCATTTTCTTATTACCCTAGTTGTAATCGATGGGCTTTCTTGCCCGATGTGTTGATGACGCTAAGGTAAAGGCTGAAAATGAAAGATAGATTTCTGTTAAGTTATGATTTGATTGCACTTTTATTGCTGGCGAGAATAAGTGCCCCTTCTCATACCACTTATAAAAAGAAAGGTTTATCTTTTTTGAGGTTTTTTCCTCTCCGTTAAAGACTGTGTTTTTTTCAAAAAGTTCCTGAATTGTTTCTTGACCCTAAATGTAAGTAAACATTTCAATTTGGCAGGGAAGTTTGGCCTAAAAATAGCGAATCATCAGCTATTTGTGAGCTAACTCTCTCTAAAGCATTTCTTATTGTAAGGTTTTTATTTCTCGATTTTTTGAAGGCTAAGTAAACGATTGCTTTTTAGGTTTTGTCTGAGATCTTTTCACTCGGTTGTCAGGAACTAATCAAATAAAGTGTCGGCAGTTGTTACACAAAGGTAAAACTAATCTGGTGGAAACGATGCCTCGGATAGCCTTTGTATTCCTCTCTTTGTTCATCATTTCGTTTTTACGAAAGTGAACCAAAGCCGGGTCTAAAACTGACTAACCAACTAATAAGTAATGGATTTAGAAATGAATAAAAAATTATTAGCAACGGCAATCGCGGCAGCAACCTTCGGTACTCAAGCAGTTGCAGTGGAACTATATAATAACGATGGCACAACATTTTCGATGGGCGGCCACGTTTCTGTTAATTTAAATGGATCAGAGCAAGGTGACACGGATGTGGGTACTAACTCTCCTCGTATCAATATCTCTGCGACACAGGATTTGGGTAATGGCTTCACCGCAGACGCACGTGGTGAATGGGCGCTAAACTACTTAGACGGTGGTGAAGAGTCGTTTAAAACTCGTCTAGGTTACTTAGGTGTAACGCATGAGGTTTATGGTCGTGCAGTAGGTGGTACGCAATGGTCACCTTACTACGATGTCGCAGGTATTGCAGATATGCCAATCGCGTTTGCCAACGACTTCATCTATGACGATCATGGAAACCTTGGCACAGGCCGTGCGGATAAAATGCTTTCTTACCGTAATGCCATCGAGTTGGGTGAAGCGGGGGTGATCAACTTTGGTCTTGGTTGGCAGGGTGCAAACGATGATTACACGCGCAACGATGCTGGAGTTATAACTGGCGGTGCTAAATACGATGACCGTGTGCAAGCTGCGCTTTCTTACTCAATCATGGGCGCTAAAATCGGTTACTCTTACAATGGCGGCGATTTCCAGCACCCTGCATATGCAGGTAAGCACACGGCGGAATCACACGTTGTATCAGCATCTTACGGTGCGTACGGCCAAGGCCTATTCCTTGCTGCGGTTTATGGTTCAAACGAAAACATGAACTTCAGTGTAAAAGGTGACCGTTTAGAAGAAAGTGATGCGTACGAGGCGATCATCGCATACGCTCTGGCGAACAGCCTAAACTTGAGTGTTAACTATGAGATGGTGGAAGGTAAAGAGTTTAAGAACTCTAAAACAGAAACTGCTCGTGAAGAAATGGCACTACAAGCAGAATACAACTTCACGCCTAAATTTGTTGGTTACGCAGGTTACCAGTTTGACCTAAATGACGACAATGGTCGTGAAACTGATGACAAATGGGCGTTAGGTGCTCGTTACTACCTATAATAGGGTTTAGCGAGAACTATTATTCAAGCTCATTGATCTAAAGCCAGCCTCGTGCTGGCTTTTTTGTCTATTTGTTTTACAAATACTTTGCTGTTTCAATTAGATGATACAAAACTCAAAACGGGGTGAATGTCTTATTTTTTACACTAGAGGTTGCTATTTAGTGTCGTTAAGTCAATAGGTTAGATTATGATGGGATTTTTGTTTTGCAGGGAAGAATGATGAGTGTTATTCAAGTTGAAGAAAAGAAAGTAGAAGTGGGTAAAGTGCTTTGTGTTGGACGAAATTACGTTGAACATATTCATGAGCTTAATAATGCAATGCCTGAGCAAATGGTGGTATTTAATAAACCCGCAACTTCCGTATCAACAACTCTGCGTTCATTCCATCAAGAGCCCCTTCATTATGAGGCTGAAATCTGCTTTTTGATCAAGGATGGACGTTATTCAGCGGTTGGTTTGGGATTGGATCTGACCAAGCGTGGTTTGCAATCCTCGCTTAAAAATCAGGGGTTGCCGTGGGAGCGTGCTAAGGCATTTGATGGCTCTGCCGTGTTTAGTCGGTTTGTCTCTTTGGATAACATTGATATCAATGATCTTAACCTTGAGCTCTTAATTAACTGTGTTCGTGTACAAAAAGGTCACGTTAACCAAATGCTCTATCCGCCGCTAACTATCCTGGATGAATTAACCAGTTACACAACACTTCAAGATGGCGATGTAGTGATGACTGGTACACCAAAGGGCGTTGGTGAGGTACATGAAGGTGACATCTTCCTTGGTCGATTAAAGTGTGGCGATGTCACCTTGTTGGAGATTGAGTGGTTGGCGGATTAAAGCCAAATTCGCAGAACGAGAAATACCACCATACTGATAACTGTCGTTAAAAGAACATTTTTAGTAAAATAAGCGATTAAAGCAGCCAGTACGGCAGCCAGTAAAAATGGGTTTTGCACATTGACGCTGAGCTCCCCATCGGGAATGAAAACGATAGGTGCCCAGATCGCAGTCAGTACTGCTGGGCTAGCGTAATTGAGTACTTTTTGAGTGCGCGTCCCTAATCGCAATGGCAGCTTGGGTTCTAAAAACAAGTAGCGGCTGGTGAAAACAAGTACCGTCATCAGTAAAATAGCCAACATGATCATTAGCGTTTCTCCTTTACTTGTTCCACAAAGTAACCAGTAAGCATGGCTAAAATGCTCGAAATCATCAAACTTCCCTCAATTTGATAATAGGTTAGGGCAACCGAGCTCGCCAAAGCCACAATAACACTCGCGAGTACCGCTGCATTTTTAATGGTGGGTACTACTATCGCGATAAAAGTTGCGGCCACAGCAAATTCCAAACCCATTTCGTTCAGTTCAGGGATTAGACTTCCCGCAATAATGCCTGTCAATGTCGCGACATTCCAAAACAGGTAAAAACTCAGACCAGCCCCAAGTGCATACCAGCGATTAAACTGTTTATCGGAATGGTGGCCTACAATCGCAAACAGCTCGTCAGTAAGTAAGAAGCCGAGTGATAATCGCCATTTTAGAGGGAGCGGTGCAATTTTACTGCGCATCGATACACTGTAGAGGAAATGTCGAGAGGTGATAAAAAACGTTGTCAGTAACATGGTCACTAGACCTGCTCCGGTTTTAATCATTCCCATCGCGACGAGCTGTGCAGAACCTGCGAACAAAATGGCGGATAGTGCTTGTCCTTCCAAAGGGTGAAGCCCAGTATCAATTGCGAATGAGCCTGCGAGTAAGCCCCAAGGGAGCACTGCGATACTCAGAGGCATCATCGCAAGTGTACCTTGCCAAAATAGCGTGGCTTTTGATTCTTTTTGTAACGGCAAAGTGTGGTCCATAGTTTCTTCTTATTTATTCCTAAATCAGATTACCAAGATAGCTCGGTAGTCGCATAACGCCTTGTACAATATTGCTGCTTTAGCTGTGACGGACGTATTGGCCGGGAGTGACGCCCATGGCTTTTTTAAAGTGTCGATGCAGATGGCTCTGATCATGGAAGCCGCATTCTTGTGCCACGTCTGAAATTTTTTGTCCCATTTTTAGTAGCTTCTTCGCCATACGTAAACGTTGCTGAATTTGATAGGCATGAGGCGGAAAGCCAAATTGCTTTTGAAACTCTCTCAGCAGATGAAAAGGGCTTAATCCAGACAGTTTCGCGAGTTCTTCTAGTGAGACGTCCATTTGTGGAAAGTCTTCCAAAAATTCTCTGACGAGCTGCACTTGTCGCTGAGCTCTGGTTGACTCTTTCAGTGGTGCCCGATGAGTGCTGTGTTTACTGGCTAGCTTGATCAACGTGCCGTAAACCAAAGTTTCTCTCAATAAACGGTTGTCTGATTTTTCTAGTGTTTCAAATACCAGTCGTAACTGACTAGCCAGCTCAGGATCGTAAACCACAGGTTGAGGGAAATAGGGCAGAGCTACATTTGGTGAGCCAAGCTCTTGTCCTAAAGTTTGAAACTGCTGAGGTACGGGGTACATTGCTTTGTATTCCCAGCCGCCTTCCGAGGCTGAATGCCCGTTGTGTACTTCATCTGCATTAACAAGGATGATGCTGTCCTGTGGCGCGATATGATTCCCGCCCGTCCTAAAAAATTGTTGTGCCCCTTTTTCGATGACACCAATAGTGTAACCTTCGTGGCTATGGCGTGAAAAATTCTGCTTCTCATACTTTGCATCGAGAAGTTCTAAACCGCCGAGCTCTTGAGCTATCTTGAAGGTAGCGATTTCCTTATTCTTTTCTTTCATCTTTATCCGGTCTGCTCAAGAAAATCATTTTAGAAGTGTAACGGATCCATCGTGCTTATTTTTGTACAAAATTGCTATTCGATTTTGATAAACAGGCGAATTGATTGCAATTTTTCAGCTGGGCAAACTATGATTTTTATTTTTTGAATTATCTTGGCTATTTTAGGCTGGATGATGTCATTTTGTTGGTATAACATTCGCCGCCTTGTTGTAGAAAAGCGGTTCCATCATGATTGATTTATCTGTACTTCCTGTTTATCTCACCGCAGTAGTGGCTTTGTTACTGTTACCAGGGCCCGATATGTTGCTGATAGCGAGCTCTAGTATGAGTTACGGTAAGAAGGTCGGTCTTTTTGCTAGCTTAGGCAATGCGACGTCTGGTGTTATTCTTACTTTGCTTGCTGCGATGGGCGTATCTACCCTGATTGCCATGAGCCCAATAGCCCTTAAAGTCCTTCATCTACTAGGTGGCGCTTACTTGTTAAAAATGGGTTGGGACTGCTTACGAGCTGAGGCATCTTCGGCTCCAGAGCTTGATGGTCAAAACAAAATAGCATCAACTTATTATCAACGTGCTTTGATGAGTAATTTGCTCAACCCTAAAGCCTTGGTCTTTTTTGTGATGTTTTTGCCGCAGTTTGTCTCAAGCAATATCACGGCATCTTCCGGTGAGCAGATGCTAGCGCTAGGGTTATTGTTGAACGTTCTTGGCTTGTCATTCAATTTATTACTTGTTGGGTTAGCAGGCACATTGGGCAAAGGGCTGCTCGAGAACGAAAAATTCCGCACGTATCAGCATAAACTAATGGGGTTAGTGTTTGTTATTCTGGCGTTGTGGATGCTGAGTAGTTTCGCCTTGTAAAGTTATCATATTCCATCAGAAAGCCAGCAATTGCTGGCTTTTTGTTTTAGGATATTGGTGTTTCCTAAGGAGAGGATATATGAAGCTTGAATTTTGTTTAAATCCAGATCAAACAGACCTTGATTTTGTTCGTGAAGGTATTCGATCTTATAACCGACTGCATTTACCTGAAGGGGAAGTGCATGCTGTAGGCTGTTTCGCAAAAGATGAGAATGGCAAGATCATGGGTGGCTTGACTGGCGAAATGTTTAAAAATACGGTGTTTGTTGAGTTTTTGTGGGTAGACGCTGAAAGTCGAACCTCTGGTCTCGGTAGCCAATTAATGTCGATGCTAGAACAAAAAGTAAAGCCTCATGGGGTTACCCATGTTTATTTGGATACCTACAGCTTTCAAGCTCTTGAGTTCTATCTCAAATTGGGTTTTGAGAAAGTGGGGCAGTACTCAGGCTATCCTGCAGAGGGCATCCACAAGTACTTTCTACAAAAGGAAATTGTAGGCTAGGGAAAGCACGGGTTAGCTTGACTTGTTCTAGTGAAAATCAAAAAAGAGGCGCGAATTTGCGCCTCTTGTTGTATCAAATATCTATGTTTCTCTTTGACTTACAAACTTTGCTGGTGCGCGTCGATAAGTTCGTTCATCTTCGCTTCTGCTGCTTGCTGTGCTTGTTCATAGCTCATATCCGCAGGGAAGAGGTTGATGACTTCGTAGTAACATTTTAGTTTTGGCTCAGTACCAGAAGGACGAACAATCACGCGTGATTGATCTTCTAGGTGATAAATCAATACGTCACTTGCTGGTAAGTCAATGGATTCTTCAGAGCCGTCGTCAAACATGCGAACCGATGTTTTAAGATCTTCGGTTACTGCAACTTTTTTACCAGCAATCTCTGTTGGTGGATTGGCTCGGAGTTTGTCGCCGATTGGTGGAGAGTTCGGGTCGAGAGCGATGCTGCGTTGTGCGTTGAAGTAGAAACCGTGCTCGCGGTACAGCTCTTCCAGTTTATCCCACAGTGTTTTGCCTTGCGCTTTAAGCTTGCCTGTTAGCTGTGAAAACGCGACGATTGCAGATAAACCATCTTTATCCCACACCTTGTTACCCACGGTATAACCGAGCGCTTCCTCATAAGCAAACAAGAATGGGTTGGTTTCTGTCTCTTGTTCCATGGCAACGTTAGTAAGCCATTTAAAGCCAGTTAATGTTTGATAGTATTGTGCGCCATGTGCCTTAGCGATGCTGCTCAGCATTCTTGAGGATACGATGGTGTTGCCAACCAAAGCGTTAGGTTGCTGTTCCAGCAAGTAATCGCCAAACAGTGAACCCACTTGGTCGCCGGTTAACATCTGATACTCGCCATCTGGGCGTTTAACTGCCACGGCAAAACGGTCTGCATCTGGATCGTTCGCGCAAGCGATATCGGCATCTACGGACTTACCTAATGCCATCACCATGTCCATTGCACCGGCTTCTTCAGGGTTTGGGAAGTTGACGGTTGGGAAGCTTCCATCAGGTTCGCGCTGTTCCTTAACACTTGCCACTTTTTGGAAGCCTGCGTCGGCAAGTAGCGTTTCCGCCATATTCGCGCCAACGCCATGCATCGCAGTGTAAGCGATAGAAATATCGGTGTTGTTGTCAGGAGTAAGCAGCGCGTTTTCATTCATTGTCTTACGGTAAGTTTGGTAGTAGTCGTCTTCCAACCAAACTAACAAACCGTGCTGTTTTGCATCATCGAGAGACATTAAAGGTAATGGCTTCGTTGTTGCGTCATCAATTTTCGCTGCGATTCCAGAGTCGTGTGGAGGAATAATCTGTGCGCCATTTTCCCAATATACTTTGAAGCCATTGTATTCTGGTGGATTGTGGCTGGCAGTAACAACAACAGCGGCCGCAGCATTCAATGTACGGACACCAAACGCAACAATTGGGGTTGCTGCAACGTCATACGTTAGGTAAACCTTGATACCAAGGGCCGTCAGTACGGATGCGGTATCATGCGCGAATTGTTTTGAATCGGGACGACCGTCGTAGCCAATAACGACACCACAACTCGCGGCATCTTTGACTTGCTCAAGCAAATAGTTCCCTAAACCAGTGGCGGTCTCTTGAATCACCAAGCGGTTCATTCGGTTTGGACCTGCGCCCACTTTGCCACGTAAGCCTGCAGTACCAAAGGCAAGGCGTGAGCCAAAGCGATCAGTAAGTTCTTGTTCATTGTTCGTATCGACGAGGTGTTGTAGCTCTTCACGAGTCTTAGGATCAGGGTCTCGTTCTAGCCATTGCGTAATTAGTGCTGTCATATCAGTCATTCCTTAGTAGGGGGAGCCTACTTTCTTGGACACTTCGTTTGGTAAGTATCTCAATGTTTTCTTTTAAATCAATGTAAATGGTTCTCAATTACATTTCAAAGAGGGCAATCGATAAACCGAATTAATTTTTCTTATCCGAACAAAATTTAATCATATTTAATTTCTTGAAGAACCTTGGAACTATAACTAGCCTTTTAACATAAATATAACAAACCGTGTCGAAATCGTAGTTTTTGTGATTTTTCGTAAAGTTGTTCGATATTTGCATCGGGACGCAAGGAAGCTCGCGTAGGCGTAGCGGCTGAGCAGAGGAGAGATCTTTTGAAAAGATTAACGACTACTCTAGCCTTATCACTGAATGTGATTTTAATCACATTTTCCTCTTTTGGTTGGTCAAAGGAAAATGACTACAACATGACAAAAGGGGTCACAGAGATAAGTGGGCAAGTGTATGAATTACATATGCTGATTTTCTATATCTGCTGTGTAATTGCTTTGATTGTTTTTGGTGTGATGTTCTATTCCATCTTCCGTCATCGCAAGTCAAAAGGAGCAGTTGCCGCACATTTCCATGAAAGTACAAAAGTGGAAATTATTTGGACGGTCATACCCATCATCATTCTTGTCGCTATGGCGATTCCCGCAACGAAAACTTTAGTCGCAATGGAAGACACAAGCCAATCGGATATCACGGTCAAGATCACAGGCTCGCAATGGAAATGGCATTACAGCTATTTTGGCGAAGATGTTGAGTTTTTTAGTTTGCTTGCCACCAGCCAAAAACAAATTGATGGAATCGAAGCTAAAGGCGCACATTACTTACTGGAAGTAGACAACCCTTTGGTGTTGCCTGTGAATCGCAAAGTGCGTTTTTTGATGACTTCTGATGATGTCATTCACTCTTGGTGGGTACCGGACTTTGCCGTCAAGAAAGACACCATTCCAGGTTTTATTAATGAAGCATGGACAAGAATTGATGAGCCAGGCGTATATCGCGGCCAATGTGCGGAGCTATGTGGTCGTGCACACGGATTTATGCCAGTGGTGGTGCATGCGATGGAAGAAGAAAAGTTCGATGAATGGCTAGCGAGTAAGAAGGAAGAACTCGCACTTCAAAAAGCGGCGGCACAAGAAGCGCTCTCTCAAGACTTATCTATGGATGAATTGATGTCGCAAGGCGAATCGATATACACGGCGCGTTGCGCTGTGTGTCATCAGGCAAATGGTGAGGGGATTCCGGGTGCATTTCCCGCGATTAAAGGCAGTCCTATTGCAACCGGAGATGTTACAGAGCACATAGATATTATTGTCAACGGTCGCCCGGGCACCGCAATGCAGGCTTTTTCTAATCAGTTAAGTGACAAAGAAATTGGCGCGGTTATCACATATCAACGAAATGCATGGGGCAACGATACTGGCGATACAGTGCAAGCATCCGATGTGAATGCCTTTAAGGCACAAGGCAGTGCTAAGGAGGAAATATGAGTAAGCCAATAGATAAGGCAGTGAAGTCTGCGCCAGCAGAAGCCAGTGCGAACAGTACCATTGCGATCGATGATGGTCACGAGCATCATGCACCCCAGGGCATCACTCGTTGGTTGTATTCTACAAGCCATAAAGACATAGGCACCCTCTACCTTTGGTTTAGCTTTGCGATGTTTCTAACAGGTGGTGCGATGGCAATGATCATTCGTGCCGAACTGTTCCAGCCAGGGCTACAGCTAGTCGATCCGCAGTTTTTTAATCAAATGACCACGGTACACGGTTTAGTGATGGTATTTGGTGCGGTGATGCCAGCATTTACTGGTCTTGCTAACTGGATGATTCCGATGATGATCGGCGCTCCAGATATGGCGCTGCCGCGCATGAACAACTTGAGCTTTTGGATCTTACCTTTTGCATTTCTTATTTTGTTGAGCTCGTTGTTTTTACCTGGCGGCGGTCCTGATTTTGGTTGGACGTTTTATGCTCCGCTGTCCACGACTTATGGCCCGGATAGCACTGCGCTGTTTGTATTCTCTGTTCATATCATGGGTATCAGCTCCATTATGGGCGCGATCAACGTTATCGTGACGATCGTAAATATGCGAGCTCCGGGAATGACTTGGTTCAAGTTACCAATGTTTGTTTGGACTTGGCTAATCACCGCTTTCTTGTTGATCGCGGTTATGCCGGTACTAGCGGGTGCGGTGACCATGGTTCTTACTGACAAATATTTCGGGACTAGCTTCTTTGACGCAGCTGGTGGTGGTGACCCGGTAATGTTCCAACACATCTTTTGGTTCTTTGGTCACCCAGAAGTGTACATCATGATTTTACCGTCGTTTGGAATCATCTCCGCTATTCTGCCTGCTTTCAGTGGTAAGAAGCTGTTTGGTTATCATTCGATGGTTTACGCGACGTGCAGCATTGCATTGTTATCTTTCCTTGTGTGGGCGCACCACATGTTTACCACGGGGATGCCAGTTTTTGCTGAGCTCTTCTTCATGTATTGCACTATGCTGATTGCGGTACCAACGGGGGTTAAAGTCTTTAACTGGGTTGCCACCATGTGGCGTGGAGCCCTGACATTTGAAACGCCAATGTTGTTTGCCATTGCCTTTATTGTGCTGTTTACCATTGGTGGCTTCTCGGGACTGATGTTGGCGATTGTGCCGGCGGATTTCCAATATCATGACACTTACTTCGTGGTTGCCCATTTCCATTATGTGTTGGTATCTGGTGCGGTATTCTCGATCATGGCAGCGGCATACTACTGGCTACCTAAGTGGACGGGCAATATGTACGACCACAAGCTGAGTTTATGGCATTTCTGGTGCTCAATTATTTCCGTCAATGTCCTGTTTTTCCCAATGCACTTCCTAGGCTTAGCAGGCATGCCAAGGCGCATACCGGATTACGCCATTCAGTTTGCTGATGTTAATCAAATAGTATCAATTGGTGGGTTTGCATTTGGGTTGTCACAACTGATCTTCTTATGGTTGGTGATCAAGTGTATTCGTGGCGGGGAGAAGGCTTCTGCAAAACCGTGGGAACGTGCGGAAGGCTTAGAGTGGACAGTGCCAAGCCCTGCGCCACATCATACGTTTACTACACCGCCTAAGATTGACTAGCAAAGAGTGGGGTGAGTGACATGAAACCGAATCCATCAAACAAGAAGCTCACAGTGAAGTTGCTTTTGGCGACCCTGTTAATGTTTGGCTTCGGCTATGCACTAGTCCCACTTTATGACGTGATGTGCGACGCACTGGGAATCAATGGAAAGACAAGTGAAGTAGCCGCCATTCAACCGACAGGTATGCAACCGGACATGAGCCGAACTGTTCGCGTGGAGTTTATGGCGCATGTAAGCCCAGATATGCCTTGGGAGTTTAGACCCAAAGTGATTTCGATGGATGTTCACCCAGGTGAAGTTGTGCAAACCGAATACCTTGCATTTAATGAAAGCGGGCAGAAGTTGGTGGGGCAAGCCGTTCCTTCTGTTTCTCCCGGGACTGGAGCTGCTTACTTCAACAAGATTGAGTGTTTTTGTTTTAACCAGCAGCCCCTGGATGGTAAACAGCAAGCTCAAATGCCGTTGATTTTTTATATCGAACCGGACTTGCCAGAGTCTATACACACGTTAACGCTGTCTTACACACTCTATAAACTTCCCCCTCCTACAGGCTCTTAGCCACTCAGGGAGAGAGATACAGACCAAGGTTGGTCAGTAAGGAGAAAAATTATGAGTAACAAGCCAGGAACATATTATGTTCCCGCTCAAAGTAGCTGGCCGATCATCGGTGCATTTGCTCTGTTTTTAGTGGCTGTTGGCGCAGGCATGACCGTCCAGGGGACACAAAGTGACGGTGCAGTGGGAACCATTGGTGGCATTGTGCTAGCGGTGGGCTTCTTGTTCTTGCTTTACATGTTGGCTGGTTGGTTTAGTAATGTGATTACTGAATCACTGAGTGGAAAATACAGCTCGCAAATTACTCGTTCTTTTCGCCAAGGAATGAGCTGGTTTATCTTTTCTGAAGTGATGTTTTTTGGTGCCTTTTTTGGTGCCTTGTTTTACGCCAGAATGATTTCTGTGCCTTGGTTAGGTGGGGCAGATAATAACTTCATGACTAACGAAGTCCTGTGGCCAACCTTCGAAGCGATGTGGCCACTCACACTGACACCGGGGGGAGAAACAACACAAGCTATGCCGTGGCAGGGCATACCCCTTACCAATACTATCTTGCTGCTATTGTCGTCTATTACGCTACATATGGCGCATATAAGCCTTGAACAAGACAAAAGAACGGCACTGATTGTTTGGTTAGAGATAACCATCGTACTTGCTGGCTTTTTTCTATATTACCAAGCGGTTGAGTATGTTCATGCTTATCAAGACATAGGGCTCACGTTGCAGTCCGGTATTTACGGTAACACGTTCTTCATGTTGACGGGGTTCCACGGTTTACACGTTTGTCTTGGGACTATCTTCTTGATCGTGCTGCTGTTCAGAATCGCTAAAGATCACTTTTCGCCAAAGAACCATTTTGCCTTTCAAGCCGGCAGCTGGTATTGGCATTTCGTGGATGTGGTTTGGTTATGTCTGTTTGTGTTTGTTTACGTACTTTAGGCGCAGTGTGAACTCTTGGTTCGACTAATAAGGGCGAGGGTTTGGTGCTAGCCAACCCGAGCTGAGCGCAATAAGCAAAAGGACGACCACCAAAGCGGAGAACATGACTCGACGGCCTAAGTAATGACTCATGGGTTTGTCTCTTTTTTCAGGATTATCTGGGTCTTCACGAACCATTTCGATAAGCGCTTTTGCGAGGTTGAAGATAATGAAAAGCAGCAAAAGGACAAGCGTCAGTTTGAATAGAAATACGGTGGACATGGCACCTCCGGTTTCATCATTGTTGTTATCAAGACAATTATGGCTATCGAAACGGTTTTGGGTTGCAGTTGGTTTAACTGTGGTTGTGTTTTCTCTTTTGGTCAAACTGGGTTTTTGGCAGTTTGAGAGAGGGCAAGAAAAACAAGCATTGGAACAAGCCATTCTCGCGCGTGCGGATAGTGCGTACCAAGCACTAAGCGTCGTTCTTGAAGACAACGACTGGCGAGAGGAAAGTATCCTCGGGAAAAAAGTGGAAGTTAATGTTGTTCCCCAGGCGTTTCCCGTAATTTTGTTAGACAACCAAACGCATCAAGGCAGAGTGGGATATTTAGCATTTCAGATTGTATTGACGATCGATGAGCCTAGTACCTATGCGTTATTGGAGCTTGGTTTTGTCGAGGGAAGAGCAGATCGCTCAATGTTACCAACGGTCACCAAACTCGATAATTCGATTTTCATCACAGGACGCCTGTACCGAAAATCTACTAATCCACTGAGCTCAGAGTTAATGCCGGAAGTTGGCGATGTTATTCGCGTGCAAAACCTAAACATCGCGCAATTGAATCAGCTACTGAATATTGAACTTATGCCCGCAGTCTTGCAGCCAGACAATTTAACTCGTTGGCCCTATGACTTTCCTTGGAATCCATTGCCACTCAATAGTGCCAAACATTTTGGCTATTCGATTCAATGGTTTTCGATGGCAGGTGTTTTCTTATTACTGACTTTAATTGTTTTTGTTCGTTGGCAAAAAAAGTTGCGTCACATGGAGGTGAAGCATGACATCTAAAGTAACCAAAGGACGACTAATGTTGATTGCGCTGGTTTGTACGTTCGCGCTTCCCGCTGTCATTGCAAAAGTCATTCTCACACAAGGGTGGTATCAAAGCGGAGTGACCAATAGAGGCGAGTTAGTCGAACCATACACGACGTTAGAGCAACTTGGTCAAGAGTCACCTCTCAAAGACCATGGTTGGCAACTCGCTTATGTATTGCCTAACGAATGCACTGAACAGTGTAAACAGCAGCTTTACCTGCTTCAGCAAAGCCATGTTGCTTTAGGTAAGTATCAAGAGCGAGTAGTGCCAGTCGTTTGGCAGACTGAGCATTCAGATCCCATGGAAGTATCGATGTTAGCGATGCAAATGAATGAATTGGTTACCGCAAAAGTGAAACCTGGGCAAATGTTGATCGTTGATCCTCTTGGGCAACTGGTGATGTCTTACTCGCCGAAACCAAATGAGGACTTAGTCCTATTGAATAAAGGTATGTTGGCGGACTTACGCAAGCTCTTAAAACTGTCACGAGTCGGTTAGAGGAAGTGCATATGAAATTAATTCAGTTGGTTAGATTCAGTTTGCTGCTAACTCTCGTGGTGATCATGTTAGGGGCATATACTCGCCTTTCAGATGCAGGGTTAGGTTGCCCGGATTGGCCTGGTTGTTATGGGCACTTTTCTGTGCCGCATCAAGAAGAAGACGTCATACGTGCTAACCTGAACTTCCCCGAGCGGGCAGTAGAGCATGAGAAAGCATGGCTTGAGATGATTCATCGCTATTTTGCGGGAACGTTAGGTTTAGTCATTTTTGCGATGGCAGCGATATCAGTAAGGTCTGAGCGTGTAAATTCAACCTTTCCGATGTTGCTAAGCGTATTGGTGATTGGGCAGGCACTTTTGGGAATGTGGACAGTTACTCTTAAATTAATGCCCGTCATCGTGATGCTTCACTTGCTCGGTGGTTTTGTTTTATTGGCGTTACAGGCGATTTTTTACTGCCAATTAAAAGCGCAAAACAATCTCTATTTCTCTCCATCTTCTAGCTCTCTGAGAGGCTTTTCATTGTTGGTTTTCCTGGTTGTTTTGGTGCAAGTGCTCCTTGGAGGATGGACTTCGTCAAATTATGCTGCGCTGATGTGTACCACACTGCCGATTTGTGAGGGAGACTGGATGAGCCATCTCTCATGGAAAGAAGCGTTTTCTTTCTGGCAAACTGGATTCGAGAATTATGAATTTGGTGTCTTGGAGTATCCGGCAAGAATGACTATACACGTCACTCATCGTATAGGCGCTATTGTTACCGCCACCGTGGTATTGGCTTATAGTATTGGGCTTATGAGGCAAGATTCTCATCATTCACAGAGAATCGGAGGGTGGTTGTTATTCACTCTGGTGTGCCAAATTATGCTGGGTGTAAGCAACGTAGTATTTCAACTTCCTATCTATGTCGCGGTGGCGCACAACCTTGGTGCCGCTGTTATGTTGAGTCTCGTTTGTGTTAGCCAGTTTTACTTGTGGCAGGGTAAAACGGCTTGGAATTACACCGCGAAAGGAGTTCGCTATGAGTAAAGAAATCGCGCTGTCGTTAAATGGGCGAAAGCGACTAAGTTCCGTTTATTTGAAGTTAACGAAACCTAAAGTGGTGGCGTTAATGTTGGTGACCGCAGTAGTAGGGATGAGCTTAGCCCCGGTTGATGATTTCCCCTGGTTGCAGGCGGTAGTTGGCCTAACGGGGATTGGTCTGATGGCAGGGTCTGCGGCAGCGTTTAATCATCTAATTGACCGCCGAATTGATGCGAGAATGGCACGTACACACAAACGACCATTGCCATCGGGTGAGACTAAACCATCATCGGTGATAGCCTTCGCTACAGTTTTAGGTGTCTTAGGGTTTGTACTTCTCTATGCGATGGTCAACCCGCTGACGGCATGGTTGACTTTGATGAGTTTGCTCGGCTATGCGATGGTATACACAATGTACCTCAAACGTGCTACGCCCCAAAATATCGTCATTGCAGGGATTGCCGGTGCGATGCCGCCTCTTCTCGGTTGGACTGCTGTAACAGGGCAATTACATGCGAATGCTTGGCTGCTCGTAATGATCATTTTTATCTGGACGCCACCACATTTTTGGGCTCTGGCTATTCATCGTGTCGAGGATTACCGCAAGGTAGATATTCCCATGCTGCCAGTGACACACGGCATTGAGTACACCAAAACTTCTATTCTGTTGTATACGGTGCTATTGACTTTGGTTTGTGTCCTACCGGTTTTGGTTGGTATGGTCGGCGTGGTGTATCTTTTTGCCTCGCTACTACTCAATGCTGGCTTTATGTACCATGCATGGAAGCTAAAATATGCACCAGAGCCAAATACCGCGATGGAGACGTTTAAATTCTCTATCTATCATCTTTTGGCGTTGTTCATTGCATTGCTTTCGGATCACTATATTGGTTTTTAACCTTTCTTAAAACAGAAAACGCCGCGTGGTTCGCGGCGTTTTTGGTTTTGATACTTTGGCTTTAAGACAAAGCTTTCTAGATTTATTGAATTTCTAGTAGTTCAACATCAAAGATCAAAACACTTGCTGGTGGAATTGGGCCAGAGCCACTCTTACCATAGCCAAGCGTGCTTGGTACGAAAAGGCGGATTTTCTCACCTTCTACCATGTATTGTAGACCTTCTTGCCAGCCTTTAATGACTTGGTTAAGACCAAATGAAATAGGCTCACCACGATTAACAGAGCTATCGAATACCGTGCCATCAATCAAGGTGCCGTGGTAGTGTACTTTTACTTTACTTGTTGCCGTTGGGTGAACCTCACCTTCGCCTTTTTCAAGAACCATGTATTGAAGGCCACTTTCTGTTGTGATGACGCCTTCTTTTTTCGCATTTTCTAGTAAGAATGCTTGGCCTTTGGCAAAGTTTTCATCTGCTACTTTATGGTTTGTCCAAGTACGGTAAATGAAAAAGCCCGCCAAAATAAAAATAATAAGAGGAAACAAAAATTTAGACACGTAATCTCCTTGTCTATTTAGGTTGTTTTAGCAAAAAGTTGATGGTTTCTGCCATGGCTTCAACGCTGTCATGACCACCAGTAATCACTTGATATTTTCCGTTTACGATAAAGGCTGGAACGGAGTTAATTTGGCCGCGAGTCGTGATCGCTTCTGCCTTAGTGATGTACTCAAACAGCGTTTTTTGCTGTGCTTCATCTAAATGGTAAGGGCTGATAAGGTTGCGAGACTCAAAGGCTTTCTCTACGGCGATTTGGCGTTCCTCAGCCGTTGCATCGGCACCCATTTGCACAGCAGTAAAAAGATCCGCCATAAACGCTTTATCTGGTGTTGATTCAAGCTGCATTACGGCAGTATAGAAGATGATGGCGCTCACTTGTGCACTTTCATTGAACGTTACATGCATTTTTTCAACGCTTTGATCGGTCAATGATTCAATTTGAGGGACAAACTCTTCCATTGAGCGGCAGTGGCCACAAGTTAAAGAGAATGCTTCAGTCAGGGGAGCTAAATCATATTCTTCAAGGGATACTGGCAAAACTTCGTATTGTTTGCCTTGCTGAGGCTGACTCTTGCCGCTATCGCATGCCGACAAAGCCATTACGGCAACAACAACAGCAAAGCCTTTCGATATGGTTTTTAACATAGTAGTGCTCTAAATGAGAAATTTGCGTTAGTTTATCGGTTAACGATAGTGACTAAAACCATTAAATAACAATAAAGTGAGACCATTGGTAACAGACTTAGCCTGACGTATGGGCTGTAAGGGTAGGGTATTTTAGTGTTGCTTTTTATTTGAGAGATGATTTGGCATTGACTCCAGTGGCATGAACGCTGCATAGACAAACCAATCGGTGGACAAAAGCGCTAAAGATTCGGCGTGTTTTGTCGACACAATGAACAAGAGTTTTTCTACGTTGGTAATGGTATGAAGCATTGGTTTTTAATTGTTTGTGGCATTCTGGCCGGGTGCAGTAGCCTCGATCAAGATATGGTCCCAGGTGGGAACATTTTAGATACAGCTCCTAAATCAAACACTGAGCTGAGACACCCAGAATGGGGATACCCGAGCGCATCCAATGTGGCTTCTTCCCCTCGTTCATATCAAACGGCGAGGGCGTCAGTAAAAAAGTCGCAAAACGTGACCTCTCTGGAAATGTTCCTGAGCAGGCATAACATTCCTCACGAGACGCTCAGTGGTGGTCACCTGATGATACGTTTGAAAGAGCAAGTGCATTTTCAAACGGGCTCTGCACGGTTATCTGCTCAATCTCAAGACTGGATTCGAAACATTGGTCACTATCTGGCGGGAAGAACTGATGTTGATGTCGTGATTGATGGTCATGCGGATAGTACGGGAGCTGAAAGTTTCAACGACACGCTATCTGAAAAGCGAGCTCGTGAAGTAGAAAAACAATTATTGGCGACGAGTATTCCACGTCAACGAGTGTTTTCTAGAGGCTTCGGAGAGTATGTACCGAAGTGCAGCAATGCGACAGCGAGTGGTAAAGCTTGCAATCGGCGCGTAGAGCTAACATTGATCGTGGATGAATAACGCAGACGTTGGGTGGTAATCTTCGTTGTGTTGTTCTTGCATACCCATTATTTGCTTAGTGGAGTTTAAGTTCGGAGTTGAGCAAGAAGACTGAATAAGGAAAGCTCGCACGGCAACATTTAGCTAGAAAAAATAGAAAAGAGGCACCGTTAGGTGCCTCTTTTACATCCGCCAATGTTCATAGGGGGAACTTAGGCAAATTCTTTTTCAACGTAAGCGACGATGTCAGATGACTCGTATAACCACTGTGTTTCGCCATCTTTTTCGATACGAAGGCAAGGGACTTTAACTCGCCCACCACCTTGCTCTAGTTCAGCTCGATGAGTAGGATTATTTTTTGCATCACGTAGCTCAATGTTCACCGATTGACGTTTCATTGCACGGCGGACCTTTACGCAAAAAGGGCAGGCTTCAAATTGGTAAAGTGCGTATTGTTTCGCTTTTTCATCAATACGTTGCTGTTCTTCTGCGGTGCGCTTAATACCACGAGGTGAGAACACCGCGTTCAGCAATAAGATAACCTTGCCTAAAATCCAACGGATAAACTTCATAATGATCCCTTGATGTTCATTGGGTAACTGTCCTTTAAGAATGCAATCATGATGCTTGTTGCACTGAGCGTGAAGTCTATCAGTTGTTTGAAATGGATAAAACCATGTATTTTATGCGGAAAATAGACGTTTAAACCAACCCCAAAAGCCACTTGCTGAAGCCGGACGGGCTTCCTTACCTTGATAAAAACTTTGCATGAGTTCGGTTCTGAATGCATCAACGTCCATGCGTTTTATGACAAGCTCGTGCTGCAATGTATTTTGAGTCTGCTCAGCATGATCGTGCGCCAAGCTGAAATCCATATTTAAATAGCCTTGCGTGTATAACCAAAGGTGGGTGACTAAGATTAGGTCTTCAGCAGATTGGTTAGTAAACTTATCCGCGTGCTCATTACCCAAGGAGTCAGTCAGAACTTGCTGCATACGCTGGGTAGAGTGAGCATGTTGCTCGTAGTTAGCACTTGCTTCAATATGTGATTTGGTCAAAAGGCCAAGCAGGTGAAGAGTAGGTGCTGTTGTGGGTTTGTTCTCACAGACTTTTGTAAATAGTTGTGACTGTTCTTTTAACCAACGTCGCTTTGCTGCTTTATGTTCTTTAACAAAGGGGATTTCTTCAAATCCCATCTCTTGACTCAGTTCACTAAGAGACGTCATGGTTTTTTAGTTCCTTCACCGTTACTTCGATATGCTGATCATTGATATCAACAAAAATTGAGCTGCCAGTAATCATAACAGAAAGGCTAGTACCTCGGTCAAGGTGCTGACAAATCAAGTCGATAGCGTCATAGTCAAAGCTCTCTACGTTGACGGGAAGCATTGAGAACTTTCCTGACATTTTGTCCCACCAGACAGCCGCTTTGGTGTTATAAGTGTAAACTTTTACATGCTTTGCGAGGCGAGAAGCTTTCTTAATTCTGTCTGGTTCTGGTTCGCCAATTTCAATCCAGTGAGTAATGCTTTGATCATCGCCAACATGCCATAAATCAGGCTCTTCAATCGTAGAGAGTCCTTTTGTAAACTCTAGATTGCTTTGAGCATTTAAACAGTAAGCTAGAATGCGAGCCAACATTCGTTGCGGCTTTTCAGAAGGGTGAAGGGCGATAGTTAGATTTTTAGAATCGTAATAGTCATTATTCATATCGGAAATGGCGATACGAAATTTGTAAATGGTTGGTTTAAGAGCCATAGATTTATATCGTTTTGTTGGCAAAATAAGTTTTAGGCAAAAAAATAGCCAGCTTTAAAAGCTGGCTATCGTATCAAATTCTTTAAGAATTAAAGTACTTTGATTTGCTCTGCTTGAGGGCCTTTTTGACCTTGAGAGATAACAAATTCTACTTTCTGGCCTTCAACTAGAGTACGGAAGCCGTCACCAGTGATTGCAGAGAAGTGAGCAAATACGTCAGGACCGTTTTCTTGTTGAATGAAACCGAAGCCTTTAGTTTCGTTGAACCACTTAACTGTGCCAGTAGCTGTGTTAGACATGTCTATTTCCTAAATATCTAAATAATGTAATCTTTCGCCTCAACGGCGCTTATAGCGTGGAAAAATAAATTGCTATTGCGTACCACAGGACGACGGGTTACAAGTAATCCAACGAAATGTGAAAACAAAGAACTTTCTTTCTAGCCGTGTTTGAGTCTAGGTTAATTCCACGAAGAGTCAACATATATTAGTGCTTTATGGACAAATATTTGTATTTAGTCACTATTTAACCAGCATGTTTTTGATTAAATTTCAAATAAATGACGGTGATGTGAAGTTTTTTAGCATAAAATTCAACTAAATCTATAAATTTGACTTATTTATATAATTATTGTCCAATCTGGTTCGACCATTAAGGAGGATTTATGGCAAAGCGTAAAATCAGTCCTCAACCGAGTGGCTCACAACATGAGACCGACTTCGGCAGAGGTGAAATCAAAGACAACGCGTTAAAAGCGGTTGTTACCAGTCAGCTGTTCCAAACACGAGTCGTTAAAGCGAAAAAAGGTAAAGGTAGCTTCAGCCGTAAAATGAAGCATAGAGGCAAAGAGCCCTGTTCAAAGTTCTCCTCAAGGTGGATTTTGAATAGGGCTTTTTTATTGGTACTAGGTGTTTGCAAAACTGATGATATTCAATTTTTTAGTACCAGATAAGTTTTCCTAATTTATCATGTACTGCTTCACCTGCTTCACCTGCTTCACCTGCTTCACCTGCTTCAACTGCTTCAACTGCTTCAACTGCTTCAGCGAACCAAGCGTTGAAAGTACCAATTAAGTACTAAAACTTACTAAGTTAGATTCATATCAATAAGCGTCACTTCCTGTATTATGCAACTCTACTATATCTTTAGTCTAATCAAACAGCCGAGATTATGGTTTAAAAAGACTGGTGAGAAGTAGGTATGTCATCGACGAGTTATGGTACTTATGGTTGCAAATGTAAAAAAGCGTGTGCTTCTATATTACTACTGTGGCTGTCCATTTGTCCGATGGCGCATGCACACAAGTCAGAGTCTCATTCTTTAATTGTTGCTAACTCCAAAGCGTGGAAGCCGTTCTCTTACCTTAGCCCAGATGGTGAACCTAAAGGTATTTTAATCGACTTTTGGAAAGAGTACGCGGCGAACAACCAAATCGACGTTCAGTTTCTCCTTTTGGATTGGGATGCTTCTTTACAAGCCGTAAAAGAGGGTAAGGCTGACTTTCACGGAGGACTTGTCTACTCGCCCGAAAGAGCGAAGTATATGGACTTTGGCGCAGTCATAATGCCTATCCAAACCAAACTGTACGTAAATAAAGATGTACTTTCGGTTGATATCAGGAGTGTTTTAACTGGCGAAATGACGCTGCCAATTGGCGTTGTTAAAGGAAGTTACGAGTCTGAGTTTGTTCAGACGAATTATCCGAATGCACCTATCGCAGAATACATTAACAATGATTCGATGATACAAGCCGCCGTCGATAAAAAGGTGCTGTACTTTGTTGCAGACCTGCAAGTTGCTAACTTTTATATGGCAACCACGCCGGGAGCAGGTATGTTTGTCCCGACAATTAGCTTATATAGTAAAGATCTTCGGATTGCAGCAGGAATGCACAGTGCAACTTCCATTTTAGAGGTATCAAGAGCGTTTGAAAAAGTCATCGATACGGATCGTGAGCGGATCCTCACCCGTTGGAGTGTGGTGAAAACGGTTTATCCACTTTATCTTTTCCCTATTGCTATTTTCATTATGGCGGTTGCAACGCTTTATCATATTTTTGCCCTCAAACGTATGGTTGCTCTTCGGACAAGGCAGTTAACGATTGCCAATCAGCAATTGCTAGAGATGACGTTGACGGATTCTCTCACAAAGCTATACAACCGTAGACACCTGATTGAGCAATTGGCGCTACTGAATCATTTGAAGCGAAACTTAACGGTGATGGTGTTTGATATTGATGATTTTAAATCAATCAATGATCGATATGGCCACCTTGCTGGAGACCGAGCAATAGTTGCCATCGCAGAAGCCGCTAAGTCGATGACTGATGACCGAATGACATTGGCGAGAATTGGAGGAGAAGAGTTCGCACTCGTTACGTCTTCTCTGTCAGAGCGAGAAGCGCTCAATTTTGCCAATATGCTTTGTAAAGCCGTTTACGATCAGCCTGTTATACTGGGCGGACAAGCAATTCATTTGAGTATCAGTTTGGGCTGTGCTTACTATCCTGAGTTTACCCACATCGTGAGCTTGCAAGATGCTGACGAGTTGATGTATCAAGGTAAGTCTGAAGGAAAGAATCGTGCAGTTTTCCAAGTTATAACAGACTGTCAGCTTCAACCTGCGCTTCGTCAAGTGAATTAGGTCTCGCTAATTCAACTGATACTTCAAAGCATCCTCAAGCCTCAAAGTTTTAGTCAGAGTAAGGTGGTAAGCGTTGACGATCACGTTGCGTTGTTTTCTTTGAGGCCAATTTGCGTACAAATACTATCACTTTCATATATATAAACCCCCGCTTGCTCACGTTTTTATCATAGAAGCAGTAATTGTTTTAAAGTGATAAGTGATTTCTTGGTAAAGATCAGAACCCCTGTCTACACTCAGTGTAAAGTAATGCATATAAAGCATGATGCATACGGTGTTGTACAAAAACAATTAAAGAAGATAAGAAATAAGTTGGCTTGAGAAGGACGGGGAATGAACAACGAATGCTTTGCTAGGTTCCGAGCTGTCACGGATGAACTGTCAATGAAAGAATCGTTGTCAGTTGGGAAAGACCCTTATGCTCACTATCTCAAAGATATTATGGGCATTGATTTGTTGTCTCGTGAAGAGGAGTTGCATTACGCCAAACTTAATCGAGCTGGTGATGAAGAAGCGCGCGAAATGTTGATTGAGTCTAATCTTCGACTTGTTGTGAAAATCGCAAAAGGTTACCTCAAACGGCCAGGCAATAACTTTACTCTGCTCGATTTAATAGAAGAAGGTAATATTGGTTTGATAAAAGCGGTAGATAAGTTCGATCCTGAGCCAGGCTACCGTTTTTCTACTTATGCGGTATGGTGGATTCGCGAGAATATAGAAGCGGCATTAATGAACAATGGCCGCACGGTACGTTTACCTGCTCATGTGTGCAAAGAGATAAATAGCCTGGCTTTAAAAAAGCTCGATGCGTCAAAAAGTGAGAGCAAGGAGTTGTCTATTTCTGAACTCTCACGCTGCTCAGGGGTGAAAGCAGAGCGTATAGATGAACTTGTTGCTCTTAGTGGTTTTATTGATGTATCTACCACTGCGGACCTACATCGTGTTCCATTTGTTCTTGAACTGTGTGAAAGTGAGTATACGCCAGATCCACAACAAGACTGTGAAAACCAGTGCTTTACTCAAGCTATTGAAAATATTATTAAAACCTTGCCAACTAAGTTGCAGAAAGTCTTAATCCATCGATTCGGATTATTTGACCAGAGAGTGAAAACCTTGTCGGAAATAGGCCTGTTGTTAAACGTGTCTAACGAGCGTGTTCGTCAGATGCAGATAGAGGCGGTTGAACGCGTGCAGAAACGTCTCCGATTCGATGGTTGGGTTTAAGGTTTTTGGCCCCTTATCCTAGCCGATTAATTTACTGGCTTGCTACTCTGTTCTTCCGTAAGTAACAGCAGCTCAAGCTGTGCTTTAGCTGCTGACTCCAATCTCCATACACTCAATAATCGGTTAAGTGCTGCGCGATAAGCACGACTTTTGAGTAAAAAAGCGAGCGTACTTGTGTAGTTGTTTACGACTTGCGCTTGTGTCTCGACTAATGCAGTTTTGTTTTCGATGTCGATGTGTTGAAGGTTAAAGTCAGGAAGAAACGCACACTCATACCATACCTCTACAATTTCACGAATTTCGAGTTCTTCTTCAGGCACATCGAAGTCTTGTAACTGGTAGTTTTCTGGTATTGTTGATAAATAAACCACATCCAATTTGTCTGCAACAAATGTATACATCGGATTCCTTAGTGTACGTGCTTACAGAGTAAATAGTCTCATCGTTTACATTTTTGTCAATGACCGTGCTCAAGTATGAATGATGAACCACACCACATTCCGAACTTAACTTAGACTTTTTAAGTACTTATCGGTTAACCCGAAATATTTCAGGTTGCCATCTGGCTCCAAGACTAAGCTCATGTTGGATGTAGAGATCATGCCCGGATCATTCGTTGAGAAAATAACGGTCTTATTGAGTAGTTTATCGCTAAATAACCGCTTGAAATAGTGGGAGTTTTCTTGCTCTGCACCATTAAATGGCTCGTCAATGATAATCAAAGATTGTTCGCAGTTGCCTAGCCCTAATGCGAGCCGCAGTCTTTGTTGAATACCATTTGGTAAACTTTTACAGATATCAACGCTCAATTGAGTGTCCAGGCCTTGTGGTAACCATGTATCGAGCTCAAAGAAACTCACCATTTCACGCATTTTTTCTGTTGGGATTAATCCATTATGCAAGATGAAGTTAGTCTCCAAGGAGCCTTCAAAAATATGCAGGTTAAACGGGATGTAGTTAATCGAGGTTCGATAGCGGTAACTGTTGAACTGTTTGATGTTATAACCGTCCACCGAAACTGAGCCTTGATAGCGTTCCTCTAGCCCAGCGATAATAGAGATGAGCGTCGTTTTACCGCAACCTGTTGGTCCACAAATCACGACTTTTGCGCCCGGTGGAATTTTAAAACCAAGATTAGTTAAGCCTGTTGCCGCACCACTATAACGATGGCTCACACCAGAGCCGACGATACTACCTTGAAAGAGGCGAATAGGGGGGCTTTTCTCTAACGTTAGCTTATCGTCATTCATCGCCATAAGGTTGTTGATTTGCGCAGAAGACGCCTTAATGGATTGGAACTTAGAAATAGAGTTGTAGATGCCCATAATTGGCCCCAACGCCTTCCAGACTAAAATTACGGTAGCAAGCATTGCACCTGCATCGGAGGTGCCGTCCATCACGCCGATAACGGCCGCGACGATACTTGCGGTACCAATAACCTGAATCAAACTCCCGCCTGCTGCCTGAACCCTGCTATTAGTCACTGAAACATGTTCTGCATCGTTGGTGCTTTGTAAATGCGATGCGCTAAAGCGGGACTGGATAACACGCAATAATGGCAAGCCTTGGATGGTTTTTATACCACGAAGAATCTCATTCCATTGGTAAGAAACCATGGCGTTGGCGCGAGAGCTCTTGGACGTGGCTTGCGAGTAGATGTAACGAGAATAAACACAGAACACCAACATTAGAATCAACCCCGCCATAACGACTAGCGCTGCGGTACCAGACATAAGAGCAATGGCAATAATGAATACGATAACAAACGGCATGTCGAAGTAGCTTAATGTTGACTCTGCGGTTACCAAACGGCGGAAAGTGTCGATGTCCTTCAATCGTGCTAACTGAGAAGAGACACCAGCGGTAGATGTCATCGAATAAGGAAGCCACAACAGTTTGGATATTACGTTTTGAGAAATATGCACCGCCAAATCCTTTCCTGATGTGGCGATGATGTTGACCCGCATTTTCTTGAAAAAGTATTCCGAGAACCCAACAATCACAGCAAATAACGTGAGCCAATAAAGCGTGGCTTGCGAGCTAGAGGTTAAGGCGAAGTTGTACACACTCATAATAAAAAAGGGCTGGAGTGCGCCGAGAATGCTGACCACGAAGCTGAGAATAATCAGGCTTTTGAGTTCATTGTTGTAGCGATAAAACGCGTATTTAATCCAGTTACTGCGGTCTTGAGATTCAGGTGGCGGTTCTCGGAATAAGCGGGAGTATTCGCTGATCGAGACCAACAAGCACGGCTTCTTGCAGAGCGGGTATTCAATGGTGTTGTTATTTGTGTAATCAAACAGGATCAGTTTGCCGTCTTTAGTGCCCAAGAAAATCGCAGTGAGGTTTTCTATCTCGATAAAACAAGGATGAGGATGCCCCTCGATGTGCTCCAACGTTTTTAGTTTGGTGACGTCACAACGGTAACCAAGGCGTTCAATCGTAGCGATAAAACTGTCGCTGTCTTTTGGTTTGGGGATAAAAGCGTCGCTGAGGATAGAAGGTGTGCCTTCCCATTCAAGCGCTATGAGGGTGTAAGCTAAACCACGAATCAAAGGTGACTCATTGTATCGCTCGTCATAACTGCGAGCCTCAAAGTCCAACAAGCGCTGAGGGACATTATTAAAATCAACCAAAATACTCATTGGTCACCTCCGGTAAGTTTGACGCGTTTGAGGCGATGATTGAGTTTGTCCATCTTGTTGCTGACGATGATGAGGATTTTGTCGTTGGCGCGATAGGCGGTGCTGGTCAAAACCAATCGAGCAAAGTCGTCATCATAAACACAGTCGATGTCGTCGAAGATCAACACACGTTTGTTAGCGAGTAAGGCACGCACTAACAACAAGGCATAAGCGACTTGGCGCGAGAATGGGTTGCGTAAATGTCCTTTAAGCTCGGTGTAAAAACCAGCGGGAAGGGCATCGATTTGTGCCTTGATGTTCATGGTTTCGCAAAGCGCAAATGCCGTGTTATTTAAGCTCGGGCGGAAACAAGTCAAGTTGTCGATGATGGTGCCTTCGACGAACGAACTGCTTTTGTCGACCATGAGCACGCTATTACGCCAGACGTTGTAGTTGACGTCATCGAGCGGTGTCTCGTTGATTTGGATATCGAGCTTGCTGTCGGTGTTTTGCCGCGTAATGCAATTGGCGAGGTGGGTTTTACCTGCGCCGCTTTTCCCCGTCAGCAAGTAAGCCTGACCGCGTTCAAACTCAATGCGTTGTTTTTCCGAATACTTCACCGAGATGCGCTCGACTTCCGTCGTGTCGTTTTGTTGTTCTATAGATGCAGCAAGCTCAAGCAGCTCGGCGATACGTTGAATATGAAGCTTGTTCAACTCCCATCGACTCACCGTGCGCATCACTTGCTGGTATGGCGCGAAGTAACGGTTGGTAAGCATGATGATAGCAGCCATGATGCCTTGACTCGATTGCATGTTGATAACGGCCGTTGCCAAAACCACCACCACACAAGCGATGGAGAGCTGTTGTATGAGCGACAAGATAAGGTTGAAGTTTGATTCAATTTGCTCGTATTTGATGTTCTCGACTTCACGTTCTTCCACCATTTGTGTCATGAGGCTCTCAACGCGATATTCCATATTGCGCGCTTTGATATCGAGTGGGCTAGAGATGATCTCGATGATTTTCGACGTGGTTAAGCCTTCGATGTCGGATTTGTTTTCTAGACTGTTGATTTTTTGCTTGGAAAGACTGAGTGCGAACACCGCCAAAATGATGGAGGCGAGCAAGGTGGTCACCCCTGCCCAGATGTTGATCAGACCGATAATCAGAATGGTCAGTATGCTGACGGCAAGGTTGATCAATGCCCGTACAGATTCTCCGCCAAAGAAGGATTTAATCTCTGGAATGGTCGCAATACGCTCTAGGTATTCACCGGGTTCTAGACGACGAAACTTCGATATCTCAGCCAAACAGATTGATTGAAACACCTTGTTGGTTAAGTTGGTTTCGAATTGCTTCATGATCACCGACGAAATCTTCTCTTCCTGATTCTTTAAGTGATAGTCGAGGAAGATGGTGATCAAGATAATGGCAAACAGAAGAAACAGCGTGTCTTTGGCTTGGTTAGGTAAAACACGGTCAAAGATAATAAGAATCGAAAAGGGCAGCACTAAACCAAACAGTGTTGAGATGACCGTTGAGAAAGTCAGATAACACTTGTCAGCAAAGTTAATCTTTTGGGAAAAGTGCTCAGTTTGCATTGCGACCTCCTTTCTTAATCGATGGTTTAGAGAGAAGGTGTTTTGGAACTAAGTCTTGATTGCTTCTGCCTTCGATATCGCTCATCAACTGCATGATGCTTTCGATAGATTGAACCGATAGCATGCCTTTGATTTGCTCAAGATTGATCGATTCAATGATGTAGTCATAGCGCGCGCTCTCGTAATCACGTAGTGCGCTGAACAGTTTACTTTCCGCTGCCAGTAAGTCGGTAATGGTTCGCGTACCAAGCTGATAGGCGCGTTGAATGCCTTTGTAGGAAGAGTAGTTGGCACGGATGATGTTCTCGTAACTGCTGATGGCGCGGGAGAAGTCGTTAATGTTGAGTACTGAGGTGTTAACGCTATTGCGCGTCGCGAACAATGAATCTTGGTACAGCAGCTCGGTTCGCTCGATGGCAGTCGACGATTTTTGATAACCGTAGTAATCCGAACCGCCGGAGAAAATTGGCACATTCAAGTTCAACCCGACGCTGGTCGAGTTACTGTCCCCTGTTGCGGTTGGGTCGGTTCGGTCATAGTTGTTCGCATCGTCGTAACGGTAACTGGCAGAGAGCGATACGGTCGGCACAAAGTTTGAACCGCTTTCTTTCAAGCCTCTTCGGCTGCGCTCGACGGTTTTCTTCGCAACCAATAAGTCGTTATTGAGCTTCAAAGCTTGTTCAAGAATCTCACGTTGTTCGGATTCGCTGATTTCCGCCAAGGGCACGCTTTCGTAGATGTCCTGTGATGGGGTGACTGGGTATTGAACTTGAATCTCTAAACCGTTCAAAATTACGCGCCGGTCTTTCTCTAAGGTTCTTAAGCGATTGGCAATGCCTTCTTTCTGGGCAATTACCTCATACAACTCGCTCGCCGCAGTGTTGCCAAGTTCCACGTTGCGACGCATTTGGCGCTCACGTGTTTCAGACGATTTAAGTTCTACTTGGGTGGCTTTGATTTGCGCGTTGTTTTTGAGGTATTCGAAATATTGCGTCGCGATTTCAGAAATGGTGCTCTGGATTTTGTTCTCGTGTTTGATTTCTTCAATGTTGAAATCAAGCTTCGCGGTGCCGTATTTAAAGATGTCACCAAGGTTAAACACCGATTGGGATAAAGACACACTGTAGCTGTTCGAGTTGTAGCTAGAACGTGTATCCGGTGTTCCCGTTAATATGGTTTCGTTTTCATTCCATGTGGTATCAGCAGCACCGTTTAAAGAGGGTAGAAACTTAGAACGGCTAATGTCGATGTTGTATTCGTTTTCTTCCACTCCTTTGTCACTAGCGCGCAGAGATAAATTGTTTTCCAAGCCGAGTTTGACCGCCTCAAGCAAGGTGGTCGCCATTGCCGAAGGAGCGTTGCTCAATGTAAGCGCTGCCAATACACAGCTAGTTAAGTTTCTGTACCGCCACATACTTGTTGATCACCTTGATGATTTCGTCGTTTTTATAAGGTTTGCTGATCACGTAATCCATTCCAGCTTCGATACAAGCTTGGTGTTCATTACTGCTGGTCAATGCTGTCGCACCTATAATGGTGCAAGGGTTCTGTCCGCTCTCTTGTTCGTATTGTCGAATGCGTTTGGTCGCTTCAATGCCGCCCATGCCCGGCATGATGCAGTCCATAAAAATGATGTCTGAGCGCTGATTCATGAAATGCTGAACGGCGTCTGCGCCATCGCCAACGGTGTCGGCTTCGTATTCTTGCTTGCTCAAAATACGTTTGAGTAGAATCTGTTGAACACGGTCATCCTCCACAATCAGGAATGAGCTGTTCTCCATCTGTTCTTCAGAGGCTTCCGCTTCCATGATTGCTAATAGGTTAGGGATGAACTCATACGGAATAGCGGGGGAGTTCAGAATCTTGTCGACAAAGGTATGACTCTCTTGTGCTTGCTGAGTGCTAGTGACTGAAAGCAACAACTTCGTGTTCGGGTGATTGCGCAGTTGCGATTTCACCGTTTTGCTCAGTGAGGGCAGCTTGTTTGGCTCGAACGTGTCGGTCAGCATGATGGCATCGTATTCGCCAAAGGTTTTTGCAGCAGAGAAGAGTTCGTTCGGCGTTCGAATTGGCGTGATCTCCAAGCCCAAGTTGACTAACATTTTGTTCATTACATCAATGCGCAGCTGAGAGTTGGCACACAGCAACAAACGCTTATTGTCGAAGCGAGTTTTCTCGGTGTGGAAGCTTTTGGCTTTCAAATCGAGCTGAATTTGAAAACGTTCCTGATTGCCCGATTGATACCAATGGCTCTCGTAATAGCCATAATCTTTCAGTACGCTTTTAGCCAAATCGTCTTTGGTTGCAGTGTGCTGTTTATGGTCGCTCCAGTGTAGGGTATTGAGCTTGGCAAACGGCACATCCAGTGTGGTTAAGAAGTTTAGATTGATGGTCAAGCGGGTATTTTCAATGTCTGACGCCGCACCTGATTCAATGGTGACAAACAGTTTCTTGTCGGCTTTGAGTTGGATGGCATTTGATAGCTGTAGGAACAACACCCAGAATAAGCTGGTAGATTGTCCTTCAACACGGTTTGGTAAGTTATCTGAGATAAAGCAGTCTAGCTCACCTTCATTTCGCTGCACTTTTGAACTGATGTGAATCATCAATTCAGACAGTACATTCAGCAGTGAAAACTCTTTCGATTTGCTCTCGGTCCCTTGTGAAATGAGTCGGTTGTAGTTCTCTGCCAATTCAGACAGGGTATTGGCAGCCGAGGTTATATCTTGCGCCATCAACACTCCGCTC
This sequence comes from Vibrio sp. D431a, assembly GCF_030248655.1. NCBI lineage: Bacteria > Pseudomonadati > Pseudomonadota > Gammaproteobacteria > Vibrionales > Vibrionaceae > Vibrio > Vibrio sp. D431a. The sequence continues at coordinate 17,291 of NZ_JAHGAP010000019.1, read as the reverse complement.
TCATCGGTCTCTTGAACGAGATATTGCACGCCGCCGTTAATGGTGTTGGTGATGCCACGAATCTCGTAACCAATCAGAGCATAGAGCTGCTTGTAGAGATCGTTATTGCGTTTTTGCTCTTCGAGTTTGCTGAAAATCAGTTTTAGGTGTGAGTAGATCTGACGCTGCTTAGGATTGATGCTCACTTCATTCAGCAACTCTTCCAACCTTTGTAAATCCAGTAGTTTGAGTTCTTGATAAAGCTCATCGAATTCTTGGTCAATGTCACGCTCATTCGAGCTGGATTTTTTCAGTTTAAGGATTGCCACCAAGTTCGATAGCACTGCGATACCAACCAGTACGACAACGACCACAAACAACCAAATGAAGAACTCGTTTTTCTCCATCATTAGGTCACTCGCATGGTTGTTAAATATGGTCCGGTAGTTGTCGTCCATTTGTAGGTAGTTATTGGTGAGCGAGAGGTACAGTGCCAACACATCGTCGCGTGTTTTTTGGCTGTCTGAGAAGCGATTGATTGCCAGTTCAAGCTGCGTGTATTCGGTCGCGCCCACCAAGCTAAACTCGGTTTTGTTGAGTGACGCGAGCGACTTAAATTGGTCAATTTCGTCTTTCAGAACCTCAAAATCAAGCTCTGTTGTACTGCAATAACGCGCGCTTAAACAGCGTTGAAGCGTTTGAATATCAAACTCGATAGTTTGGTTGAGCTGTTGAGCTTGAACCAACAGAGGCGCGTTTTGCACTTTCTCGACTGAATCCACTTTTTCCCAAGAGATATACAAATAAAAGGCGAGGGCAGCCAGCATCAAGCTGAAAGCGATGCTTAGGCGCATAACAGGAACGGAAATATTGTAAGAAGGTTTGCTACTCATCCATCACCTCTCATCGAATGCGTCTTCGATAGCCGACATAACCGGCTTCGCTGCGTATTCGATCACCCGGCGTGAACCTGTTTTCACGTCTGCGGTAAACTCCATATAAGGGGACAGCTTGTATTGTGTGCCTCCGCGCTCTAGATAGTTTTGACTGATTTGGATTTCCGCGAGATAGAATTCAGCGTCTTCTTCTTCATAAGAAGAACGGCTGATCGATGCAATTCGACCTTCCAAAAATCCGTATTTGGCAAAGTTGTAGGTATCCATCTTCACTTTGACCGCTTGTCCGATTTCTACAAAACCCATGTCTTTACGCGGGATCTTCGCCTCTCCGTGAAGGGCGTTATTGATCGGTGCAATGTCCGCGATGCTTTCACCTGGCGGTATCACAGCGGAGCGGAAATTGAAGTGCACTTTATCTACTACACCGTCAATAGGGGCGTAAACCACGAGGCGATCCACTTTATCTGAGTGTTGAGGACGTAATATACGTTTCAACTTTAAGTCCTTGTTTGCTTGAATGATTTGTGCTTGATACTCGGCATTACGATTCTCCACCAAGTCTCGGTACTGCTTCTCTAGTTTGTCGAGTTGGAAGCGCTCATTCATGACCGACTCATCAAGGTTTTCAATCTCACGCACCATGTTTGACTCTTGAACCTGCATATTCAGAACATCGACGTAAGACGCCATTTCCTCTTTGTACAAGGTGTTCTTAATATTGAGCTGCTTGCGTATCAAGGAGAGCTGGTTCTCGGAGCTTTTACGGCGCTTGAGCATTGAATCAATAAGCGAATTCTTATGTTGGATATCGTGAGTGATCAACTCTTCATTGGAACGGTTTTTAGAAAATTCTTGCTGCCAGGTATTCATGTTGACTTGCACTAATTCTGGGTACTTTTCGATGTAGGCAGAAAAATCGGGTTCCACCATATCGCGCAGGCTTTCGTAACGAATCTTGTCTAGCTCAAGCTGAATGATCTCTGTGTTTACCGTATCGAGTTGAGTGTTTCTATCCAGAGAGCGAAGGCGTGCAATAGGCTGACCTTCGTAAACTACTTCGCCTTTGCGCACTAGCATTTCTTCTAGAATACCGCCTTCAAGGTGTTGCACTTTTTCGATGTCAGATTCGAGCAATAGCTCACCGCGCACCGACACCACAATGTCGATACGAGCCTGAGATGCCACGGCGATAGCCACCATGGAAAGCAAAAAGATAACCAGCAAGGTTTTGTGTACGCTGGTCATTGCACTGGCTAGCACGATTGTATCGTCTGTTGTTACCTTCGAAGCTTCGTTGTTCGAAACGAGCGCCTTTTTGAGGTGATGTTCTATTTGCTTATTGCTCATGAGCCACCCCTACGATTCACTACCTGTGCGGCTATCGATTGAATTTTCGATTTTTAACAGCTGGCTAATTTGTTTGTTTACGTTGTTAAGCTCGGTTTTAACATCCTCGATCAATTCATTAGGAGCAGGGAAATGGTGTTTGTTTAAGTGTTCAAGCTTTGCCAATTTTGGTGGTAAGTCGTCATCACATAACAAGACGAGAATGGTCTTTAGTCTTTTTGAATAACATCTGAGTGCTTCAAAACGGTTTTGTTTATGCAGCATCTCAATATCAATCCCTGCGTCACTGAAATCTTGGTAAAAATCGCCTAATAGCAATTGCAGCCCTTTATGGCTGTTGTCGACTGAGCGCAACAGATTTGTCATATTTATCATTATCCCACCGCACTAATTGCTTTAATGACAACAAGTAAGGATCTTTATACTGGGTTTTCAAATTTTTTTGTTTTTATGGAACTCGAAAGGTATGAAAAAAGTTGTATAAAAAAGTTGGTTTCTAAAAATGGTGTCCTTTACTGCCTCTAAATACGATCAGTTAGCTAAAAGCAACGGAGGCTGTAATGGCAGGCGACACTAATCAAGAAAAAGACAATGAAAAGCTTAACGATGCGGTAGAGCAAACAGAAACGAAGGATACGGGGACAAAAGAAGAAAAACAGCAGTCGACCGTCTCTTCGACTGTAGCGACCGGTGCTGAAAGCGCAGATGCTGTTGATGAAGCCAATCGTGCGATGGAAGAAAATCCTAGTGGCGCGGGTACGGAAGAAGAAGCAGTGAGCTCGGGTGGCGCAGTTCAAGAAGAGGATACTGAAAGTAGCAGCGACTCTGACGCTGCACAATCCAATGTTGTTGATAGTGTAGCTTCTAGCGGAGAATCAGGTGACGAGGCTCTGGGCAGCGGTGGTTCGGATTCTGGGGCGGGTGCCCAAGCGGTCGGTGGTGGTGATGCCTCTGGCTCTGAAGGTGGTTCGGACGCAGAAGGCAATGAAGCGCAAGGACAAGCGGTACAAACTTCATCTGCGCCAAGTGCTTCTTCAGACTCTGAAGGTTCTCAAGGTGGTGACGAGCTAGATTCAGAAACCACTGAAGAGAGCTTCGCGGTGGATGTACAAGACACCAGCGAAGAAACCACGACGCAAGTAGAAGACGATTTCGACTCCGAAACTACGAGCGAAACGTTCCAAATTAAAGTCGAAGGTGAAAATGACGCGCCAGAAGTAGGGCAAGATCTGGCATACATCATGGATGAAGATGGCACCATTACCTTCACGCAAGAACAACTTCTCGGGTACGCGAGTGATGTTGATGGCGATGATCTTGCCGCATTCAACGTGCAAGTGGGTGCTAATGCATCCGTTGTGGATAATGGTGATGGCACTTATACCGTCACACCTGATACTGATTTTAATGGTGAACTCGGCTTAACGTTTGATATCAGTGATGGTCAAGAAACCATTTCTAGCTCGATTGATTTAACTGTTCGTCCAATCAATGACGCACCAGTGCCTGAAGATAAAACCTTTGAGATTGAAGAGGATGGCACGCTGATCTTTACGGACGCAGACCTGCTCAGTGGTGCAACGGATATTGAAGGCGATAACCTAACGGTTGAGGGCGTAAGCTACGACGGTGGTGACGGCATCCTGACCGACAACGGTAATGGGACCTACACTTTTGCGCCAAATGAAAACTTCAATGGCGATGTGAACTTTAGCTTTGATGTGTCCGATGGCACAGATACGGTTTCTGCCAACATTGATGTTAACGTTACGCCAGTTGATGATGCGCCAGTATCTGGCAATCTTGCTTACTCAGTGGATGAAGATGGCTCGATTCGTTTGAGCCAAGAACAGTTGTTGTCGCAAGCTTCTGACGTGGAAGGCGATGCACTGACGGCTTCTAACCTTTCGGTAGATGGCAACGCGACGGTGACTCAAAATGACGATGGTAGCTTCACCATCACGCCGGACGCAGATTTCAACGGTGATATCGACATTAGCTTTGATATTTCAGATGGCACGAATACCGTTCAAGCAACCGCTGACCTAACCGTTAATCCAATCAACGATCTGCCTGTTCCTCAAGACCAACAATTCAGTGTGGAAGAGGACGGCACGCTACAATTTACCGATGCGGATCTGCTTGCAGGTGCGACCGACATTGAAGGCGATGACCTTTCTGTAACGGGAATCAGCTACGAAGGAACCGACGGCGTTCTAACTGACAATGGCGATGGCACGTATAGCTTTGCGCCAAATGAGAACTTCAACGGTGATGTAAACTTCAGCTTCGACGTATCTGATGGCACAGATACAGTTTCAGCGAATGTGGATGTGAGCGTTACGCCGGTGAATGATCCTCCTGTGGCTGGTTCAACGTCTTACACGGTTCACGAAGACAACTCTATTACCATTTCTGACGCGCAACTGTTGGCAAACTCTTCGGATTTAGAAGGGGATGTATCGATTGATAGCGTGAGCTACTCTGGCAGCGATGGTGTGTTGCAAATCAATGGTGACGGTACGTACACCTTCTCTCCAAATGAAAACTTTAATGGTGAAGTGACGCTTGATGTTGTCGTCGCTGATGAAGAAGGCGCAACGGATGTCACCACTGCTGGCATTACAGTACTGGAAGTGAACGATCCACCAGTCGCTGGACCAACTTCTTACACTATTGATGAAGATTCAGTTCTGACGTTTAGTGAGTCGCAAGTGCTGTTGAATGCCTCTGATGTGGAAGGCGATGTAGAGCTTGTTGGCATTAGTTACGATGGGCCGGATGGCATTTTCACCGTTAACGATGATGGCACGTGCAGCTTCGCGCCAAACGAGAACTTTAACGGACAAGTTCAACTTGATGTCACCATTCGAGATGAAGATGGAGCAGAAGTTGATACCGTCATCAATGTGAATGTATTGCCAATCAATGATGCGCCAGTATCGGGTGATTTGGCTTACAGTGTTGATGAAGACGGTGCGATTACACTCAGCCAAGAGCAACTTCTTTCTCAAGCGTCTGATATTGAGGGCGATGACCTGACTGCTAGTGATTTGACGGTGGATGGAAACGCAACCGTTACAGCGAACGATGATGGCAGCTTCACGATTACACCAGATGCGGACTTTAATGGTGACATTGATATCCAATTCAACATTACGGACGGCACAGACACTATCCAAGCAACGGCAGATCTAACGGTTAATCCGGTTAATGATCTTCCTGTTCCTCAAGACCAGCAGTTTAGTGTTGAAGAAGACGGCACGCTTCAGTTTACTGACGCAGACCTGCTTGCAGGGGCGACCGACATCGATGGCGATAACTTAACGGTTGATGGCATTAGCTACACAGGCAGCGATGGTGTGCTGACTGACCACGGCGATGGTACTTACACCTTTGCACCAAACGAAAACTTCAACGGCGATGTCAGCTTTAGCTTTGGTGTTTCTGACGGCACTGAGACCGTACCTGCCAATGTGGATGTGAGCGTCACTCCAGTGAACGATCCTCCGGTTGCGGGTTCAACGTCTTACACGGTTGATGAAGATAATGCGATTACGATTTCCGACGAGCAGCTTCTGGCTAACTCTTCGGATGTGGAAGGCGCGGTGTCCATCGATAGCGTGACCTATTCAGGCACCGATGGCGTATTCCAAGACAACGGTGACGGTACTTACACCTTCATGCCGAATGAGAACTTCAGTGGTGATATCAGCCTTGATGTGATTGTGGCGGATGAGCAAGGTGCGATTGACGAAACGACCGCAGGCATTACCGTCATTGAAGTGAATGATCCTCCAGTTGCCGGTCCAACGTCTTACACGATTGATGAAGATTCAGTACTGACATTCAGTGAGTCACAAATTCTTGCCAACGCATCTGATATTGAGGGCGATGTAGAGCTTGTTGGCATCAGCTATGAAGGCTCGGATGGTATCTTTACCGTCAATGGTGATGGTACTTGCAGCTTTGCACCAAACGAGAACTTCAATGGTCAAGTTCAGTTGGATGTGACCATTCAAGATGAAAATGGGGCAACCGTTGATACGCACATCAATGTCGACGTATTGCCAATCAACGATCCACCAGTATCGGGTGATTTGGCTTACACCATCAACGAAGACAGCTCAATCACGCTAAGCCAAGAGCAGCTGCTTGCCAAAGCGGGCGATATTGATAGCGAGAACCTTGAAGCCATCAATCTATCGACAGATGACAACGCGACGATTCAATACAACGATGATGGCAGCTACACCATCACACCGGATGAAAACTACAACGGTGACCTAGATCTGACCTTCGATATCATTGATAACGATGGCGGCTCGGTACAAGTTGGTCTGGATATTACGGTTAATCCTGTGAATGACTTGCCACAAGCGCAAGATCAACAGTTCACGGTAGAAGAAGACGGCACCTTGCTTTTCACGGATGCAGACCTATTGGAAGGCGCATCGGATATTGACGGCGATGATCTGTCTATCGAAAATGTTCTCTACACAGGTGCGGACGGCGTGCTTACCGATAATGGTGATGGCACTTACAGCTTCGCGCCGAATGAGAACTTCAACGGTGATGTTCAGTTCACATTCGATGTGTCTGACGGCACAGGTTCAACACCAGCATTCATTGATGTCAGCGTGACACCAGTGAACGATCCACCGGTGGCAGGTTCTACGTCTTACACGGTTCAAGAAGATGGTCAAATCACCATTAGTGACGAGCAGTTGTTAGCCAACTCTTCTGATGTGGAAGGCGACGTAGCCTTGGCGAATGTTAGCTACTCTGGTAACGACGGTAGCTTCGTGGACAATGGCGACGGCACATATACCTTTACGCCAAATGAGAACTTTGACGGTAACATTTCGCTCGACGTTACGGTTATTGACCAAGATGGTGCAACGGATACAACAACCGCAGGCATCGATGTTATCGCGATGAATGACGCACCAGAAACGTCAGGCATTCAAGCTGAAGTGGATGAAGATAATGCCATCACCATCACGCAAGAACAGTTGCTTGCGAATGCGACAGACATTGAAGGTGATGACCTTGTTGCCAGCAATCTACAAACCAATGACCCAGATGCGACGATCGTAGCCAACGATGATGGTTCTTTCACCATTACGCATACGGAAAACTTTAACGGTGAGTTGGACTTCACTTACAACATCAGCGATGGCGAAAATGATGTTCTGACCACGTTGGATCTGACCGTTAATCCTGTCAACGATGCGCCAGAAGCGGGCGACGAGATCTTTATTCAAGCAGAAGAAGATCAAACCGTGGGTGTTTCTCTGCGTGAAGAGCCTGCGTTACGTCTCGACCAAGCCCCTGAAAACGGCATCATTGAAGCAAATCTAAATGACGAATGGGTACAGCTAGAAGTCGGGCAGGAGGTGCCTGCAGATACGGAAGTGCGCTTCATTCCAAATGATGACGCATTGGCAAACGGTACGCACACGAGTCAAATTGGTACCTTTGATGACAACGCTAGCCTCGATGATTGGGGTACTGCTGTTGACCCTTACACACGTGAGTTTGTTGATGGTGATTTGAAAGTTACCGTTCAAAGTAATGATGACCCACTCGGTGCGTGGAATGGTAAAACACACATCGGTCACGGTATTGGTGATACTGACCGTCAAGGCTTGAGTGGTGATGAAAAACTGACTGTGAGCGTTGAAGGTCAAGACATCAACGAAATCAGCTTCCACCTAGACGGTCTAGGTGGCTGGTTTATGGAAGAGTCTCGCCACTTTACCGAAGTCGAAATTCGTGCATTCAACTCCGATGGTGACTTGATCGACTCGATGACTTACCACAAAGAAGATCGTGGTAGCTATGAGACGGATTACACCCTAACGGTGAACGAGCCAGTGTCTTACTTTGAGCTAGGAACAATTCAAGGTAACGGTACTTACGTGGTTCAAAACATGACGGTATCGCAAACTTGTCATGATGAAGCAGTGTTCACATCTATTGGCGTGGACGGCACGGAAATCACGGAGACGGTAGAACTGAATATCCGAGAAGGTGACAGTGAAATCGAACTGACCGCTGACTTGCCAAATGTGACCATCGATACCGAAGGTTCTACGCAGTTTGCCTCTGTGGTTATCACAGAAGAGCAGCTTCTCGCACAAGCGAGTGATATCGATAGCGATGTTCTTGATATTCAAAACCTAGAGCTGGTGGGGGATAACGCGGAGCACGCTACGTTAACTGACAACGGCGATGGTACATGGACAGTCACACCAGATGAGAACTTCTACGGTGAGATTGAGCTGGGTTACCAAGTTACGGATGGTGAACTCACTGACGACAACATCATCAACATCAACTTCGAAGCAGTAAACGATGCGCCAATCGTTTCTGGTCCGATTGTGTTGTCGACTGATGAGGATGTGGGCATTACGTTTAGCGCGGACGATCTGCTTGCCAATGCAAGTGATGTGGAAGGCGATGCGCTGTCTATCTCTGATATCTCTTACAGCGGTGATAACGGTGAGCTTGTCGACAATGGCGACGGCACTTACACCTTTATGCCGAATGAAAACTTCAATGGTGAAGTCGATATCGATTACAAAGTCTTCGATGGCACCGATGAAGTCGATACCCATCTAGATCTGACCGTTATTCCGGTCAACGATGTGCCAGTTCCTGGTGCACCGCTGCATACTCAAATGCTAGAAAACGGCACCATCATCATCGAAGCAAAAGACCTGTTATCAGGTGCGACCGATGTGGATGGCGACATTCTTCATATCGAGAATCTACTGCTTGTTGACCAGTCACAAGGTACGTTGACAGACAACGGCGACAACACCTTTACCTTCGAGCCAACTTCGAACTTCTACGGTGAAGTGAACCTGACCTTCGATATCAGCGACGGTCAAGCAAGTGCACCAAGCACTGCGAAGATCGATGTTGAGATCGTCAACGAAGGTCCAGAGGTCAGCGGTCCTGTTGATGCGGTCGTTGATGAAGATGGCTCAATTACCATCACTCAAGAAGACTTGTTAGCGAACGCGACGGACGTGGATGGTGACAACCTTGAAGCGGTGAACCTGTCGACCAACGATCCTAATGCAACCATCGTTGAGAACGCTGATGGTAGCTTCACGATTACGCCTAGTGAAAACTTCTTTGGTGAAATCGAATTTACTTATGACGTAACTGACGCGATCGAAACCGTCGCCGCGGATCTAAACCTCACTGTTAACCCAGTGAACGACCTGCCAGATGTACCTGATTTGTCCTTCACCACAGAAGACGGTGAAGCCATCACGATTACTGAAGCAGAGCTGCTGGCTCAAGCGACGGACATCGAAGGCGATGACTTATCTGTTGTGAACGTGACGAGCTCAAGCGATACGGTTCAAGTGACAGACAATGGCGATGGCACCTACACGTTAACGCCAGAGCAGGGCTTCTTTGGTAATGTTGACCTCACGTTTGATGTGAGTGATGGCACCGATGTGGTGGCGGCAAACATCGACTTGAAAGTTGAGTTCGTCAACGACGCACCAGAAGCAGCGCCAATCGTGGCAGACGTGGACGAGGATGGCTCTATCCTCGTGACACAAGAAATGCTGCTTGAAAATGCCAGCGATCAAGATGGTGATGACCTATACGCAACGGCACTAGAAACCAATGATCCGAATGCCTCTATCGTGGATAACGGCGACGGCACCTTCACGGTGACACCGTCGGAAAACTTCAATGGTGACATTGCATTCACTTATGAAGTGAGTGACGGTGAACTAAGTGTTGCTAATGAAATGACATTGACGGTGAATCCAGTCAATGACATTCCAATTGTTGCGCCTGGCATGTACCAAATTGAAGAGGATGGCAGCATCCTGTTCACGCAAGAAGATCTGCTAAGTGGCGCGATTGATATTGATGGTGATGACCTCACCGTTACCAGCATTAACTACTCCGGTGATGAAGGTACTGTAACGGACAACGGTGACGGTACATTTAGCTTCGTACCAGAAGAGCACTTCAGTGGTGACTTGCAGTTCAGCTTTACGGTTTCTGACGGTACGGATGAAGTTGAGCAAGACATTAATGTCCATATCGAAGCCGTGGCAGATGCGCCAGACCTAGTCATCACTGATGGCGACGGTCGAAACGTGGATGACCAAGCGATCTTGGTTGAGCCAGGCGGTATTGTTGAAGTGAACATCGCCGCAGCATTGGTTGACCAAGACTTGTCAGAAACGCTGACTGTGACCGTTGATGGCGTTCCAGAAGGTTCGGTGATCAGCTACGACAACGAAGGGGTACTTAACGATCAAGACAACGGTATCACCAGTTTTAACGATACTGAAATCACGGTTACCTTTGAAGGTGAAACCGCGGGTTACCAAAACGCAGCTGGCTATTACAAAGTTGATGAAGACGGCAATATCACGGGCGTTGAAGTGGTGTACGAAAACGCCTCTCAAGTTGGCGGAGGCGGTGACCTCATTCCGGGACAAGATCAGTTCAGCTTCCAAATCTCGGAAGGGGAAAGCTTCAACCTATTCTTGATTCCTAACGGTCATAACTTCAATGACTTTGCGTCCATGCAAGATGGTCAGTATGAGTTCCGTGCGGCAGATGGCTCTCCTGCGAACATGGATACGGTCGACCCACAACTCGTGTTTGTGGGTGCTGATGGTTCTGAAACCGTGATTCAAAGCCAATTTGGTGATGCAGTCTTCCATGGCGGCACAAGCTCAGAGCTCAACCAAGATGGCATTGAACATACTCGAACTACTGTGAACGAAGACGGTGAACTGGTTTACGGCTTTGAAGATCTCTACGGTGGCGGCGATGCCGATTATAGTGACTTCAACTTCACCATTGATGTAGGTGAAGTGAACAGCCAGATCTACAGCGGTGAAGTAACAGTCGGTCCAGATGGTTCTGTAACGCTTCCAACCACAGCAATTGAACAAGAGCTACAGATTCAATTGCCAGAAGACTTTAACCAACAGCTAGAAATCAATGTAACGGCAACGGCGACAGAGCTATCAAATAATGATTCTGAAACCGTTTCTCAAACCATCTACGTCAATGCAACGGGTGCTCACATTGAACATACGCCTGAAGCATTGCCTGTTTCTGCTGTGGTTGAAGAAGATGGTTCAATCCTAATCACGCAAGAAGATTTGCTCGCTAATGCGCGTGACTTGGATGGAGACCAACTGACAGCACTGAACTTGGCAACGGATGATGAAAACATCACCATCACAGACAATGGTGACGGTACTTACACCTTAACGCCAGATGCGGACTTTAATGGTGACATCACCTTTACGTTCGATGTGTCTGACGGCGATGATGTTGTCTCAACCAACCTTGAGTTATTGGTGTCACCAGTTAACGATGCGCCTGAACCACAAGATCAAGCGTTCACCATTGGTGAAGATGGTGTGCTGACCTTTACTGATGCGGATCTCCTAACAGGCGCTACCGATATTGAAGGGGATGACTTATCTGTTGAGGGCGTCACTTACACAGGCGCGGACGGTGTTCTTACTGACAATGGTGATGGCACATATAGCTTCGCACCAAACGAGAACTTTAATGGCGACGTGAACTGCACTTTCGATGTTTCCGATGGCACGGATACCGTGACGGCGAATATCGACGTAAGCGTGACGCCGGAGAACGATCCACCGGTTGCAGGCAGCACGGCTTACACCGTTCATGAAGACAATTCGATTACCATTAGTAACGAACAGCTGTTGGCTAACTCGTCTGATATAGAAGGCGAAGTGGCGATTGATAGCGTGAGCTACAGCGGTAACGATGGCGTGCTGGAAATCAACGGTGATGGTACGTACACCTTCTCACCAAACGAAAATTTCAGCGGCGAGGTGAGCCTAGATGTTGTCGTTGTTGATGAAGAAGGTGCAACGGATTCTACCACTGCTGGCATTACTGTGATTGAGGTAAATGACCCACCAATCGCAGGTCCTACCGCATACACTATCGATGAAGACCAAGTTCTAACCTTTAGTGAATCTCAAGTGCTACTGAATGCTTCGGATGTTGAAGGGGATGTTGAGCTAGTAGGCATCAGCTACGACGGTCCAGATGGTATCTTCTCAGTAAACGGCGATGGTACTTGTAGCTTTGCTCCGAATGAAAACTTCAATGGTCAAGTGCAGTTGGATGTGACCATTCGTGATGAAGACGGCGCAGAGGTCGATACTTACATCACAGTCGATGTCTTACCAATCAATGATGCACCAGTTTCGGGTAACTTGGCGTACAGCGTCGACGAAGACAACTCAATCACGTTGAGTCAAGAGCAGCTTCTTGCTCAAGCATCGGATGTAGAAGGCGACGCGCTAACCGCATCTAATCTAATGGTTGACGGTGATGCAAGGGTTACGGCAAACGACGATGGTAGCTTCACTATCACGCCAGATGCGAACTTTAATGGCGACATTGATATCACGTTCGATATCAACGACGGCAGCGACACTATTGTTGCAACAGCGGACCTAACCGTTAACCCAATTAATGATTTGCCGCAGCCAGAAGATCAAGCGTTCACCATTGGTGAAGATGGTGTGTTGACCTTCACTGACCAAGACCTGCTTGATGGTGCAACGGACATTGATGGCGATGACCTATCGGTAGAGGGCGTCACTTACACAGGCGCAGATGGTGTCCTAACTGACAATGGCGATGGTACGTATAGCTTTGCACCGAATGAGAACTTCAATGGGGATGTGAACTTTACCTTCGATGTTTCTGATGGCACGGATACCGTGACCGCGAATATCGATGTGACAGTCACTCCAGAGAACGATCCACCGGTGGCAGGCAGCACGTCTTACACAGTGCATGAAGACAACTCGATCACCATTAGTGACGAGCAGTTACTGGCGAATTCATCTGACGTCGAAGGAGATGTCGCGGTTGATAGCGTTAGCTACAGCGGCACAGATGGTGTGTTCCAAGACAATGGTGACGGTACGTACACCTTCTCGCCAAACGAGAACTTCAATGGCGAAGTGAGCCTAGATGTTGTCGTGGTCGATGAAGATGGTGCGACGGATTCGACTACCGCAGGTATTACAGTACTTGAGGTGAACGATCCACCAATTGCAGGCGCGACCAGCTACTCAGTGAACGAAGACGAAGTCATCACCATTAGCTCTGAGCAGTTATTGGCGAACGCTTCTGACGTTGAAGGTGAAGTTGCGATTGATAGCGTAAGCTACAGCGGCTCTGACGGTATCTTTACTGATAACGGTGACGGCACATTCAGCTTCGCACCAAACGCAAACTTCGATGGCGATGTGAGCCTAGATGTTGTGGTTGTTGATGAAGACGGTGCAACTGCGTCAACTAATGCAAACATCGATGTATTGCCAATCAACGATGCGCCAGTATCGGGCAACTTGGCTTACAGTGTCGATGAAGACAATTCAATTACGCTTAGCCAAGAGCAGCTTCTTGCTCAAGCATCGGATGTAGAAGGCGACGCGCTAACCGCATCTAACCTAGTGGTTGACGGTGATGCAACGGTTACGGCAAACGATGATGGCAGCTTTACCATTACGCCTGATGCGAACTTCAATGGTGACATTGATATCACGTTCGATATCAACGATGGCAGCGACACTATTGTTGCAACGGCTGACCTAACGGTTAATCCAGTTAACGACTTACCACAGCCAGAAGATCAAGCGTTTACCATTGGTGAAGATGGCGTCTTGCTGTTCACTGATGAAGATCTGCTTGATGGTGCAACGGATATCGATGGCGATAATCTATCGGTTGAAGGTGTCACTTACACAGGTGCAGACGGTGTCCTAACCGACAATGGTGATGGCACTTACAGCTTCGCGCCAAACGAAAACTTCAATGGCGACGTGAACTTTACCTTCGATGTTTCTGATGGCACGGATACCGTGACGGCGAATATCGATGTAAGCGTGACGCCAGAGAACGATCCTCCGGTTGCAGGCAGCACGTCTTACACGGTGCATGAAGATAATTCGATCACCATCAGTAACGAACAACTATTGGCTAACTCATCTGACGTAGAAGGCGAAGTAGCAATCGACAGCGTGAGCTACAGTGGCGCAGATGGCGTGTTCCAAGACAATGGTGATGGTACTTACACCTTCTCGCCAAACGAGAACTTCAATGGTGAAGTGAGCCTTGACGTTGTGGTTGTCGATGAAGACGGTGCAACGGATTCAACCACTGCGGGTATTACCGTTCTTGAGGTGAACGATCCACCAATTGCCGGTGCAACTAGCTACTCAGTCAACGAAGACGAAGTGATCACCATTAGCTCTGAGCAGCTATTGGCGAACGCATCTGATGTTGAAGGTGACGTCGCGATTGATAGTGTCAGCTACAGCGGCTCCGACGGTATCTTTACTGACAACGGCGACGGTACATTCAGCTTCGCACCAAACGAAAACTTCAACGGTGATGTCAGCCTAGATGTTGTCGTGACCGATGAAGATGGTGCAACGGTAGCAACCAATGCAAACATTGATGTATTGCCAGTCAACGATGCTCCAGTATCAGGTGATTTGGCTTACAGCGTGGATGAAGATGGTTCTATCACTCTCAGCCAAGAGCAACTTCTTGCACAAGCAGGCGACGTGGATGGTGATGACCTAACCGCGGCGAACCTCACTGTTGACGGCAATGCGACCGTTGTTGCGAATGACGATGGCAGCTTCACTATCACACCAGATGCGGACTTCAATGGCGACATTGATCTGAGCTTCGACATTACGGACGGCGATGCGACCATTCAAGCCACTGCCGATCTGACTGTGAACCCAGTGAACGACCTACCAACGGTTGGTCAACCACAGTTTGTTACGCAAGAAGACACCAGTTTCACCTTCACCGAAGAGCAACTGCTGCAAAATGCAGGTGATATCGATAGTGATAACCTAACGGTTGAGAACGTTGCTTCTGACAGTGGTACGTTAGTCGACAACGGTGACGGCACGTACACCTTCGCTCCGAATGAAAACTTCGATGGCAACGTGAACGTAACGTTTGATGTCAACGATGGAACCGCTACCGTGCCAGCAGAAGCGAACATTGATGTTCAATCTGTGGTTGATATGCCAGAGCTTTCGATTGCTTCGGACTTGGTGATTGCGTCTGATAACTTCGAGTCTGGCTCGAACGGTTGGAACGCGAACACTGAGAGCTCACAAGGCTTCGAAACGGGCGACATGTTGGGTCGTATTGGTGGCACTGGCGGTGATGAAGCGGTCAGCAAAACCTACGAGATCCCAAGCGATGTTAATGAAGTGAATATCTCGTTTAGCTTCTACGAAATCGATTCTTGGGATGGCGAGTCGTTCCAAATCTTTGTGGGCGGTGAACAGCTAACCACCTTGGAAAACTCCGCGTTCCGTACTCAAGATGGCACGACAACGCTTTACGACTCAGATGGTAATGAAGTGGGTGAAGTGATCCACGGAGCCTCTCAACGTGAAGGCTTCAGTGGTTGGAACGACCAAGCTCACCAAATCAACCTGACGGTTCCTGTCGAGGATGGTGAACTGCAACTCGGCTTCGGTTCAACCTTGAATCAAGACGTTTGGGATGAATCGTTTGGTATCGACAACATCGAAATCACGGTAGCGGACGCGGATTACCAAATCATTGGTACCGAAGATACACCAGTGCCACTTGATATCGATGCAGCGTTAACCGATACAGATGGTTCAGAAAACCTCGCTATCTTGATTGAAGATGTGCCAGAAGGCAGCGCGCTATCAGCGGGTGTTGATAACGGGGACGGCACTTGGTCACTACAACCAGGCGAGCTAGAAGGACTAGAGTTTATTCCTTCTGCGGACTTCAACGGCGATGTGACGCTAATCGTGAACGCAACCTCTACAGATGTGGATACCGGAACCACGGCGACAGCGACGCAAGATGTGACAATTCATATCTCGCCAACCAATGATGCACCAGAAGTGACGGGTGATATCAGCGCAGTCACTGCCGAAGACAACAGCATTACGCTAACTCAAGAGCAGTTACTTGAGCACGCTGTTGATATCGATGGCGATGACCTAAGCGCAATCAACCTGAGCACCAACGATGCAAATGCCACGGTTGAAATGAATGAGGATGGCAGTTTCACCATTACTCCAAGCGAGAACTTCTACGGTGATATCGAGTTCACCTACGATGTGACAGACGGGGAGGAAGTGGTCGCGGCAGGTCTTGACCTAACCGTTACACCAGTCAATGACGCTCCAGAGCCACAAGATCAAGCGTTCACCGTGGGTGAGGATGGTCTTCTTACCTTCACAGACGCAGACTTGTTAACAGGCGCGACGGATGTAGAAGGTGACAACCTAACAGTTGAAGGCGTGACTTACACTGGCACGGACGGTGTCCTAACCGACAATGGCGATGGCACGTACAGCTTCGCGCCTAACGAGAACTTCAATGGCGATGTGAACTTCACGTTTGATGTATCAGACGGTACGGATACAACCTCTGCCAACATTGATGTGAGTGTGACGCCAGAGAACGATCCGCCAGTTGCAGGCAGCACGTCTTACACCGTACATGAAGACAACTCGATCACCATCAGTGATGAGCAACTACTGGCTAATTCGTCTGATATCGAGGGTGATGTTGCGATCAGTAGCGTGAGTTACAGTGGCAACGACGGTGTGCTCGAAATTAATGGCGATGGTACTTACACCTTCTCACCAAACGAAAACTTTACAGGCGATGTTAGCCTTGATGTTGTCGTGGTTGACGAGGACGGCGCGGTTGATACAACAACAGCGGGAATTACCGTTCTTGAAGTGAACGATCCACCAATCGCAGGCGTAACCAGTTACACCATTGATGAAGATGAAGTCATTACCATCAGTGCAGAACAGTTGTTGGCAAACTCTTCCGATATTGAAGGTGAGGTAGCACTAGATAGCGTAAGCTACAGTGGCAGCGAAGGTATCTTTACCGACAATGGTGATGGTACGTTCAGCTTTGCACCAAACCAAAACTTCAATGGTGAAGTGAATCTTGATGTTGTAGTCGTGG
>NZ_JAHGAP010000018.1:0-81619 GCF_030248655.1 Vibrio sp. D431a | reverse complement strand
TTTTGATTTTTTTATCGTTCGGATAAATTTGCATCAAAAGCGGTCAAAAGAGCACGTTATTTCTACAGTTCTCTAAATTTATCTGCGAAAAGAGCCACTTTTTCCCAATTGGTGTACTCCACCTCTTTGGTCGTATCGGTTTCGCCACCCGTCATCGACATAATGAACCTAATCATAGTTCTGTCGAACCAGCTATAACGTGGGTAATAAAGTGCACCAGCAAAAACACCGATTAGCGTTGGTTTCCAAGGCGACTTAATTAGGAACTTGCGAATGTAGGCACTACCTTCAGGTGTATCCTTTCCTTGGTCCTCTTTACGAGCGGTTAGGTTTACGCAGAAAAATGCCACTTTATTTTGCTCCAATTGATTGAGGTTTCGCTCAATAAACTGGTATAGCTTTTTATTAAGATGGCCATAGCGAATAGAGGCGCCTATCAATACTCTGTCGTATTGGCTGAAGTCAATCGTCTCGACATTATGTAAATCCACCAGCTCACAATCGAAATCTGGAAGTTGTTCATCTATATAGTGGAGAATTTTTTTAGTCTGCCCTTCGCGGGAAGAGTATAGAAATAATGCTTTTGCCACGATTTCCCCTTAGCTACGCCAAAACGTCGGCGTAAGTAGAATAAGTAAGGTAAAGATTTCCAAACGACCAAACAGCATAGAAACTATTAATACCCATTTTGCTTTGTCGTTAACATCACCAAAGTGAAGCGCCACTTCTCCCAAGCCAGGACCGAGGTTGTTCAGAGTCGCAGCCACCGCCGAGAACGCACTGAGCTCATCCATTCCTGTTGCAATCAACCCCAACATACAAACCACAAATACCAATGCGTATGCGGAGAAGAAACCCCAAACCGCATCGACAACACGTTGCGGTAGGGCACTGCCACCTACTTTGATGGTGTAAACCGCGCGTGGATGGACTAAACGTTTTAGTTCACGCGCACCTTGTAAGGTAAGAAGCAGGATACGGATCACTTTCATGCCGCCGCCTGTTGAACCAGCACAACCACCTATAAAGGAAGAGAACAATAACAGCACAGGTAAGAAGAGCGGCCAATCCGCAAAACCTGTTGTCGTAAAGCCCGCTGTTGTGGATATTGATACGGTTTGGAACAGAGCCTGATCGAAAGCATCGTATGTCGATGTGTAAGAGTGATGTTTCAGTAATAATAGAAAGCAAATGATAAATAGCAGCACTTGAATAAACAAGAAGGCGCGAAACTCAGGATCTTTCCAGTAATACTTGGGATGTACGCCACCTGATGCAAATGCAGCAAAGTGCAGTGTGTAATTACATGCAGATATAAGCAGAAAAACCACCGTAATCAGGTTAATCGCGTAACTATCAAAGTATCCGATGCTGGCATCGTGGGTAGAGAAGCCACCAATGGCAATGGTGGAAAAGCTGTGACTGATGGCGTCAAATGGCGTCATACCAGCTAACCAAAAAGCCGAAGCACAGGCGATAGTCAGGCTCAAATAGATGTACCAAAGCGCCTTAGCAGTTTCTGCTATGCGCGGCGTCACTTTAGTATCCTTGACTGGACCTGGGATCTCGGCGCGGTAAAGCTGCATACCACCGATGCCAAGTACTGGCAAAATCGCCACCGCTAATACGATGATTCCCATACCGCCGAACCACTGCAGTAACTGTCGATAGAATAGAATCGCTTTAGGTAACTCATCCAAACCAACAATAACGGTCGCCCCGGTCGTCGTGAGAGCAGAAAACGATTCAAAAAACGCATCTGTCACTGAGACGTTCGGATTGTCAGCAATGAGAAAGGGGATCGAGCCTGCACTGCCAAGTACTGTCCAGAATAAGACGACAATAAGAAAGCCATCTCGAGCTTTAAGCTCGTGCTTATACCTGCGGTTTGGGTACCAACAAACGGCCCCACAAAACAGCAGAACAAAAAATGTCGTGACAAAAGGCACACCAGCACCATCTCGATAGATCAGCGCAACGAGTGCTGGCGCAAGCATAGTGACACTAAAGAGTGCGAGCAGTAGCCCGACGATTCGAATAATTGAACGAAATTGCATGGATAAATTGACTAGCGAAGCTGTCCCTGTTGCTTCCTGTTTTTCATTATTGTCCGTCTAGCGGAGTGACAATTGCCTTTGCCCCGCTTTTATTGATGATTGCTTGGGTAAACGCGCTCACTTCTCGAAGCTCAATTTCCACCACTAATACGACCTGATCGCTGTATTCAGCCTCGACTTCTATCGCACCAAATTGCGGCATGATTGATTGTGCGATAGGCATAAACCCATAGTCTAACGTTAGTCTGAGCTTTGTGGTTATTTTTTTCTCAATAGTTTGAAGCAGCTTGAGCGCTTGTTGAACCCCACCCCCATACGCTTTAACCAAGCCGCCTGTACCTAACTTGATTCCACCAGAGTATCGCGTGACCACAGCCGTGATCTCCCCCACCCCAGATCCAGACAGCTGCGCCAGGATTGGTTTGCCTGCCGTCCCTGAAGGTTCTCCATCATCACTAAAGCCCCACTTCATCGAATCTTCTGGTCGACCAGCAACAAAGCCCCAACAGTTATGTCTAGCATCAGCGTGTTTAGCTTTGATTTGATCAACAAATGCTTTTGCAGCTTCGATACTTGGCGTGTGTGCCAAATAAGTAATGAAGACGCTCTTTTTAATTTCTTCTTCAAATTGAGCGGGCTCTGCTGGAATCAGATAAGGCTTGTCATTCATAGGATTATGGATTCATGTCTATTTGCCTGAAGTCTATCACGAGTGTGATTTACCCGTCGCATAAGATCTGCCACAGCGCACAATGTTAAACACTTGTTTAAAAAATGTATTGAAATTAAACAATCCACGATCCAAACTAACCTTACTGGTCAAACCAGAACAAAAATAAAACGACTTCCTCGATACCTATTTGCCGAGGTACACGGCGTCGTTGAAATAGGTATACAGACAATCCACGATTGTATGTCATGGAGATAGACAATGATTTACCAAGCCGAAACCCTACAGGTAAAGGAAATACAAGATGGTATTGCAGAGCTAAGCTTCTGCTCTCCAAAATCCGTCAACAAACTCGACCTAGCGACATTAGAATCGCTAGATAAAGCTCTTGATGCGCTCATTGCCCATCAAGGCCTCAAGGGGTTGTTGCTCACTTCAGATAAAGACGCATTCATTGTAGGCGCAGACATTACCGAGTTTTTAGGTCTGTTTGCTAAAACGGATGCCGAGCTCGACCAATGGCTGCAATTTGCTAATAGCATCTTTAACAAATTAGAAGACTTACCCGTTCCGACCATCTCAGTGATCAAAGGCCACGCTCTTGGTGGCGGTTGTGAATGTGTGCTAGCAACAGACATGCGTATTGGTGACAAAACCACCAGCATCGGCCTACCAGAAACGAAACTGGGAATCATGCCGGGCTTTGGTGGTTGTGTACGCTTACCTCGCGTTATTGGCGCAGACAGCGCAATGGAAATCATCACCCAAGGTAAAGCATGCCGAGCTGATGAAGCATTGAAAATTGGCTTACTCGATGCAGTTGTAGAGCCTGATGCTTTATACGAATCAGCACTACAAACTCTTAACTCTGCAATTAACGAGAAACTTGACTGGCAAGCACGCCGAGCACAGAAAACATCTCCGCTAACGCTGAGTAAGCTTGAATCAATGATGAGCTTCACCATGGCGAAGGGTCTGGTGGCACAAAAAGCAGGTCCTCACTACCCTGCCCCAATGACAGCCGTTATCACGATTGAAGAAGGTGCTCGCTTTGCACGTAATGAAGCGTTAGACATTGAACGTAAGCACTTCGTGAAATTGGCTAAATCGGAAGAAGCAAAATCACTCGTTGGCCTCTTCCTTAATGATCAATACATCAAAGGCATTGCGAAAAAAGCAGCGAAGTCAGCAAGTAAAGACACGCAACGTGCAGCCGTATTAGGTGCTGGTATCATGGGTGGCGGCATTGCTTACCAATCAGCGCTAAAAGGTGTGCCAGTCTTGATGAAAGACATCGCACAAGCGTCGCTCGACCTAGGCATGACTGAAGCATCTAAGCTGCTGAATAAACGCTTATCTCGCGGTCGCATTGATGGCTTTAAGATGGCGGGTATTTTAGCGTCAATCACACCGAGCTTACATTACGCAGGTATTGAAAACTCTGATGTGATTGTTGAAGCTGTCGTTGAAAACCCGAAAGTAAAAGCAGCAGTTTTAAGTGAAGTTGAATCCCATGTCGGTGACGACACCGTTATCACCTCAAACACCTCGACGATTCCTATCAACCTATTGGCAAAATCACTAAAACGCCCAGAAAACTTCTGTGGTATGCACTTCTTCAACCCAGTGCATCGTATGCCTCTTGTTGAGATCATCCGTGGTGAGCACACCTCTGATGAAACCATCAACCGTGTTGTGGCGTATGCTGCGAAAATGGGCAAATCACCAATTGTCGTTAATGACTGCCCAGGGTTCTTCGTTAACCGCGTATTGTTCCCATACTTTGGCGGTTTCAGCATGCTACTTCGTGATGGTGCTGACTTTACGAAAATCGACAAAGTCATGGAGCGTAAGTTTGGCTGGCCGATGGGACCGGCGTACTTGCTTGACGTAGTCGGCATTGATACCGCGCACCACGCACAAGCTGTGATGGCTGACGGTTTCCCTGAGCGTATGGGTAAACAAGGTCGTGATGCGATTGATGCACTGTTCGAAGCAGACAAATATGGTCAGAAAAATGGTAATGGCTTCTACAGCTACACCATAGATAAAAAAGGTAAGCCGAAGAAAACCTTCTCCGAAGCGATCTTACCGGTACTTGCTGACGTTTGTGCCGATAAGCAGGACTTTGACGATCAGACCATCATTCAACGTATGATGATTCCAATGATTAACGAAGTGGTGCTGTGCCTACAAGAAGGCATCATCGCGACTCCGCAGGAAGCAGATATGGCATTGGTTTATGGTCTTGGTTTCCCTCCATTCCGCGGTGGCGTATTCCGCTATCTAGACAGCGTGGGTATTGCTGAATACGTTGAAATGGCAAAACAACACGCCGAGCTAGGTGCGATGTACCAAGTACCGCAAATGCTGATTGATATGGCGGCGAAAGGTGAAAGCTTTTACGGTGCACAACAGCAAGGTTCTATCTAAGGAGGGATTCTAAAATGACTAATCAAACAAGAAATGTTGTCGTAGTCGATTGTCTACGTACTCCAATGGGTCGCTCTAAAGGTGGTGCTTTCCGTCATACACGAGCAGAAGATCTATCTGCGCGCCTAATGAAAGGCATTCTTGCGCGTAACCCACAAGTGAACCCAAGCGAGATTGAAGACATCTACTGGGGCTGTGTACAGCAAACACTAGAGCAAGGCTTTAACGTTGCACGTAATGCGGCGCTGCTTGCTGGTCTGCCGATTGAAATTGGCGCCGTGACGGTGAACCGCTTGTGTGGCTCATCAATGCAAGCGCTTCACGACGGTACACGTGCCATCATGACTGGCGATGCTGAAATCTGCCTAATTGGTGGTGTTGAGCACATGGGGCATGTGCCAATGAACCACGGTGTAGACTTTCACCCAGGTATGTCAAAGAACGTAGCAAAAGCTGCGGGCATGATGGGCTTAACGGCTGAAATGCTTGGTAAATTACATGGTATTAGCCGTGAGCAACAAGACGAGTTTGCCGCTCGCTCTCACGCTCGTGCGCACGCAGCAACCGTAGAGGGTCGTTTTAAAAACGAAATTCTACCAATTGAAGGCCACGCAGCAGACGGCACACTGTTCACTCTGGATTACGACGAAGTGATTCGCCCTGAAACATCCGTTGAAGGTCTATCTCAACTTCGCCCAGTGTTCGACCCTGCAAACGGTACAGTAACAGCCGGTACATCATCGGCTCTGTCTGATGGTGCATCAGCGATGTTGATCATGAGTGAAGAGAAAGCCAATGAGCTTGGCTTGAAGATTCGTGCACGTATTAAAGGCATGGCCATTGCGGGCTGCGATCCTTCTATTATGGGTTACGGTCCTGTACCTGCGACGAAAAAAGCGCTCAAGCGTGCCGGTCTTTCAATTGAAGACATGGATGTGGTTGAGCTAAACGAAGCATTTGCCGCGCAGTCTCTGCCGTGTGCTAAAGACTTAGGCCTGCTTGATGTTATGGATGAGAAGGTCAACCTTAACGGTGGTGCGATAGCATTGGGTCATCCACTAGGCTGTTCTGGTTCACGTATCTCAACAACGTTGATCAACCTAATGGAAGCGAAAGACGCGAAATACGGTCTGGCCACCATGTGTATCGGTTTGGGTCAGGGCATTGCGACAGTATTTGAACGACCATAACAGTTCAAGACGTTGTTGTAGTGATCGAGCCAACAATCATAAGCAAATGAACTAGTACTAAAATTTTTAGTATTACACTTAAGGGCGACAATTGATGTCGCCCTTTTTGTTTTACATCAAACATGCATGAAGAGCATACATTAAATGCTCAAGTTTCATTTTATTCATAGACAAAGAAGACATACACTTAGACCAGTTGATATCTTGCTGCATGTGACCCAGAGTCATGCTACCGCACAATCGGAGAACCTTATGTTTAATGCTCTAGTTCTAAATCAAGAAGACAAACGTACTATCGCTAACATCGAGCAAATCGATGAAACACAACTGCCTGAAGGCGACGTTCTGATTGACGTTGATTACTCATCGTTAAACTACAAAGACGGCCTTGCGATCACAGGTAAAGGTAAAATCATCCGTAACTTCCCGATGGTGCCAGGTATTGACTTAGCAGGTACGGTAGTAAGCTCAGAAGACGACCGCTACCAAGCTGGTGACAAAGTTGTCCTTACTGGCTGGGGCGTGGGTGAAAACCACTGGGGTGGTATGTCTCAGCGTGCTCGTCTAAAAGCAGATTGGCTAGTACCACTACCAAAAGGTCTAGACAGCAAGAAAGCAATGATGGTTGGTACTGCTGGCTTCACTGGCATGCTATGTGTTCAAGCACTGCTTGATGCAGGCATCAAACCTGAAAATGGTGAAATCCTTGTAACTGGCGCAAGTGGCGGTGTAGGCTCAGTCGCAGTAACGCTTCTAGCACAGCTTGGCTACAAAGTTGCTGCAGTGACAGGTCGTGTAGAAAAAAATGGCCCGCTACTTGAAAAACTAGGTGCTAGCCGCATCATCGACCGTACTGAATTTGAAGAACCAGCACGTCCACTTGAAAAGCAAGTATGGGCAGGTGCGGTTGATACTGTAGGCAGCAAAGTACTGGCTAAAGTATTGGCGCAAATGGATTACAACAGTGCAGTTGCAGCTTGTGGTCTTGCAGGTGGTTTTGATCTACCAACCACAGTGATGCCGTTCATCCTACGTAATGTTCGCCTACAAGGTGTGGACTCAGTAATGTGCCCAACAGAGAAACGTATCGCAGCATGGGAAAAGCTGGTCGAGCTACTACCAGACAGCTACTTCGAGCAAGCGTGTACTGAAGTTGCTCTTACTGAAGCACCGAAATATGCAGAAGACATCACCAACGGTCAAGTAACGGGTCGTGTGGTTATCAAGCTATAAACACTGACTCAGTGTAAACAGACGAAGAGCCGGCATTGCTGGCTCTTTTTTGTTAGCAGTTCAGTCCCATATCTTCGATACGTTTAGCTATCAGACGGCTACACTCTTCACGCACAATCGTTCTTAACCATTCTTGAGCGGGAGAATGCTCGCAACGCGCATGCCAAATCATCGAGTATTCAAACGGCGTGAATTGGAATGGTAACGGTTTCACCACCAAGTCATAACGCTCGGCAACCAGATACGCCAAGTCCGCTGGCACTGTGATGATAATTGGCAAGGTATCCATGATCGCCAATGCGGCTTCTAAATGATAAGCCCGCAGAACCATTTTACGCTTAGGTTTCTCCATCAAAGCTTGTTCGATCAGTGCCTTAACACCATCACTGATGGCGATCATGGCATGTGGATGACTCAGATAATCATCCAAGCTCATTTCTTTATTCGCTAATGGATGCTGTTTTGAAAGCATACACAGCACCCCCACTCGCCCCAACACTTCACTGCGTAGAGGCTCCACCGGGCCTGTCGGGCGACAAATCGCTAAGTCTGCACCTTCATAAGTGAGCTGATCTGATAAACGGTCGTGTTGCAGTGGTAAGAAGTTGAAAGACACATTTGGTGCTTCTTGGTAAATTCTCGGCAAAGCGAACGGTAATATCGTTTGCATGGCATAATCGGTGGTCACGATGTTGAAAGTCTGTACGCATTGCAATGGGTCAAACTCAACCGGAGATAACAACTGACGTAAAGACTCTAATGGCTCGCCCAATGAGCGATCGATCTCTAACGCTTTCTGAGTTGGGATCAAATGCTGTCCCTGACGAGTAAACAGCGGGTCTCCCAATAAGTCGCGTAGACGACCAAGCACACGACTCATTGCCGATTGACTCAAGTTCAGACGTGTTGCCGCCTTACTGACACTGTTTTCTTCTATCAGTACTCGCAACGCAACCAGTAAATTTAAATCTCGGCGATAGATATCTTCCAGTTCCACGAATTAGCCACTTATTTTGTATGTGTTTGGGTAAATTGTACTCTTTAGGCAAAAAAAATCCCGCCTTTCAGCGGGGAAGCCCAAGAAAAATGGGGATAGTGTCGGAATGAAGTGTCGGTAAAAAATAGGTGAGCGTTATTAAAAGCATTCTGATCCAAGCAAGAAGCGCTAATTTTCTTGCTCAGATGCGCCAGACCATCTGCGCATCTCGATCCAAATCCCAATAATAGTGGCAACCATGCCTACGAGAGGCGTCAAAGAGGTGTCAGCTGGCGTCCTAAGTACCAATGCACAGAACGAGATAAAACACAGCACTGAGTAAATCGTAAGTCTGTCTAACGCTGTTAACATTGCCTCTCCCTTGCCAGTTGTTACCAAATTGTTAATTTAAGGTAAAACAAAAAATTCGGTTTGCCAAGTGGTTATTGAATATTTTTTCAACGAAAGTAAAATTCAACGCTCAGTTAGTTACGAGAATCACACTATGAGCTTTAATCCTGAACTGGCAAACAAGACATTAGAGGCGCAAGGACTGCGCTGCCCAGAGCCAGTGATGATGGTCAGGAAGACAATTCGCAACATGCAAGATGGTGAGATTTTGCTGGTCAAAGCAGACGATCCATCCACGACTCGAGACATTCCGAGTTTCTGCCGCTTTATGGACCACCAATTAGTTGCGGCACAAACGGAGCAAGTTCCGTATCAGTACCTGATCAAGAAAGGATTGGAATAATCTGGTCGAACTAAAAACGGCAGCCAATATTGGCTGCCGTTTGTTTATTCGTCGTATTCGAGTGTGCGAACTTCTGATTGGAGCTTGTTAAGTTGTTTCTTCATTGCCCGCATCTCTTCATGCATAGGAATGATGTGAGCGACACGAATCCACGCTTCTACTGTCAATCCAGTAAGGACGAACGATCCTGCTACAATCGGTAACCACATATCAGTTAGCACCATCGCTAGTAAACACAGCGCTAAACCAAAAGTGAATAAATAACTCTGACTCTTCGGGGACATCCCCATGTAACGTGTAAGCATAAACTTGCCCTCTCGCTATCATTCACACCATTAAACTACCATGACAAGTATGACACTTATATGTCATCCGTCACGCAACGGAACGATTTAGAGTCAGAGTTTGAACTCGCGCAGCACGCCACTAATGATTGATAACTCACATCATTTCACGTGCAAAAAATCAGAACAGTGCAGCCCCTATTGCCAGAGCAATAAACAAAAATGCGGTGATTTTACGGATCAGCCCTAAAGGCATCTTGTCGGCCGACAATTTACCAATCAGGACCACAGGTACATTCGCCAGCAGCATACCGATTGTGGTACCGATAATCACCAAACTTAACGCATCCGCGTATTGCGCCCCTAAGATGGAAGTGGCGATCTGAGTTTTATCGCCTATCTCCGCAACGAAGAACGCGATAAAGCTGGCAATAAATGGGCCTCGATTAGAAATCTGCTCGTCATCATCCAGTTTGTCCGGGATCAGAACCCAAGCCGCCATCGCGACAAAACTGACCACCAGCACCCACTTTAAAATCTCAGGTGATAGATAGTCTGCGACAACCACACCTAACCATGCAGCCAAAGCGTGGTTGGCAATAGTTGCCAAAAAGATTGCTGCAATAATTGGGATTGGTTTTCGGTAACGACTTGCAAGTAATAGAGATAGCAATTGGGTCTTATCGCCAATTTCTGCTAACGCTACAGTAGTAATTGAAATAGCTAAAACGCTCACGACATGCTCATTGGGGCAGGGATTATTATTTTTAACCGAAGACAAACCTCACGCCCCTACCCCGGTTCGTGATGATTTGTCTAAGGTCTTGCTAAACTTGAAAGGCTTCAAGTCTCGAACGCCATGGTGATTTTGCACCAATTATGTTGACGGACGAACCAGATGAAACAGAAACTTCATCAGGTAAGCTACTCCCCAAAGACAGGCGCAATTCTAGCCACCTTTGTTGCGCTTCTCAAGAGCCAAAGCAGGCAAAAACTCCCTTTTAGGAAAAATACAGCAGATAACGCGGTAAAAATTCATTAAAGGAGAAAATCGCCCACGAATTAATCAAGATTAGCTCTACTCCCATGCTCAATATCTGGTTATACTAGATTGTTAATTTATTCAACCGTAATTACTCTTTATCGCCGTTGTTAGAGTTGAAAAACTCGGCATAGATGACGAATTAACGAGTAACAAGAGAATCGCGCGAACCTGACTTATGCAAAAATACGATATCAAAACCTTCCAGGGAATGATCCTCGCGCTGCAGGATTATTGGGCTCAAAATGGTTGTACCATTGTTCAACCGCTAGATATGGAAGTGGGTGCGGGTACCTCTCACCCAATGACCTGTCTACGAGCGCTTGGCCCAGAGCCAATGTCGACAGCTTACGTACAACCTTCACGTCGTCCTACTGATGGCCGTTACGGTGAAAACCCTAACCGTCTTCAGCACTACTACCAATTCCAAGTAGCGCTAAAACCATCGCCTGACAATATTCAAGAGTTGTACCTTGGCTCCCTTGAAGTTCTTGGTATTGACCCTCTTGTACACGACATCCGTTTCGTAGAAGACAACTGGGAAAACCCAACACTAGGCGCATGGGGTCTGGGCTGGGAAGTTTGGCTAAACGGCATGGAAGTGACTCAGTTTACTTACTTCCAGCAAGTTGGTGGTCTTGAGTGTAAGCCAGTAACTGGTGAGATCACTTACGGTATCGAACGTCTAGCAATGTACATCCAAGAAGTAGACTCTGTTTACGACCTAGTTTGGAACATCGCGCCAGACGGCAGCAAAGTGACTTACGGTGACATCTTCCACCAAAACGAAGTAGAGCAATCAACTTACAACTTCGAGCACGCAGACGTTGATTTCCTATTTGGTTTCTTCGAACAGTGTGAGAAAGAGTGTAAAGAGCTGCTTGAGCTTGAAAAGCCACTGCCACTACCTGCTTACGAGCGCATTCTAAAAGCTGGTCACGCATTCAACCTACTAGACGCGCGTAAAGCGATCTCAGTAACTGAACGCCAACGTTACATCCTACGCATCCGCAACCTGACGAAAGCAGTTGCAGAAGCATACTACGCATCGCGTGAAGCTCTTGGCTTCCCAATGTGTAAGAAAGAACAAGCGTAAGGGGTAGAGTAACATGGCAAAAGAATTTCTAATCGAGCTAGGTACAGAAGAGCTACCACCAACGCAACTTCGCACTCTAGCTGAAGCATTCGCAGCAAACTTCGAAGCAGAACTAAAAGGCGCTGAGCTTGCTCACGAAGGCGTGAAATGGTTCGCGGCGCCTCGTCGTCTTGCACTTAAAGTCGCTGCACTAGCAGACAGCCAGTCTGACAAAGTTGTTGAAAAACGTGGTCCTGCGGTTTCTGCAGCATTTGACGCAGAAGGCAACCCAACAAAAGCGGCTCAAGGCTGGGCACGCGGTTGTGGCATCACGGTTGACCAAGCAGAGCGCATGGTTACAGACAAAGGTGAATGGCTACTGTTCAAACAAGAAGTGAAAGGTCAGCCAACGTCTGAGATCGTCGTTGAACTTGCAGCGAAAGCACTAGCAAACCTACCTATCGCAAAACCAATGCGCTGGGGTAACAAAACGACTCAATTTATCCGTCCAGTTAAGACGCTAACCATGCTAATGGGCAGCGACCTAATCGAAGGCGAGATCCTTGGTGTTGCTTCAGACCGCACTATCCGTGGTCACCGCTTCATGGGTGAGCAAGAGTTTACTATCGATTCTGCTGAGCAATACCCTGCGATCCTAGAAGAGCGCGGTAAAGTAATGGCAGATTACGAAGCGCGTAAAGCAATCATCCTAGCTGACGCACAAAAAGCGGCAGCAGCAGTTGGCGGTATCGCTGACCTAGAAGATGACTTAGTAGAAGAAGTAACGTCTCTGGTTGAATGGCCAGTGGTACTAACAGCGAAGTTTGAAGAAGAGTTCCTAAAAGTACCTTCTGAAGCATTGGTTTACACCATGAAAGGTGACCAAAAATACTTCCCTGTTTACGACGAAAACAAGAAGCTACTACCTAACTTCATCTTCGTATCGAACATCGAATCAAAAGAGCCTCGTTACGTAATCGAAGGTAACGAGAAAGTGGTTCGTCCTCGTCTTGCTGACGCAGAGTTCTTCTTCAACACAGACCGTAAGCGT
The DNA here is from genome assembly GCF_030248655.1 of Vibrio sp. D431a. Taxonomy (NCBI): domain Bacteria; kingdom Pseudomonadati; phylum Pseudomonadota; class Gammaproteobacteria; order Vibrionales; family Vibrionaceae; genus Vibrio; species Vibrio sp. D431a. The sequence goes on along the minus strand of NZ_JAHGAP010000018.1, from coordinate 68,854 downwards.
CCGCTTATCGACCGTCTGCCTGAACTAGAGCAAGCGATCTTCCAAAAGCAACTGGGGACGATCAAAGACAAAACAGACCGCATCACAGAACTTGCTGGCTACATTGCTGAGCAAATCGGTGCTGACGTTGAGAAATCAAAGCGTGCTGGTCTACTAGCAAAATGTGACCTAATGACCTCAATGGTATTCGAATTCACGGATACTCAAGGTGTTATGGGTATGCACTATGCTCGCCACGACGGTGAAGCAGAAGAAGTTGCAGTCGCACTGAACGAGCAATACATGCCTCGTTTCGCAGGTGATGAACTGCCATCTAACGGTGTTTCAACTGCAGTTGCAATGGCAGACAAGCTAGACACTATCGTAGGTATCTTCGGTATTGGTCAAGCGCCTAAAGGCAGCGACCCATTCGCACTACGCCGCGCATCTCTAGGTGTACTACGTATCATCGTTGAATACGGCTACAACCTAGATCTTGTTGACATAGTAGCGAAAGCGAAGTCACTGTTTGGCGATCGCCTAACCAACGACAACGTTGAGCAAGACGTTATCGAGTTCATGCTTGGTCGTTTCCGTGCTTGGTACCAAGACGAAGGCTTCAGCGTAGACATCATTCAAGCAGTTCTAGCGCGTCGCCCGACGAAACCAGCAGACTTCGACCAACGAGTTAAAGCGGTTTCTCACTTCCGTGAACTAGAAGCAGCAGAGTCTCTAGCAGCAGCGAACAAACGTGTAGGTAATATCCTAGCGAAATTCGACGGCGAACTAGCAGCAGACATCGACCTAGCACTTCTACAAGAAGACGCAGAGAAAGCACTAGCAGAAAGCGTTGAAGTAATGACGGAAGCGCTAGAGCCAGCATTTGCTACAGGTAACTACCAAGAAGCCCTAAGCAAGCTAGCTGACCTACGTGAACCAGTTGATGCATTCTTTGATAACGTAATGGTAATGGCAGACGACGAAGCACTTAAGAAGAACCGTCTGACACTACTGAACAACCTGCGTAACCTGTTCCTACAGATCGCAGACATTTCTTTGCTTCAAAAGTAATTCATTACTCTTCGAAGTGATTAAGAAATAAGTAAAAGGGAAGCAGATGCTTCCCTTTTTTGTTGCCTTCAAACCGATGAAGGTGACGCTTATTATTCATTTTGTGAACAAGACTAAAATTTGTAGGGTGAGACGCGTTTAACTTGTTGGTGTAGAGCTCGGATTGTAGAGGCACAGTTTTGCTATAACTGGACTGTTTATTCGGGGGAAGGACACAATGAAAAAAACAATTCTCGCACTCTCTATCGGTCTACTGAGCGCCTGCAGCCAGATACCAGAAAATGCCATCGTATTAAACGTTGGTGATGACACCGCTGTTTTTGAGGAAAACTCACAAGGCTTACTTGTCGCTGAGCAAAAACTCGAAAAAGGCAGTTATACCTTTACCATTGCTGACAGCAAGCAAAGCTGTGGCAGTAGCTTTGCCCTAGCAGAAGAAGATCGCATCAAATTCAATCGTCCATTAAAAATGGATAATTGCGCCACTGATGCACAAATGCCGCTGCGCATCTTCAAAGCCAATACCTATCAATTTACGCTCAATCCAACCACCAACGAACTGACGGTAAAAATTAAACCAAAACAAAGTCAGGACATCACCTACTCTTGCCCTGTCGCAACTGACACGCCAAAAACCATCAACGTTGCTCAAACTTTTAATGATGGCACTGTCGTTCGTGATGCCTTAACCGAACAAGAAACCACTGTCGCCAATGGCAGCGTCACCATGCAACCGGGTCCTATGAGCCAAGGTCTATTGCTGCTAGAAGAAGTTGAACAGCAAGCCGACAAACCGTTCAGTTGGGACAATGCGACGGTGTACTTCGTCATGACCGACCGCTTCTACAATGGCAACCCAGACAACGACAACAGCTACGGTCGCAGCAAAGACGGAAAATATGAGATTGGTACCTTCCACGGTGGTGACTTAGCGGGTCTGACGAAAAAACTCGATTACATCGAATCACTTGGTGTCAATGCTATCTGGATAACCTCACCACTGGAACAAATCCACGGCTGGGTTGGCGGCGGCGATAAAGGCGACTTTAAGCACTACGGCTACCACGGCTACTACCACCAAGATTGGACCAAGCTTGATGCCAACATGGGTACCGAAGATGAGCTGAGAGCCTTCATCGATACCGCCCACAAGAAAGGCATCCGTGTAGTCTGGGATGTGGTCATGAACCATACTGGCTACGCCACATTAGCAGACATGCAGGAATTCGGCTTTGGTCAGCTTTACCTTGATGACCAAGAAGCTAAAGAAGTCCTCGGTGAAAAATGGACCGACTGGCAGCCAAAATCAGGACAAAGCTGGCATAGCTTCAACGACTATATCAAATACGGTGATAGCGAAGCGTGGGATAAATGGTGGGGCAAAGACTGGATTCGCACCGACATTGGCGACTACGATGCTCCGGGCTACAACGACATCACCATGTCTTTGAACTACCTACCGGATCTAAAAACCGAATCAACTCAAAAAACCGGATTACCAAACTTCTTCCACAATAAAGACACCAATGCGCAAAATGAGCTGCAAACCCCGCGTGAACACCTGATTACCTGGTTATCCGAGTGGGTGCGCGACTACGGCATTGATGGCTTCCGTGTCGACACTGCCAAACACGTTGAAATGGAAGCGTGGGCAGAGCTGAAAGCCAGCACCACCCAAGCGCTTGCTCAATGGAAGCAAAACAACCCGAACAAAGCCTTGGATGACCTACCTTTCTGGATGACAGGTGAAGTGTGGGCACACAGCGTGGTGAAGAGTCCGTATTTCGATAACGGCTTCGATTCCATCATCAACTTTGAGTTCCAATCTGATGTAGCACCAAAAGCGCTGAAGTGTTTCGCTCAACTTGATAATGATTACCGCCGTTATGCAGAACGCATCAATACCGATCCTGAGTTCAACGTGTTGAGCTACCTGTCTTCACACGATACACAGCTGTTTTGGTCAGCGCGCAGCCGCAGCTTTGATGACCAAGCACGTGCAGCGAATGCACTGATGCTGGCTCCCGGTGCAGTACAGATCTATTACGGTGATGAGATAGCTCGTGATTTTGGCATTACTGGTTCAGACGCCCACCAAGGCACACGCTCAGATATGCCATGGGATAAGATTCATGGCGAGCGTGAAGATCTGCTGCAACATTGGCAAAAGTTGGGTGAATTCCGTAAACGCCACCCAGCGGTTGCTCAAGGTAAGCACATCACTCGCAATCAAGAAGGTTACTACGCGTTCGAACGCCAATACCAAGACGACAAGGTGCTGATTGTTTACACCGGTGAGTAAATCACACTCTTTCCACCAGCAAGGGAAGCATAAGCTTCCCTTTTTTATTGTTCTTTTTGCCCTTTTGTCTCGTTCCTCTGGTCTGATGACGCACTTTTTTCTTTTTCGGCTTAATTCACACTTTGCGTTAATTACACATTGAGGTAAGGTCAAGGATTACTCGATAAGCCGATAAAACATCGGCATAAACATACACAAAGCAATCACAATGAATTAGGTATAAGTCAGCATGCAGTTCTCAAAGTTTGGTGAAAAATTTAATCAGTATTCAGGTATTACGCAGTTAATGGACGATTTGAATGATGGCCTGCGCACACCAGGTGCCATCATGCTCGGTGGAGGTAATCCTGCCGCCATTCCTGCCATGCTCGATTACTTTCACCAAGCCAGTGAGGAAATGCTCGCCAGTGGGGAGCTCGTCGCCGCCCTCGCCAACTACGATGGCCCGCAGGGTAAAGACGCGTTCGTCAAAGCGCTAGCTCAGTTATTCCGTGAAACTTACGGCTGGGATATTTCCGAAAAAAACATCAGCCTAACTAACGGTAGCCAAAGTGGCTTTTTCTACTTGTTCAACTTGTTGGCAGGTAAACAGCCAGACGGTTCGCACAAGAAAGTGCTACTGCCTATCGCGCCTGAATACATCGGTTATGGTGATGCTGGCATTGATGAAGATATCTTTATCTCTTACCACCCAGAAATCGAGCTGTTAGATAACGGCCTGTTTAAATACCACGTCGATTTTGAGCAACTCGCCGTCGACGACTCTGTTGCGGCAATCTGCGCGTCTCGCCCAACTAACCCAACGGGTAATGTACTGACAGATGAAGAAGTACGTAAGCTGGACAAGCTAGCACGTGAGAACAACATCCCGCTGATCATCGATAACGCCTACGGTCTACCTTTCCCGAACATCATCTTTGAAGATGTCGAACCGTTCTGGAATGAAAACACCATCCTATGCATGAGCCTATCTAAACTTGGCTTGCCAGGTGTGCGTTGTGGCATTGTGATTGCGAGTGAAGAAATCACTCAAGCGTTAACCAATATGAACGGCATCATCAGCCTAGCGCCGGGCAGTGTTGGTCCAGCGCTGGCAAACCATATAATTGGCAAAGGCGATCTGCTTAAACTGAGTTCAGAGGTGATTAAGCCGTTCTACAAGCAAAAATCACAACGTGCGGTTGAACTGCTCCAACAAGCAATTACCGATGAGCGATTCCGCATCCACAAGCCGGAAGGCGCTATCTTCTTGTGGTTATGGTTTGATGAACTGCCAATCACAACAATGGAACTGTACCAACGCTTGAAAGCGCGTGGCGTATTGATTGTCCCTGGTGAATATTTCTTTATTGGTCAGCAAGACGAGTGGGATCACGCGCACCAATGCCTGCGTATGAACTACGTTCAAGATGATGAGATGATGCAAAAAGGCATTGCGATTATCGCTGAAGAAGTGGAAAAGGCTTACCGCGAAGGTAAATAGATGGATTGAACTCAGCCGTTCTTCTCTTTGAAATTACGGCTTTAAAATAGCGGATTTGAAAACCCCAAACTAAAAAGAGCGCCCATATGGCGCTCTTTCTCATTCTATAACTGGGTGGTTAACTGATTAGTTGTTCTCAATCAGGTTGTTACCACCGATAGCAATCTTACGTGGTTGCATGGCTTCAGGGATTTCACGAACTAAATCGATATGAAGTAGACCGTTTTCCATTGATGCACCGACAACTTTTACGTAATCCGCTAGCTGGAATTTACGTTCAAAATCACGTTCTGCAATACCTTGGTAAACATAGTTTTTGCCTTCTTCGGCTTTACGTTCGCCCTTTACAATCAACATGTTTTCGTTTTGAGTCAGATCGAGCTGTTCTTCAGCAAAGCCAGCAACGGCCATAGTAATACGGTAGTTGTGCTCGTCTTTTTGCTCAATGTTGTATGGAGGGTAACCGCCAGAAGTATTTTTCGCTGTATTCGCTTCCATCAGGTTTAGCAGACGATCAAAGCCAATTGCATTACGGTATAGTGGTGAGAAATCTACATTACGCATAAATCTATCCTCTTAATTAAGCAATAGTCTTAGTTCAGATGAGTTTCATCCTACTGGCGTGTTTATGCAAAAACCAACGCCGAACTAAGAGATTCTTATCATTCCACTGGCCTTGGTTTGGCTCGGAGACATGATATTGAATCTAAAGGTTTAAGTTGTGTGCTAAAACGCCATATCCTCTTCTGAGCGATCTCGTTTTAGCGATTTCAGAGGGCTGGTCTTCTAGTCTCTAGCAAGCCAGTCACCCTCTTCGTAACTAGATATAAGGTCGTCAAAAATGACTTTCAAGGGAAAAAATAAAAAATTTTTAAAGCATCCACTATCCCCTTGAACAGCTTAGTTCCTCATCACTTCGCGATCTGTGATAAAAAGCCCGCCGTTCTGGGGGGCTCAATCTACACTTTACTTGCGGGAGGATTTACGCGCTTTTACAACGTCCTTTTCTGCCGCCTTTTCCTGCTTTAGTTTGCGCTTTTCTTTTAGACTCAACTGCGGTTGTTTCTTTTCTTTCTTACTCATGACTTCACCTCTATTTATTGGCACAACAGACAACCACACAGCATTTTCTGAGCTGGTGGCTGCGATTGATGAACAATTTCAGTAATCACAAAGCAGCGTCGCTGATTAAAAATTTCCACTTCGAGCGCATCATTTTTAGCTCGACCTAACAGTCGAGACCCCAAATAAGAATCGACCGCGAGCATACCTGTCATGGGTTGCCCCTTACGCGAGCTGACCAATGTCATGCGATATTGATAGGCGCGTTCAACATCCACTAAGCGAACCGTGTCCCCAACCGCAATACGAGCTCGGTTACGGCAATGGGCTTGTTGCTCGCAGATTTCAAATAGCGATAACAACCTTAGTGGTGATTGATAGGTTAAAAAGCGACTGGTTAACCACCAAGTTCGCAGCGCCAAGCAGTACGCTGAGAACCAGCGTTCAAACATGATTATTTCCTTCTTAATGCCTTGTCTTACAAATAAATTCAGTGCATTGAACCGGAAGTGCATCACTTCCGGCTTAGTTCAGGAAAGTCATCACCATTTTCTTAGTCTCCTTATTCATCAGCTCTTCAGCACTATAGCGAGCAGAAAAAAGAAAGCAAAAACGCTCAAGCGAACAAAATGGCGAGAAAAAAAGAAAACAGAAATAAAATGGCAGGCTTGATCGGGTTGTTGGCAGTTAGTACCAGAAAAACATCCGCTTTAGCAGAAAGTGGCGATTTTAGCTGGTGGTACAACAAAAAAAGCAGCGATTTCTCGCTGCTTTTTACTATCACGAACAGTGTCGTTATACGTCTAGGTTCGCTACTTTCAGTGCGTTCTCTTCGATGAAGTTACGACGAGGTTCTACTTGGTCACCCATTAGCGTAGTGAACAGTTGATCTGCACCTACCGCATCTTCAATCGTTACCTGCATCATACGACGAGTTTCTGGGTCCATGGTGGTTTCCCAAAGTTGGTCTGGGTTCATCTCACCTAGACCTTTGTAGCGCTGACGGCTTAAGCCACGCATTGACTCTTTCACTAACCAGTCAAGCGCTTCTGCAAAGTTTGCCACTGGCATAGTACGCTCACCACGTTTGATGTACGCGCCTTCTTCCAGAAGTCCATCAAGTGCTTCTGATAGATCAGCCAACTTGCCGTACTCTTTCGAGTTTAGGAAGTCGATGCTAATTGCATGTTCGTGCGTCACGCCGTGAGTACGAACCACAATCTTAGGCAAGTTTAAGCCTAGCTCTTCGTGCTGCTCAACTTCGTAGCTGTACTGGCTTGCACCCACTTCTTTCGCATTCAGCTGTTCAATAAGCTGCTTCGTCCAAGCTTCCACAACTGATGCGTCATGGCATTGCTCTGGCGTTAGGCGAGGAGTGTAAATCAACTCGTTTACCAAAGCACTTGGGTAGCGACGGCTCATACGTTCCGCCAGTTTAATACCCGCATTGTACTGTTGAACAAGCTTCTCTAGTGCTTCACCAGCCAGTGCAGGTGCTTCTGCGTTTACGTGTAGCGATGCATTATCCAGAGCTAATGATACTTGGTATTGGTTCATCGCTTCTTCATCTTTGATGTACTGCTCTTGTTTGCCTTTTTTCACTTTGTATAGTGGTGGCTGAGCGATGTACACGTAACCACGCTCGATAAGCTCTGGCATTTGACGGTAGAAGAAGGTCAACAGTAGCGTACGGATGTGCGAACCATCGACATCGGCATCGGTCATGATGATGATGTTGTGGTAACGAAGCTTGTCCGGGTTGTACTCGTCACGACCGATACCACAACCTAGTGCGGTGATCAGTGTTGCTACTTCTTGAGAAGATAGCATCTTGTCGAAACGTGCTTTTTCTACGTTAAGAATCTTACCTTTTAGCGGTAGGATCGCTTGGTTCTTACGGTTACGGCCTTGTTTTGCGGAGCCGCCTGCCGAATCACCCTCCACTATGTATAGTTCAGAGAGTGCCGGGTCTTTTTCCTGACAGTCTGCAAGTTTACCTGGAAGGCCAGCTAGGTCTAGTGCACCTTTACGGCGCGTCATTTCACGAGCTTTACGCGCAGCTTCACGTGCACGTGCTGCATCGATGATTTTCGAACAAACCATCTTCGCTTCTGTCGGGTTCTCAATCAGGAACTCAGACAGTTTTTCACCCATTGCAGACTCAACAGCTGATTTCACTTCAGAAGAAACTAGTTTGTCTTTTGTTTGGCTTGAGAACTTAGGATCAGGCACTTTCACCGAAACAACCGCAGTTAGACCTTCACGCGCATCGTCGCCTGAAGTCGCTGTTTTCGCTTTCTTCGAGAAACCTTCTTTATCCATAAAGCTGTTCAATGTACGTGTTAGCGCAGCACGGAAACCAGCAAGGTGAGTACCACCATCACGCTGTGGGATATTGTTGGTAAAGCAGAAGATGTTCTCTTGGAAACCATCGTTCCATTGCATCGCCACTTCAACTGAAATGCCGTCTTCACGCTCAGAGTTAAAGTGGAAGATTTTTTCGATGATTGGCGTTTTGTTGGTGTTTAGGTGATCAACGAACGCTTGAATACCACCTTCATACATGAAGTGATCATGTTTGTCCGCTTCACGTTCATCAACCAATTTGATCGACACACCAGAGTTCAGGAATGACAGTTCACGCAGGCGTTTCGCCAGAATGTCATAGTGGAACTCAGTGTTAGAGAACGTTTCGGCACTTGGCCAGAAACGAATTTGTGTACCGGTTTTATCCGTATCACCCACAACGGCTAGTGGCGCTTGAGGCTCACCATGGCGGTAGGTTTGCGTATGGATATGGCCACCACGATGAATCGTTAGCTCAACTTTCTCTGATAGTGCGTTTACTACTGAAACACCTACCCCGTGAAGACCACCCGATACTTTGTATGAGTTATCGTCGAACTTACCACCCGCGTGAAGAACCGTCATGATTACTTCTGCTGCAGAGACATTTTCCTCTGAGTGGATTTCTGTTGGAATGCCACGACCATCATCGCTAACGGAAACCGAGTTATCCTCATGAATTGTCACAACGATGTCTTTACAGTGACCTGCCAACGCTTCATCAATTGAGTTATCCACCACCTCGAAAACCATGTGGTGAAGGCCGGTGCCGTCGTCCGTATCGCCGATGTACATTCCTGGACGCTTACGTACCGCATCCAGACCCTTCAGTACCTTAATACTCGATGAATCGTAATTTTCAGACATGAGTTTCTCTCTTCTAGTTTGACTCTATCCTGCCATGTTCCACATGAAACAATTTACCGTTATCGTCCAACATATCGGCGATTTGGCTTTCAGTGATAGAGCTTACAAATACTTGTGCGCCCGTCTCTTTTAAGCAGTCAGCAAGACGCTTGCGACGTTGGCTATCTAATTCCGACGCGAAGTCATCAATTAGGTAAATGCATTGTTTACCGGCCATCTCTGTCAGGTGTTGCCCTTGCGCTACACGCAATGCACACACCATGAGTTTTAATTGACCGCGTGACAGAACATCTTCAACGGGCGTTCCGTTCACTTTAATGCGCAAATCAGCTTTGTTTGGGCCACTAAAGGTGTATCCCAATGCCTGATCACGCTCAAAATTCTTTTCTAGTATCTCGTGGTATGGAGTGTCTTTATCCCAGCCACGATAATACTTCAATTGGATCTCAAATTCTGGCAAAAATGTCTGACAGATAGTTTCTGCGACGGTTTTCATCTGCTCGATGTAACTTGCTCGCCATTGGCTGATGTTTTCAGCCAACCCTGCCATTTCCTGATCCCAATAACTGAGCTCACGATAACTATTGGCGGTTTTCAACAACGCGTTGCGCTGCTTGTTCAGGCGCTTGAACCTTCCCCATGCTTGATAAAAAGCGGGCTCGGTATGAAACACGCCCCAATCAATAAACGCACGACGATGTTTAGGGCCATCTGTCAGTAAATCAAACCCTTCTGGGTGTATCAACTGCAGAGGCAGAACTTGTGCCAACTGCGCTAATTTTTGTCCAGATTGACCGCCTATTTTAACCTCTGTTGAGCCATCACGCTGCTTATTAATGCCGATAGGTAGCTCAAATTGATCCGAGTTCAAAAAACGACCATGAACAAACAGTTCGTCACACTCATTTTGTATCACTCGTCCGGTGAGAGAGCTCTTGAATGAGCGGCCATGCCCGAGCAGATAAACCGCTTCTAAGACACTGGTTTTACCGCTGCCGTTCGGCCCGATAAGAAAGTTAAAGCCTGCTGATAACTCAATATCACAGGCTTTAATGTTTCGAAACTGCTGAATGATGAGACGAGAAAGAGGCATTCAGTTGGCTTATAGACGAATTGGCATCACCACGTACATGGCACTGTCATCGTCGGCATTTTCAATCAACGCGCTAGCGTTAGCATCCGACATCGACACACGTACATTTTCACAACGCAACGTGTTCAGAACATCAAGCACATAGCTTACGTTAAAGCCGATTTCGATGGCGTCACCTTCAAAGGTTACATCAAGCATCTCTTCCGCTTCTTCTTGTTCTGGGTTATTCGCGGTTATGCGCATTTCAGTATCAGCCAGATTCACTCGCACGCCACGGAATTTTTCGTTGGAAAGAATCGCAGCACGAGAGAAGGCTTGGCGCAACTCGTCACAACTTGCTATTAGTGTCTTATTGGTGCTCTGAGGCAATACACGGCGGTAGTCAGGGAAACGACCATCAACCAACTTAGAGGTAAAAGTAAAGTTATTCACCTCAGCACGAACATTGGAGCTACCGATCTGAAGTACTACGGGCTGCTCTGGCGCATCCATCAACTTTACTAATTCTTGCACACCTTTGCGTGGCACGATGATTTGCTTCTGCGCAAAGTCCGCACCTAGCTGAGTTTGCGATACCGCCATACGGTGGCCGTCCGTCGCCACGCTGCGTAGCGTGGTGCCGTCAATTTCAAACAACATGCCGTTGAGGTAGTAACGAACGTCTTGATTCGCCATCGAGAACTGAGTTTTGTCGATCAGCGTACGTAGATCGGCTTGGCTCAGTGATACTTCCACTTCGCTTTGCCAGTCTTCAATATTAGGGAAATCGTTCGCAGGAAGCGTTGCCAACGAGAAACGGCTGCGACCAGAGCGAACTTGTACGCGATCACCTTCTAATACAAATGTGATGATCGCATCGTCCGGTAAACCACGGCAGATATCGAGAAACTTACGCGAAGGAACGGTAATGCTGCCCGCTTCAAAATCACCTTCTAGCGTCACTTTGCTTACTAACTCTACTTCAAGATCGGTTGCCGTCATCGACAATACGTTCTCTTCTACTTTAAGAAGTAGGTTACCCAGGATTGGCAGAGTTGGTCGGCCACCTAAAGCGCCCGAAACCTGCTGTAGCGGTTTGATTAAATGACTACGTTCAATGGTAAATTTCATGCTTGGCTCTTTACGCTGTCAGCTCAATAAATGATTTGCTTAGAATACCGTTATTCTAACCGATTACGAAGACAGGGTGCGAATCAAGTTAGAGTAATCTTCTTTAATGTCGTGGCTCTCTTCACGCAGCTGCTCAATCTTGCGACAAGCATGAAGTACGGTCGTATGATCGCGGCCCCCAAACGCATCGCCAATTTCAGGCAAGCTATGGTTGGTTAGTTCTTTTGCTAACGCCATGGCCAGCTGACGAGGACGCGCAACAGAACGAGAGCGACGCTTAGACAGCAAGTCCGCTACTTTAATCTTGTAATATTCCGCCACGGTCTTTTGAATGTTATCGATCGTCACCAGCTTCTCTTGTAGAGCAAGCAGATCGCGCAGCGCTTCACGCACAAAATCAATCGTAATTGGACGACCAGTAAAGTTCGCGTTCGCGATAACACGGTTCAGTGCACCTTCGAGCTCACGAACGTTCGAACGCAGACGCTTGGCAATGAAGAATGCCACTTCATCAGCAAGGTGGATTTGGTGATCTTCGGCTTTTTTCATCAAGATCGCCACACGCGTTTCAAGCTCAGGCGGCTCGATCGCAACAGTAAGCCCCCAACCAAAGCGAGATTTAAGACGATCTTCAACGCCATTAATTTCTTTAGGATAACGGTCAGACGTTAGAATGATCTGCTGATTACCTTCCAATAGTGCGTTGAAGGTATGGAAGAATTCTTCTTGTGAACGTTCTTTATTAGCAAAGAATTGGATGTCATCGATAAGGAGCGCATCAACGCTGCGGTAGTAGCGTTTGAATTCTTCAATCGCATTGTTTTGCAGCGCTTTTACCATGTCTTGCACAAAACGTTCTGAGTGCATGTAGACCACTTTTGCGTTCGGGTTGTTATCCACAATCGCGTTGCCCACCGCATGCAACAAGTGCGTTTTACCCAAGCCCGTGCCGCCGTATAGGAATAGTGGGTTGTAAGCTGCACCTGGGTTATCCGATACCTGACGCGCCGCAGCCAAACCCAGTTGGTTCGACTTACCTTCAACAAAGTTGTCGAACTTGTGTTTTGGGTTCATGTTTGAGCGGTGATTGATAGCCGCAATCGCTTGAGCGTCGTCATCCCAGGTTTTGTGTACTGGCTTACGCGCTTGTAATTGTGCAGGTGCAGATGACTCGGCAGCCACATCTGCAGGCGTACGTGTCGGCGCTGGTTTTGGAGCAGAGACAGGTCGGCTCCCCACTTCAAAGCGTAAGTTAGGAATATCGCCACCGCAGTATTCCTGCAGTAAGCGAGTAATATTGTTCAGATACTTATCACGCACCCAGTCCAACACAAAGCGGTTTGGCGCGAATAGAGTGAGAGTATTGTCATTGAGCTCCGCTTGTAGCGGACGAACCCACATGCTGAATTCTGTAGCTGGTAGCTCTTCTTGAAGCTGCTGCAAACATTGCAGCCAAAGCGAAGATGACACGGTGCCCCCACTGAGTAATTGAATTATCGGAAAAGACTGGCAATTTTACCTGTTGATAACCAAGATCGCCAGCGATTGATCGACGATCCAGTGAATAAGATCCAAGTTATTCACAATTATTTCTGCAAACTTGATGAGATCAACACACCTTGCCCCAAATTTGCCCACACAACGATCCACAATTGGGCAAAATTCACAAGATCGAGCGATTGGTGATAAGTCTGTGTATTATTTTATTCCCAATGCTGATTTTGTCGATCATTTCGCTAGGTTCAGTTCGCATTTTCGTCACATTTAACATTCTTCTTCTATTATCTAATAACTCACAGGTCTAGGTTATTGCTCTTGGTTATTTATTTAATTGAGCTAACTAACAGTAGTATTTCCAACCATAAAATTATGGAGATGTATTATGAAAAACTGGATTAAGGTTGCCGTTGCAGCCATTGCACTGTCGGCAGCAACCGTACAAGCCGCTACTGAAGTCAAAGTTGGTATGTCAGGTCGCTACTTCCCGTTTACTTTTGTAAAGCAAGACAAGCTACAAGGCTTTGAAGTCGACATGTGGGATGAAATCGGTAAACGTAACGATTACAAAATCGAATACGTAACAGCCAACTTCTCTGGTTTATTTGGTCTTTTAGAAACTGGTCGTATCGATACGATCTCCAACCAAATCACCATGACTGATGAGCGTAAAGCTAAATACCTATTTGCTGACCCTTACGTTGTAGATGGCGCACAAATTACCGTGCGTAAAGGCAACGACAGCATCAAAGGTGTTGACGATCTTGCGGGCAAAACCGTTGCGGTCAACCTAGGCTCTAACTTTGAGCAACTACTGCGTCAATACGACAAAGACGGCAAGATCAACATTAAAACGTACGACACAGGTATCGAACATGACGTGGCGCTCGGTCGTGCAGACGCGTTTGTAATGGATCGTCTTTCTGCCTTAGAGCTGATTAAGAAAACTGGCCTTCCTCTGGAATTGGCAGGCGAACCGTTTGAGACCATTCAAAACGCATGGCCTTTCGTTGACAACGAGAAAGGTCGTAAGCTGCAAGAAGAAGTAAACAAAGCACTGGCTGAGATGCGCGCAGATGGTACAGTAGAGAAAATTTCCGTGAAGTGGTTTGGCGCTGACATCACGAAATAAGAACTCTTTGTACTTTAGGCCGCAAAGTGGTATCACTCTCGGACTAAAATAAACTTACGTAAAGGTGGAACTTGTTTTCCACCTTTTCTTTTCTCTAGCCTTTAGGTAAGCCGTATGGGATTTGACTTTAATTACATGTTGGAACTGCTGCCGATATTGCTGAAATATCTTGGCACAACCATGGAAATGGCGACATGGGGATTGGTGTTTTCGCTGATTTTATCCGTCATTTTAGCCAATATTCGCGTATTTAAACTGCCAGTTCTGGATCAATTAAGCCAACTGTACATCAGCTTCTTCCGTGGCACCCCACTGTTGGTTCAGCTTTTCCTGCTTTATTACGGCTTACCGCAAATTTTTCCATTGATGGTCGGTATCGACGCCTTTTCAGCAGCGGTTATCGGTTTAACGCTGCACTTTGCCGCTTATATGGCGGAAAGTATTCGTGCCGCCATTATTGGCATTGATCGCAGCCAAATGGAAGCGAGCTTATCGGTCGGTATGACGACATCCCAAGCAATGCGCCGAGTGATTTTACCTCAAGCAACGCGTGTCGCACTGCCTTCATTGATGAACTATTTCATCGATATGATCAAGTCAACGTCTCTCGCTTTCACGCTTGGTGTGGCCGAAATCATGGCGAAAGCACAGATGGAAGCCTCATCAAGTTTCCGTTTCTTTGAAGCTTTCCTTGCGGTTGCTCTTATTTACTGGGGCGTGGTGGTAATTCTGACTCGCGTACAAATCTGGGCAGAAGCAAAACTGAATAAGGCGTACGTACGATGATTAAGTTAGAAAATATTCACAAACGTTTTGGTGAGACTGAAGTGCTGAAAGGCATCGACCTCGATATTAAGCAAGGTGAGATCATCGTGATTATCGGCTCAAGTGGTACGGGTAAATCAACCTTGCTGCGTACGGTGAACTTTCTAGAACAAGCAGATGAAGGTCGTATCACGATAGATGACATCTCCGTTGATACTCAAAAACACACTAAAGCCGAAGTATTAGCGCTGCGTCGTCGAACTGGCTTTGTGTTCCAAAACTATGCCCTGTTTGCCCACATGAATGCGCGCCAGAACATTGCCGAAGGTCTAGTGACCGTTCGAGGTTGGAAAAAAGCCGATGCTCTCAAACGAGCGCAACAAATTCTGGATGACATCGGCCTTGGGGATAAAGGTGAGAGTTATCCAGCGGCATTGTCTGGCGGCCAACAACAACGTGTGGGTATCGGCCGAGCGATGGCGCTGCAACCAGAACTGCTGTTGTTTGACGAACCAACTTCTGCGCTGGATCCTGAATGGGTCGGTGAAGTTCTCTCATTAATGAAGAAGTTAGCTAATCAGCATCAAACCATGCTGGTGGTGACGCACGAGATGCAATTCGCGAAAGAAGTCGCTGATAGAGTGATCTTCATGGCGGAAGGCAATATCGTTGAGCAAGGTTCTCCACAGGATATCTTCGATAATCCACAAGATCCTCGTTTGAAAAAATTCCTTAACCAAGTAGGAATAGAGTAACGATCAAGCATCAGGATCGATTGATCCTTGAGATTTTACTCACACTACGTATAATCGCCCGGCCGGAATTTCGTACTCATTGAGTCATTGACACATTATGTGAGTGTGATTACAATTCCGCCTCTTTGTTGAGAGGCGTCGGTTGTCCTTCTCTATATAAAGAGCTTCTTTATATAAGAAAGCAAATACCCACGCTGGGTTTAACAAGAACCTAAAACTACTGATCAGTAAAGGTAATTATCATGAAACGCACTTTTCAACCTACAGTTCTAAAGCGCAAGCGTACTCACGGCTTCCGTGCTCGCATGGCAACTAAGAACGGTCGTAAAGTTATCAACGCACGTCGTGCAAAAGGCCGTGCGCGCCTATCAAAATAATCGCTAGTTTATTTTGAACACGTACGCGTTTAATCGGGAGTTACGTTTGTTAACTCCCGAGCATTATCAAAACGTCTTCCAGCAAGCTCATCGAGCTGGCTCGCCTCATTTCACCATCATTGCTCGCAATAACAAACTTTCTCACCCACGATTAGGTTTAGCGGTTCCCAAAAAGCAAATCAAAACGGCTGTCGGTCGTAACCGATTTAAGCGTTTGGCTCGTGAAAGCTTTCGTAACAATCAACATCAGCTTCCAAACAAAGATTTTGTTGTGATTGCGAAGAAAAGCGCGCAAGATTTAAGCAATGAGGAAATTTTTAAGTTGTTTGATAAGCTATGGCAACGCCTGTCTCGCCCTTCACGTGGATAGCCATTGGGCTCGTTTATCTGTATCGCTGGTTTATCAGCCCTTTGATTGGTCCTCGTTGCCGGTTCACACCAACCTGTTCCACTTACGCGCTAGAAGCTTTGAGAGCTCACGGTTTTGTAAAAGGATGTTGGTTATCAGGCAAACGTCTATTAAAATGCCACCCTTTGAATGAAGGGGGGTATGACCCCGTTCCACCAGTCCAAAAACAAGACAGAGATAACTAACGATGGATTCTCAACGTAATATCCTGCTCATCGGTTTGGCCCTGGTTTCTTTTTTGCTGTTTCAACAATGGCAAGTTGCAAAGAATCCAGAACCTCAAGCAGTTGAACAGGCTCAATCAAGCAGCACTCTACCTGCACCATCTTTTGCTGATGAACTTGACCCAGTTCCTGCTCAACAGCAAGCTTCTGCAAAAACTATCACAGTAACGACTGATGTTTTAACTCTGTCGATCGACACCGTTGGTGGCGATGTGGTACATGCCAACCTTAACGAATACTCTGCTGAGTTAGATTCATCAGATTCCTTTGTTCTGCTTAAAGACGCTCAAGGTCACCAATTTATCGCTCAAAGCGGTCTAGTGGGCCCTCAAGGTATCGACTTGAGCAGCACAAATCGCCCTCACTACAACGTAAGTGCAGACAGCTTCACAATGGCTGACGGTCAAGATGAACTTCGCGTTCCGATGACATTCACTGCAAACGGCATCGAATACACCAAAACTTACATCTTTAAACGCGGCAGCTACGCGCTTAATGTTGAATACGATGTAGTGAACAACTCAGGCAACAACGCAACATTTGGTATGTACGCTCATCTACGTCAAAACCTAATGGACGATGGTGGTAGCATCACAATGCCTACTTACCGTGGTGGCGCATACTCAACAGAAGATACGCGTTACAAGAAGTACAGCTTTGATGATATGCAGGATCGCAACCTGTCTCTTAACCTAGCCGATGGCCAAGGTTGGGCAGCAATGATTCAGCACTACTTTGCCGCAGCTTGGATCCCACGTAACGAACCAGGTACTAACCTATACACTCGTGTAATTGGCAACCTAGGCGACATCGGCGTTCGTATGCCGAACAAAACTATCGCAACAGGCGATCAGGCTAAGTTTGAAGCAACACTTTGGGTTGGTCCAAAACTGCAAGATGAAATGGCAGAAGTGGCACCTAACCTAGACCTAGTAGTGGACTACGGCTGGTTATGGTTCATTGCGAAGCCTCTTCATATGTTGCTTTCATTCATCCAGAGCTTTGTTGGTAACTGGGGTGTGGCAATCATCTGTCTGACCTTCATCGTTCGTGGTGCAATGTACCCACTAACAAAAGCGCAATACACGTCTATGGCGAAAATGCGTATGCTTCAGCCTAAGCTGCAAGCAATGCGTGAGCGTATCGGTGATGACCGTCAGCGCATGAGCCAAGAAATGATGGAACTGTACAAGAAAGAGAAAGTGAACCCACTAGGTGGTTGTCTACCTCTTATACTACAGATGCCTATTTTCATCGCGCTTTACTGGGCACTAATGGAATCGGTTGAGCTACGTCACTCTCCATTCTTCGGTTGGATTCATGACCTTTCAGCGCAGGACCCTTACTACATCCTGCCTCTACTGATGGGTGCGTCAATGTTCCTAATCCAGAAGATGAGCCCGACAACAGTAACGGATCCAATGCAGCAGAAGATCATGACCTTTATGCCGGTTATGTTTACCTTCTTCTTCTTGTTCTTCCCATCAGGTCTCGTTCTGTACTGGTTGGTGTCGAACATCGTAACGCTTATCCAGCAAACTCTGATCTACAAAGGATTAGAGAAAAAAGGCTTACACAGCAAGTAACCTTTTAGGAAATGATTGAGAAAGGCGGCCAAAAGGTCGCCTTTTTGTTTTTGGCTGATTACAATTCAGCTAATTAATTGTGATGGCTCCCTAGGTATCTTCCCTATAGCCCAGCTCAAAAGGCAAAATTATGACTACAGATACGATTGTCGCTCAAGCGACCGCGCCTGGTCGTGGCGGTGTCGGTATTATTCGAGTTTCTGGCCCTAAAGCCAACCAAGTGGCGTTAGAAGTCACTGGCAAAACACTAAAGCCCCGCTACGCAGAGTACCTGCCGTTTAAGTCAGAAGATGGCACTGTGCTTGATCAGGGCATCGCACTGTACTTCCCTAACCCACACTCATTTACCGGTGAAGACGTACTTGAGCTGCAAGGCCATGGCGGCCCTGTCGTGATGGATATGCTGATAAAACGCATTCTAGGTATAGATGGTATTCGAGCTGCTCGCCCTGGTGAGTTCTCTGAACGCGCATTTCTGAACGATAAGCTCGACCTAGCTCAAGCCGAAGCGATTGCAGACCTCATTGATGCCAGCTCTGAAGAAGCAGCAAAATCGGCGCTGCAATCCTTACAGGGCGCATTTTCAGGCCGTATTAATACCTTAGTTGAGTCGCTGATTCATTTGCGTATCTATGTTGAAGCAGCCATCGACTTCCCTGAAGAAGAGATCGACTTTTTGGCCGACGGTAAAGTGGCTGGTGACCTACAAGCCATCATCGACAACCTAGATGCGGTGCGCAAAGAAGCTAACCAAGGCGCTATTATGCGTGAAGGGATGAAAGTCGTGATTGCGGGTCGCCCAAATGCGGGCAAATCAAGCCTACTGAACGCGCTATCGGGTAAAGAATCTGCAATCGTAACCGACATCGCAGGAACCACGCGTGATGTACTGCGTGAGCATATCCATATTGATGGCATGCCACTACACATCATTGATACAGCAGGTTTGCGTGATGCTTCCGATGAAGTAGAGAAAATCGGTATCGAACGCGCGTGGGATGAAATAGCCCAAGCAGACCGCGTGTTGTTCATGGTGGATGGCACGACAACCGATGCCACCGATCCGAAAGATATCTGGCCAGATTTTGTGGATCGCCTACCAGACAACATTGGCATAACTGTGATCCGTAATAAAGCGGATCAAACGGGTGAAGATATGGGGATCTGCCACGTCAATAACCCTACTCTTATCCGTTTGTCAGCGAAGACTGGTGCAGGGGTTGAAGCTCTGCGCGATCATCTCAAGGAGTGTATGGGCTTCTCTGGCAACAGTGAAGGTGGGTTTATGGCTCGTCGTCGTCATCTCGATGCATTAGAACGTGCCGCACAGCACCTTCAAATAGGCCAGGAGCAGCTTGAAGGCTATATGGCAGGTGAAATATTGGCTGAAGAGCTACGTATCACCCAACAACATCTCAATGAGATTACCGGTGAGTTCAGTTCTGACGACTTACTGGGACGAATCTTCTCTTCATTCTGTATCGGGAAGTAAATAATCGAACGCGCGGTGCTGAGCTTAACTCACACCGCGTTTCTTTTTGTACGGCAAGCCATCCATGAGCTTTAGCCGTCGCATTCAATAAGGAAGAAGTATGATCCACATTATTACAGGCAGCACGTTAGGTGGCGCAGAATACGTAGGGGATCACCTGAGTGATCTACTCAACGAGAATGGATTTGAAACAACGATCCACAACCAGCCTTCCCTCAGTGATATCGAAAATCAAGGTACGTGGTTGGTGATCACCTCTACACATGGAGCTGGTGAGTATCCTGATAATATCCAACCTTTTATCGCAGCATTACAAAATACACCGCCAAAAATGACTGATGTAAAATTTGCGGTGATTGCGATTGGTGACTCTAGCTACGATACGTTCTGTGCCGCTGGTCAACACGCTTATGATTTATTAGAGGATATTGGTGCAACCCCTCTCGCAGATTGCTTTAAAATCGATGTACTGAGCCATGATGTGCCAGAAGACGCCGCAGAAATGTGGTTAAAAGAGAATATCGAACGTTTTTAAACTCACGACTTTCCCTTCAACAGAGTCGAAATTCGGCTCTGTTTTCTCCCATGTGAATAACTCCCACCAAATTATTTTGTTTAACCGCTCAAAAACCAACCAAACAGACTGTGGATAACTACAATAAGATCCAGTGATTTTCCTTTAGTTATCCCAATAACAACTTTGATCAATTTCACCCCCTGTGTATAACCACCACTTTTGATCCCAGGTAATCCTCGATCTGATCCAATCATGATCACAAGATATGATCCAAAGAAGATCCATGATCTTGTTGATCATTTTTAGGTTATCCACAGAAACGGTCGATCCTAATAATAGATCTAATAAAAGATCATATATATAGATCTTATATATATTTATCTTGAAGCTTAAAACGGATAAAACGAGAAAACGTTTTTCTCTCTGGCATAAAGCAGGTAAAATACGGCTCCTTTATCTGTCCATTAAATCCCTTTGAATACCTGAGGTCAGTTCATGCTTTATCACGAAAACTTTGACGTCATTGTTGTCGGTGGCGGACACGCAGGAACGGAAGCCGCGCTCGCATCTGCACGCACAGGACAAAAAACGCTTCTCCTTACCCATAACATCGATACATTAGGCCAGATGTCTTGTAATCCGGCGATCGGTGGTATTGGTAAAGGTCACTTAGTAAAAGAAGTAGATGCTATGGGCGGTTTGATGGCTGAAGCCATCGACCATGCAGGTATTCAGTTTCGTACACTAAATGCCTCCAAAGGTCCTGCAGTACGAGCAACTCGAGCTCAAGCCGATCGCGCTCTGTACAAAGCGTACGTTCGTAATGCATTAGAAAATGCGCCTAACTTAACGTTGTTCCAGCAATCAGTTGATGATCTGATTGTTGAACAAGATCGCGCAGTTGGTGTGGTAACTCAAATGGGACTTCGCTTCCATGCGAAAGCCGTTGTGCTAACCGTGGGTACCTTCCTTGGTGGTAAGATCCACATAGGTATGGAAAGCTCGTCTGGTGGTCGTGCCGGGGATCCACCATCGATCGCATTAGCGGATCGACTGCGTGAACTGCCGTTCCGTGTGGATCGTTTAAAAACAGGTACTCCACCGCGCATTGATGCTCGTACTGTTGATTTTTCAGTGCTAGAAGCTCAGCACGGTGATAACCCAACGCCTGTATTCTCGTTCATGGGCAAACGTGAACAGCATCCGCGTCAGATTCCATGTTTCATCACCCACACCAATGAACAAACTCACGATGTGATCCGCAGTAACTTGGATCGCAGTCCAATGTACGCAGGTGTGATTGAAGGTATTGGTCCTCGTTACTGTCCGTCTATTGAAGACAAAGTGATGCGTTTCGCTGACAAAAACAGCCACCAAATCTTCATTGAGCCAGAAGGCCTAACCACGCACGAGTTATACCCTAATGGTATCTCGACCAGCTTGCCATTTGATGTGCAAGTACAAATCGTGCGCTCAATGAAAGGGTTTGAAAATGCACACATCGTTCGCCCAGGTTATGCGATTGAATACGATTTCTTCGATCCACGTGATTTGAAGCAAACGTACGAGACGAAGTTCATCCATGGTTTGTTCTTTGCTGGCCAGATTAATGGTACGACTGGCTACGAAGAAGCCGCAGCGCAAGGCTTGATGGCGGGCCTAAACGCAAGCTTGTTTAGCCAAGACAAAGAAGGCTGGAGCCCACGTCGTGACCAAGCTTACATGGGCGTGTTGATTGATGACTTATCGACCATGGGTACCAAAGAGCCGTACCGCATGTTCACTTCTCGTGCGGAATACCGCCTGCTACTTCGTGAAGATAACGCCGATTTACGTTTAACGGAAAAAGCGCGCGAGCTAGGCTTGATTGATGATGTTCGTTGGGCTCGCTTTAACGAGAAAATCAACAATATGGAAACGGAGCGTCAGCGTTTGAAAGCAACGTGGATGAATCCGAAGTCAGAGGGTGTTGATGAGTTGAACAAGCTGCTGAAAACCCCAATGGCCCGTGAAGCGAGTGGTGAGGATCTTCTGCGTCGTCCAGAGATCACTTATTCGCAACTGACGCAACTTGAAGCGTTTGCTCCTGCTCTTGAAGATCAGCAAGCGGCTGAGCAAGTTGAAATTCAAGTGAAATACGATGGTTACATCAAGCGTCAGCAGGAAGAGATCGAAAAATCACTGCGTCACGAAAATACCAAGTTACCTGCTGATTTGGATTACCGCGATGTAAAAGGTTTATCAAACGAAGTCGTTGCTAAACTGAGCGAGGCCAAACCAGAGAGCATCGGTATTGCATCACGCATTTCTGGTATTACGCCTGCTGCAATTTCTATTCTACTTGTTCACTTGAAAAAGCATGGTTTGCTGAAGAAAGGTGAGGAAGAATAATGAGCGCATTGCGAACAAAGCTGGATTCACTGATCGCGAAAACCGATTTGGAAGTGTCAGAACAGCAACGAGAGCAGTTAGTTGGTTATGTCGAACTGCTCGACAAATGGAACAAAGCGTACAATTTAACATCGGTACGTGATCCGCTTGATATGTTAGTGAAACATATTCTTGATAGTATCGTTGTAAGCGCACACCTGCCCGGTGAGCGCTTCATTGATGTTGGTACTGGTCCGGGGTTACCGGGCATCCCTTTGGCAATCATGAACCCTGAGAAAACCTTCTTTTTGCTCGACAGTCTTGGCAAACGCATCCGTTTTATCAAGCAAGTTGTGCACACATTAGGGCTGAAAAACGTGACACCAATTCAAAGTCGTGTCGAAGAATTCCAACCTGAAGAAAAATTTGATGGCGTTTTGAGTCGAGCTTTTGCTTCAATGATAGACATGGTGGAATGGTGCCACCATTTGCCGAAACAAGAGCACGGGGTGTTTCTAGCGCTGAAAGGACAGCACCCTAAAGATGAAATGGATCAGCTTCCTGAATGGTGCAGTGTGACAGAGATCATATCTTTGGCTGTTCCTGAGTTGGAAGGTGATCGTCATCTAGTAATCTTATCGCGCAAGGAAAATTAGCGAGGTAATCGTGGGTAAAATTGTAGCAATCGCCAACCAGAAAGGTGGGGTCGGCAAAACAACAACGTGCATTAACTTAGCGGCTTCGATGGCGGCAACAAAGCGCAAGGTTTTGGTGATCGATCTCGACCCGCAAGGCAATGCTACGATGGCCAGTGGCGTGGATAAGTATATGGTCGACGCCACCGCATACGATCTTTTGGTTGAAGATACACCGTTCGATCAAGTCGTTTGTACCCAAACAACAGGGAAGTATGATTTGATCGCGGCGAACGGAGACGTGACCGCGGCAGAAATCAAATTGATGGAAGTTTTCGCTCGTGAAGTGCGTCTAAAAAATGCATTGTCGTCAGTTCGCGATAACTATGATTTCATCTTTATTGATTGTCCTCCTTCTCTAAACCTTCTTACAATCAATGCGATGGCGGCAGCTGACTCTGTGCTGGTGCCGATGCAATGTGAATACTTTGCGTTAGAAGGTTTAACTGCTCTTATGGATACAATCAGCAAGTTAGCGGCCGTGGTCAATGAGAACCTCAAAATTGAGGGCTTACTACGTACCATGTACGACCCACGCAACCGCTTATCGAATGAAGTATCCGATCAACTTAAAAAACACTTTGGGAATAAAGTTTACCGTACTGTCATTCCACGTAATGTTCGTTTGGCTGAAGCGCCAAGTCACGGTAAGCCTGCAATGTACTACGATAAGTACTCCGCAGGTGCCAAAGCGTATCTTGCTCTAGCGGGCGAAATGCTCCGCCGCGAAGAAATCCCAGTTTAACTCTAACCTAAGGAATTCAATCCCATGTCTAAGCGTGGTCTCGGAAAAGGACTGGATGCGTTATTGTCGACCAGTTCGTTTGCTCGTGAAAAACAGCATATTGCATCGCATAGCCAAGAATTATCGGCAGACGGTGAGTTAACCGATTTAGCGATTGGTCAATTGCAGCCGGGCGTATACCAACCGCGTAAAGATATGGCGCCTGAAGCGCTAGAAGAACTAGCGGCTTCGATTCAATCACAAGGCATTATTCAACCAATCGTGGTTCGCCAGGTCGAAAATGGTCAGTTTGAGATCATCGCAGGTGAGCGCCGCTGGCGTGCTGCAAGGCAGGCGGGTTTAAAACGCGTGCCGTGTTTGGTGAAAAAAGTTGAAGATCGTGCCGCCATCGCCATGGCGTTGATTGAAAACATTCAACGTGAAGACTTGAATGTGATTGAGGAAGCCCAAGCGCTTGAACGTCTACAAGATGAATTCACGCTGACACATCAGCAAGTGGCCGATGTGATTGGTAAATCAAGAACGACGGTGAGTAACCTATTACGTCTGAATCAGTTGGAAGTTGATGTAAAAGGTCTGGTTGCAGATAAAAAATTGGAAATGGGTCATGCTCGAGCTCTGTTAGCGTTAGAAGGCGAACAGCAAGTCGAAGTAGCTCAACAAGTGGCTAAGAAGCAAATGACTGTTCGCCAAACCGAACAGTTAGTAAAAAAGTGCTTAGCCCCACAAAATGAGCAAAAAGGGCAACAAGAGGATACCGAAGCCGAGCAAATGTCGCATAAATTGAGTCAGCTGCTTGATGCAAAAGTTTCTCTTACCCGTTCTGCAAACGGAAAAGCGAAATTGACGATAAGTCTTGATGAGCCTCACAAATTGGACCAACTAATTGCCAAGCTTGAGGCCTAGATGAGATAATTGATTTAGGTCAATTAATCTAATTAATCGAATTTTGTGCGAAAGTTGTCGTTTTGTAAACAAAACTGTAAGTTTTTGATGCAATCGAATTGCTTTACGTTGAACTGAACGTATAATTTTCGCCAATTTCCCAGCACAGAGAGTTAAGTGCGAAGTGGATATTACTAGAGGTACGAATACATGGTAGCTGCGTTAGCTAGACCAGGACGAGAGCTCGCAAGGCAATTGTTAATGATCCAGTCTGGCGCGGTTATTTTTGTGGCAGCAGGAATGGCGGTAGCCATAAATCCTGACTGGGGATTTTCAGCGCTGATTGGCGGAGGCATTTTTGTTGTTGCCAATGCAGTATTCGCGCTGTGTGCTTTCATGTTTAGTGGAGCTCGCGCTGCCAAGCGCATCGCTGCTTCCTTCTATACGGGTGAAGTACTGAAAATTCTCATCACGGTTGCACTGTTCTATGTTGCCTACATGTATATGCAGGTGGAACTTGTTCCCCTCAAACTAACCTATTTGCTGGTACTAGGTATTAATATCTGTGCACCAGTGCTATTCATTAACAACAAAAAATAGGATGAGTTATGGCTGCGCCAGGTGAAGCGCTAACATCGTCCGGTTACATTGCCCACCACCTTTCTAACCTATCGCTATACAAGTTGGGTTTAGTAGGGTCGGAGACAAGTTTCTGGAACGTACATATCGATAGCCTGTTTTTTTCTTGGTTTACTGGTTTAATTTTCCTCGGAATTTTTTACAAAGTAGCAAAGAGAACAACAGCGGGTGTACCGGGTAAGCTTCAGTGTGCTGTAGAAATGATCGTTGAATTTGTCGCCGATAACGTCAAAGACACGTTCCATGGACGCAACCCACTGATCGCGCCTTTAGCACTGACTATCTTTTGTTGGGTATTTTTGATGAACGTGATGGACTTAGTTCCTATCGACTTCTTACCATACCCAGCAGAGCATTGGCTAGGTATTCCTTACCTTAAGGTTGTACCGTCTGCTGATGTGAATATCACCATGGCTATGGCTCTAGGCGTTTTTGCATTGATGATTTACTACAGCATCAAAGTAAAAGGTCTAGGTGGATTCGCAAAAGAACTTGCACTACATCCATTCAATCACCCACTGATGATTCCGTTTAACCTACTAATTGAAGTGGTATCGCTATTAGCGAAACCTCTATCACTTGGTATGCGTCTATTCGGTAACATGTTCGCGGGTGAGGTTGTATTCATTCTTTGTGCGGCAATGCTACCATGGTACTTACAATGGATGGGTTCACTACCGTGGGCAATCTTCCATATCTTGGTTATTACGATTCAAGCCTTCGTATTCATGATGTTGACAATTGTTTACCTGTCAATGGCACACGAAGATCCTGATCATTAATTTTTTAAAGCTTTTTATTTGGGCACTAAGCCAACAACTATAAATTGGAGATAGTAATGGAAACTTTACTGAGCTTTTCTGCAATCGCCGTAGGTATTATCGTCGGTCTTGCTTCTCTTGGTACAGCGATTGGTTTCGCACTGCTAGGTGGTAAATTCCTAGAAGGTGCTGCACGTCAACCAGAAATGGCTCCTATGCTACAAGTTAAGATGTTCATCATCGCGGGTCTACTTGATGCGGTTCCAATGATCGGTATCGTAATCGCGCTACTATTCACTTTCGCAAACCCATTCGTTGGTCAACTAGGTTAATCACCTTTAACTCGGGACGGGCGATTATCGCTTGTCACTGATTAACACTAAGTCCAAATAGAGGGGTAGCTGTTGTGAACATAAACGCAACTCTGCTAGGTCAAGCAATCTCGTTCGCACTATTTGTGTGGTTCTGCATGAAGTATGTATGGCCACCATTGATGCAAGCGATCGAAGAGCGTCAGAAGAAAATTGCTGATGGTCTTCAAGCAGCAGAACGTGCTGCGAAAGACTTGGATCTAGCACAAGCCAACGCTTCTGATCAATTGAAAGAAGCGAAGCGCACAGCAACTGAGATCATCGAACAAGCGAACAAACGTAAGTCTCAAATTCTTGATGAAGCTCGCGAGGAAGCTCAGGCAGAACGCCAGAAAATCCTAGCGCAAGCAGAAGCAGAACTTGAAGCTGAACGCAATCGTGCACGCGATGAGCTGCGCAAACAAGTTGCTACTCTGGCTGTAGCTGGTGCTGAGAAAATCCTTGAGCGTTCTATCGATAAAGATGCGCAAAAAGATATTCTCGACAACATTACTGCAAAACTTTAAGTCTGGGGGCGCATATGTCTGATTTGACTACTATCGCACGCCCCTATGCTAAAGCAGCCTTCGACTTTGCTTTAGAGAAAGACCAGTTGGACCAATGGGGCCAAATGTTATCTTTTGCTGCTGAAGTGGCCAAAAACGAACAAATGAACGAACTACTAACGGGTTCGGTTTCTGCTGACAAAATGGCAGAAATTTTTGTTGCAGTTTGCGGCGAACAAGTTGATGCGCACGGTCAAAACCTTTTGAAGGTAATGGCTGAGAATGGTCGTTTAGCGGCCCTTCCTGATGTTTGCACGGAGTTTTTTACTCTGAAAAAAGAACATGAGAAAGAAATTGATGTTGAAGTAATTTCAGCAACAGAGCTTTCTGATGAACAACTTGCAAACATTGGCAGCAAACTTGAAAAGCGTCTTGAACGCAAAGTGAAGCTGAATTGCAGTGTAGATGAGACCCTACTTGGTGGGGTTATTATTCGAGCCGGAGACCTAGTCATCGATGACTCAGCGCGTGGTCGTTTGAACCGCCTGAGCGATGCATTGCAGTCTTAATGGGGATTGGAGCATGCAACTTAATTCCACGGAAATTAGCGATCTGATCAAACAACGTATCGAATCTTTCGAAGTTGTTAGTGAAGCTCGCAACGAGGGTACTATCGTATCGGTAAGCGATGGTATCATCCGCATCCACGGCCTAGCGGACGTGATGCAAGGTGAAATGATTGAATTACCGGGTGGCCGTTATGCACTGGCACTTAACCTTGAGCGTGACTCGGTTGGTGCGGTTGTAATGGGCCCATATGCTGACCTTAAGGAAGGCATGAAAGTTACAGGTACTGGCCGCATTCTTGAAGTGCCAGTTGGTCCAGAACTACTAGGCCGCGTAGTAAACACGCTGGGTGAGCCTATCGATGGTAAAGGTCCAATCGAAGCGAAAATGACTTCGCCTGTAGAAGTGATCGCACCAGGTGTAATCGACCGTAAATCGGTAGACCAACCTGTGCAAACTGGTTATAAGTCAGTTGACTCAATGATCCCAATCGGTCGTGGTCAGCGTGAGCTTATCATCGGTGACCGTCAGATTGGTAAAACAGCACTGGCGATCGACGCGATCATCAACCAGAAAGACTCTGGTATTTTCTCTATCTACGTAGCAATCGGTCAGAAAGCATCGACTATCGCTAACGTTGTTCGCAAACTAGAAGAGCACGGCGCACTACAAAATACTATCGTTGTAGTTGCATCAGCTTCTGAATCTGCAGCGCTTCAATACCTAGCGCCTTACGCAGGTTGTGCGATGGGTGAATACTTCCGCGATCGCGGTGAAGACGCACTGATTGTTTACGATGATCTATCTAAGCAAGCGGTAGCTTACCGTCAGATCTCTCTACTACTTAAACGTCCACCAGGCCGTGAGGCATTCCCAGGTGACGTATTCTACTTACACTCGCGTCTACTAGAGCGTGCAGCTCGTGTAAACGAAGAGTACGTAGAGCGTTTCACTAACGGTGAAGTGAAAGGTAAGACTGGTTCTTTGACTGCTCTTCCTATCATCGAAACTCAAGCAGGTGACGTTTCAGCATTCGTACCGACTAACGTAATCTCGATTACCGATGGTCAGATCTTCCTACAAACTGAGCTATTCAACGCTGGTGTTCGTCCTGCTGTTGACCCTGGTATCTCAGTATCTCGTGTAGGTGGTTCAGCTCAGACGAAAATCATCAAGAAACTATCAGGTGGTATCCGTACAGCACTAGCTGCATACCGTGAACTAGCGGCATTTGCTCAGTTCTCTTCTGACCTTGATGACGCAACGAAGAAACAGCTAGACCATGGTCAAAAAGTTACAGAACTAATGAAGCAGAAGCAGTACGCTCCAATGTCTGTATTTGACCAAGCTCTAACTATCTTCGCGGCAGAGCGCGGTTACCTTGATGATGTAGAACTTAACAAAGTTCTAGATTTCGAGGCGGCTCTACTATCGTACGCTCGCGGTCAATACGCTGAACTAGCAGCTGAGATCGACAAGTCTGGCGCTTACAACGATGAAATCGAAGCTCAGTTGAAGAAACTGACTGACGACTTCAAAGCAACCCAAACTTGGTAATTAGGTCGGTGGCAGTTTCTGCCACCAACTAACGGAGAGTAACGATGGCCGGCGCAAAAGAGATACGTAATAAAATCGGTAGTGTTAAAAGCACTCAGAAAATTACGAAAGCGATGGAAATGGTAGCAGCTTCAAAAATGCGTCGTTCTCAAGATGCAATGGAAGCTTCTCGTCCATACGCTGAAACAATGCGTAAAGTGATCGGTCATGTGGCTAACGCAAACCTAGAGTACCGTCATCCGTACCTAGAAGAGCGTGAAGCTAAACGTGTTGGTTACATCATCGTTTCGACAGACCGTGGTCTGTGTGGTGGTTTGAACATTAACGTGTTCAAAAAAGCCGTTACAGACATGCAAGCATGGAGAGAGAAAGGTGCTGAGATTGAGCTAGCCGTTGTTGGCTCAAAAGCAACAGCTTTCTTTAAACATGGTGGCGCAAAAGTTGCGGCACAGGTTTCTGGTCTTGGAGATAATCCAAGCCTACAAGACCTAATCGGCTCTGTTGGCGTAATGCTGAAGAAATACGATGAAGGTGAACTGGACCGTCTATATGTAGTATTCAACAAGTTTGTAAATACTATGGTTCAGCAACCAACGATCGATCAATTGCTACCTTTGCCTAAATCGGACAGCGAAGAGATGCAGCGTGAGCATTCATGGGACTACATCTATGAGCCTGAACCAAAACCTCTACTAGATACGCTATTAGTGCGTTACGTAGAGTCTCAGGTATACCAAGGTGTGGTTGAGAACCTTGCTTGTGAGCAAGCGGCTCGAATGATTGCGATGAAGGCTGCAACGGATAACGCAACCAGTTTGATTGACGATTTGGAACTTGTGTACAACAAAGCCCGTCAGGCTGCGATTACACAAGAACTATCAGAAATCGTTGGTGGTGCAGCTGCGGTTTAAGCTTAGGTAAAACGAAATAGTTTAGAGGATTAACGATGGCTACAGGTAAGATCGTACAGATCATCGGTGCGGTAGTCGACGTAGAGTTCCCACAGAGCGATGTACCTAGTGTATATGACGCTCTAAACGTAACGGACTCAAAAGAGCGTCTAGTTCTTGAAGTTCAACAACAGCTAGGCGGTGGCGTAGTTCGTTGTATCGTAATGGGTAGCTCTGATGGTTTACGTCGTGGAGTAGAAGTGGTTAACACTGGCGCTCCAATTTCAGTACCAGTAGGTACTAAAACTCTAGGTCGTATCATGAACGTCCTAGGTGACGCGATTGACGAGCGTGGTGAAGTGGGTGCGGAAGAGGTTTACTCTATCCACCGTAGTGCACCAAGCTACGAAGAGCAATCAAACGAAATTGCACTTCTAGAAACGGGCGTTAAAGTAATCGACTTAATTTGTCCATTCGCTAAGGGTGGTAAAATCGGTCTATTCGGTGGTGCAGGTGTAGGTAAGACCGTTAACATGATGGAACTTATCAACAACATCGCACTACAGCACTCAGGTCTATCAGTATTTGCTGGTGTTGGTGAGCGTACTCGTGAAGGTAACGATTTCTACTACGAGATGCAGGAAGCGGGCGTTGTAAACGTTGAGAAGCCTGAAGAATCAAAAGTAGCGATGGTTTACGGTCAGATGAACGAGCCACCAGGTAACCGTCTACGTGTTGCACTGACTGGTCTAACAATGGCAGAGCGTTTCCGTGACGAAGGTCGTGACGTACTACTGTTCATTGATAACATCTACCGTTACACACTTGCAGGTACAGAGGTATCAGCACTACTAGGTCGTATGCCTTCTGCGGTAGGTTACCAGCCAACTCTTGCAGAAGAGATGGGTGTACTTCAGGAGCGTATCACGTCAACGAAATCAGGTTCTATCACGTCTGTACAGGCGGTATACGTACCAGCGGATGACTTGACTGACCCGTCTCCAGCAACAACGTTCGCGCACTTGGATGCAACGGTTGTACTTAACCGTAACATCGCTGCAATGGGTCTATACCCTGCGATCGACCCGCTAGATTCAACATCTCGTATGCTTGATCCACTAGTCGTTGGTCAAGATCACTACGAAGTTGCTCGTGGTGTTCAGCAGACTCTTCAGCGCTACAAAGAGCTGAAAGATATCATTGCTATCCTAGGTATGGACGAGCTATCTGAAGAAGATAAGCAAGTTGTATCTCGTGCACGTAAGATTGAGCGTTTCCTAACTCAGCCTTACCACGTAGCAGAAGTATTTACAGGTGACCCTGGTATTTACGTACCTCTAAAAGAGACTCTACGTGGCTTTAAAGGTCTACTAGCTGGTGAATACGACGACATTCCTGAGCAGGCATTTATGTACTGCGGTAGCATCGACGATGCTATTGAGAATGCGAAGAAGCTATAAGGCTAACTAGGAGGCGATATGGCAGCAATAACCTTTCACCTAGACGTAGTAAGCGCTGAGAAGAAAATCTTCTCTGGTCGTGTTGAAACGTTTCAGGTGACCGGTAGCGAAGGTGAACTTGGTATTTTCCATGGTCACACACCGCTGCTGACCGCTATCAAGCCTGGTATGGTGCGTATTGTGAAACAGCACGGCCACGAAGAAATTATTTATGTTTCTGGTGGTATGGTAGAGATTCAGCCTGGTACAGCGACTGTACTAGCTGATACAGCTATCCGTGGTGAAGAGCTAGACGCAGCGAAGGCAGAAGAAGCCAAACGCCGCGCTGAGGAGCAAATCCAGAATCAGCATGGTGACATGGACTTCGCACAAGCGGCCAGTGAACTGGCTAAAGCCATTGCTCAGCTACGAGTTATCGAGCTGACAAAAAAGCGTCGCTAAGCTCAATTAGCAACGTTGCATGAAAAAAGGCGGCCAATTGGTCGCCTTTTTGATTAATTTTAGTTGGAAATTTACCTTACTCCATTAACTATTTTAAAAGAGCTGTTTAAAATAACGGCCAATTAACATAAAACGTCAATAGGTTATCAATGAAATTCAGTGCTGTGATTCTTGCAGCGGGTAAAGGTACCCGTATGCATTCGAACATGCCTAAAGTGCTACACACTTTGGCAGGCAAGCCAATGGCAAAACATGTTATCGATACATGTACAGGTCTTGGCGCACAAAACATCCACTTGGTCTTTGGTCACGGTGGTGATCAAATGCAAACCACTCTTGCAGAAGAGCCTGTAAATTGGGTGCTTCAAGCGGAGCAGTTAGGGACAGGTCATGCGGTTGATCAAGCGTCTCCGAAGTTTGAAGACGATGAAAAAGTACTGGTGCTTTACGGTGATGTTCCACTGATTTCAGCTGAAACGATTGAAAACCTATTAGATGCACAGCCAACTGGCGGTATTGCACTACTAACAGTGATTCTAGATAACCCGACAGGCTATGGTCGTATTATCCGTAAGAATGGTCCTGTTGTGGCGATCGTTGAGCAAAAAGATGCAACAGAAGAACAAAAACAAATTAAAGAGATCAACACTGGCGTGATGGTTGCGACTGGTGGGGATCTTAAGCGTTGGTTGTCTGGCTTAAACAACAACAACGCACAAGGCGAATACTACCTAACTGACGTTATTGCAGCTGCACACGATGAAGGTCGTGCCGTTGAGGCAGTACACCCAGTCAATGCCATTGAGGTGGAAGGGGTCAACGACCGCGCACAGCTTGCTCGTCTAGAGCGTGCTTTCCAGTCAATGCAAGCTCAGAAGCTACTAGAGCAAGGTGTCATGCTACGCGATCCAGCACGCTTTGATTTGCGTGGTGAGTTACAGTGCGGTATGGACTGTGAAATCGACGTGAATGTTATCGTCGAAGGTAAAGTTTCACTGGGTGATAACGTGGTTATCGGTGCGGGTTGTGTACTGAAAGATTGTGAAATCGACGACAACACCATCGTTCGCCCTTACAGTGTGATTGAAGGTGCAACGGTTGGTGAAGAATGTACGGTTGGTCCATTTACTCGCCTTCGTCCTGGTGCTGAAATGCGTAACGATTCCCATGTGGGTAACTTCGTTGAAGTGAAAAATGCGCGCATCGGAGAAGGTTCAAAAGCGAACCACCTAACTTACTTAGGTGATGCAGAGATCGGTCAACGTACTAACATCGGTGCAGGTACTATCACTTGTAACTACGATGGTGCGAACAAGTTTAAAACCATCATCGGTAATGATGTTTTTGTTGGTTCTGATAGCCAGCTGGTGGCGCCTGTCACTATCGCTGATGGCGCAACCATCGGTGCAGGCACGACACTAACAAAAGATGTTGAAGAAGGTGAGTTAGTAATTACTCGCGTCAAAGAGCGCAAAATTACTGGCTGGCAGCGTCCTGTAAAACAGAAATAAGCATTACCTACACTCTGTCTCTATATTGTCAAAGCCGCTCAACAAGAGCGGCTTTGTTGTTTCTAGCTAAGGCTTCATCGCTAGTAGCTAGGAATGGCAATACGTTTTTCGAGCCAACGAACGGCTTGAGATACAAATAGGATGAGTAACAAGTACTCCAAAACGAGGAAGGTATAAATCTCTAAGGGTAAGTACTCATTCACCACCAGCTCATTAGCACGGCGAGTGAGATCGCTTAAACCAATCACGCTGACTAAAGAACTCATCTTGAGAATGTAGACAAATTGATTGCCCAGTGGAGGGAGGATTTGTCGAAATGCTTGGGGAAGAATTACCAGGCGCATCTTTTGCCAATAGCTTAAGCCCAAAGATTCAGCCGCTTCATGTTGGCCACGGCTGATAGCCTGTATCCCACCGCGAAACACTTCCGCCATAAACGCACTCTCAGCGATAGTCAGTGCAATAACACCCGCCCAAAAGTGATTGAGTGAGACATCCAATAGTGTAGGCATGCCGTAATACACCCAAAGTAGTAAGACTAAAACTGGCACTGAACGGATCACCTCGACATAAATACGGTTTATCCACTTCAGAGAGGCTGAGTCCGACAGAGCGGGTAACGCAACGATTAGGCCCAAGCTCATCGCAAATAACATACTAAGGAGTGATACTTGGATGGTGTCGTTAAACCCAGCGATTAAAAACTTTAGATTGGTGAGCCCTTGATCCGTCGAAGGGTCAAGTACATACCAGCCCCATTGATAATCTGAACAACCAGTGAGTAATAGTAGTGAAAATAGCCATAGAGTTCGAAACGTCACATTTACTCCCTGAATTAACTAAAAAACTTCCTTTGTTGCTGCTATGTTATCAGTAGAGCTCTAATAAAGGTTAATTATTAAACCGTATAAGGTCATTATTTTTAAGGGAATAAAAATGAGAAAGATTTTACTAGTGCTAGGAATGTGTTTGCTTGCTGCGACTCAAGTCGCTCACGCTGAAAGCCGTCTTCAATCTATTTTAGACAATGGCGTACTCCGAGTTGGAACGACGGGAGATTGGAATCCGATGACGATGAAAGACCCCGCGACAAACAGTTATCGTGGCTTCGATATCGATGTAACAACAGAACTTGCTAAAGATCTCGGTGTAAAAGTGGAGTATGTTCCCACGGATTGGAAGACGCTAGTTAATGGCATTACCGCCAACAAGTACGATATTACTGGCAGCGCATCTCTGAACATGTCGCGCGCGAAAGTAGCTGGATACAGCCAGCCATATTTCTACCTTGCCTTTGTACCTGTGGTGCAAAAGAAAGATCTCGCCAAATTCTCTGATTGGGCGGATTTTAATAAACCAGAAGTAAAAGTCGCGGCGACGTTAGGTACGGTACAAGAAAAAATGGTTAAGGAGTTCTTCCCGTCTGCTCAGCATATTGTTATTGAAGCGCCAGCGCGCGACTTCCAAGAACTACTAGCTCGCAGGGCCGATGTATCGGTGACGTCCAATGTGGAAGCAGCGACGTTGGTGGACAAGTTTAAACAGTTGGCGATAGTGCCAGTGACCGCACCGCGTAAACCAACCCCAATTGCTATGTTGTTGCCGCAAGACGATCAAGTATGGATTAATTACATCAATCACTGGGTTGAGTTGAAAAAGACTCAAGGCTTTTTTAAGCAGACTGCCAAGAAGTGGGGGTTGAAAAGCTTATAAACAGAAAGAGCCGCATTGCGCGGCTCTTTTTATTATTTGAACGATTAAAGTTCGTCTTCACTCACGACTCGGGCGTTGTCAGGAGTCGTAAAGTGCTTGGATAATTCGCGATTCGACAGAATGTATCCCATCCACAGCCCACCCATACAGATGATGATTGCGATGCCAGTAACCATCTGAGCTTGGCTTGCCATTGCGGCTACCAATGCACTTGAGAAGCTACTTACACAGATTTGCAGGCTGTTTTGCAGACCTGCTGCTGTTGCAGGGCTCTGTTGTGCGCTGGCCAGTGCACGGTTTACCACGATTGGGTACAGCGCGCCGTTAGCGACGGCAATCAAACAGAATGGCGCAAGAATAGGCCAAATCGATGACAGCTCCCACTGTGAAGCAATGAAAATCATTAATGCCGCGACACTAAATAGGCCAATCAGTTGGCGCAGAACCTTTTCATCACCAAATTTTCGAACGCCTACTTTACCTAAGTAGCCACCAGCCATAAACGCGATAGTTTGTGGGATAAAGCTCAAACCAATATCTTTTGCTTCGTAGCCCAGTTGCGCCATGATTTCTGGCATCCCAGTTAGGTAAGCAAAGAATGCAGCTGAAGCCGTCGCAAACATAAACACGTTGCCAAGGTATTTTTTAGAACTCAGCAGCGCTTTGATGTCGGCAGACATACTGGTTTGTTTGATTTCTGCTTTCTCGTCTTTTTGTGCCATGGTCGCAAAGACCAAGAAGACACCAACCAGTGTTAGCGTAATAAAGATACTGTGCCAGCCGAAGTTATCTGCCAACACAACCCCTAATTGAGGTGCTAGTGCTGGTGATAGCGCGACGAGTGGCATGATTGTCGCAAAAATTTGTTGGCTACTGCTTGAGTAGCGCTTAATGACCATAGCCTGCCAGATCACGGATGGTGCACACACACCGATAGCTTGGATAAAGCGCAGTGTGAGTAGTTGCCATACTTGATCACAGAAAGCCAAACCGAATGACGCGATAGTAAATAACACCAACCCGGCTGCGAGTGTATTACGATGGCCAAATTTATCGGATGCCAATCCCCACATTAGTTGGCCAATCGCCATACCAACGAGGAATACCGTTAAAGAGAGCGCAATTTGCTCAGGGCCTGTTGCAAAGTCGATTTCCATCGCTTTGAATGCTGGCAGATACATATCGGTAGCAACGAAGCCAAGCATCGATAATGCTGCCAGATAAATGAGCTGTAGTTTTGAGATTTTCATGATTCAACCAGTCAAATTATTTAATCATTCTTTAATCAACATCAGTTGGCGCCAACCCTGATTTATTTACCTTATTATTCTATTTTTCGATTTTGAGAAAATAAAACGCTAAAATTGTTGGTTATCAATCAAATTTTTTGAAAGGTTAAATCATGTTCTCTAAAGCGTCTTTGGAAATGCTGGATACGGTTGCCCGTTTAGGCAGTTTCACCGCTGCGGCTGAGGTATTGCATAAAGTCCCCTCAGCCATCAGCTATGGAGTAAGGCAGGTCGAGCAAGATCTAGATGTGGTGCTGTTTCGACGTTTACCAAGGAAAGTCGAGCTAACTCCAGCGGGTGAACTTTTTATGGCTGAGGCGCGCTCTTTGCTGCGTCAAATGGAAGAGGTGAAAGCACAAACGCGGCGAGCGGCTCAAGGATGGAAAAGCACGTTAAAGCTGACCTTAGATAACGTGGTGAAGTTAGAAAAACTCAAACCTTTGGTGGAAGATTTCTATCGCGAGTTTGAATTTGCTGAATTGCAGATCAATATGGAGGTCTTCAATGGTTCTTGGGAAGCCATAGCACAAGGTCGAGCCGACATTGTCGTTGGCGCGACATCTGCGGTTCCCGTTGGGGGAGATTTTGAAGTCAAAGATATGGGCGTATTAGATTGGGCATTTGTAATGTCACCCGCTCATCCTTGCGTTCGACAACAAGTGCTTACTGAAGAGTTTGTGAGTCAATTTCCGGCGATCTGTCTTGATGATACTTCGAACGTGCTGCCAAAACGCCATACTGGCCATTATCCGCAACAGCGCCGATTATTATTGCCCAATTGGTATAGTGCGATTGAATGTTTAAAAAATGGGGTGGGCGTGGGTTACATGCCACGTCATATTGCAACACCCTTAATCAATGATGGTGTGCTGGTGGAGAAGGTCATGCCGGATGATAAACCGCTCAGTCACTGCTGCTTAGTATGGCGCAAAGATGATAATCATAAATTGATCCAGTGGATGGTGGACTATCTTGGGTCGCCTAATCAGCTACATAAAGATTGGTTACAGTCATAAAAAACACCTCGCGTTAGCGAGGTGTTTTCATTGATATGTTTGAAATGTGGCGTTTTATGACAAGAAAAACTTATACGATGGGTTGTCTGTCTCGTCTTTGCATTGATAGCCAAGTTCACGTAAATGTGCAGAAAACTGAGCTAAATCGCTTTCATCTAACTCGAAACCACATAAAACACGTCCGTAGTCAGCGCCGTGGTTACGGTAGTTGAACAAACTGATATTCCAGTGTGTGCCGAGTGTGCTTAAGAACTTAAGTAGCGCCCCAGGATACTCTGGGAATTCAAAGCTGTAGAGGCGCTCTTTAAGCGGCTTAGACGGCTTACCACCAATCATGTAGCGCACGTGCAGCTTCGCCATTTCATCATCAGACAAATCAACCACTGGGTAGCCACCATCACGTAAGTCGTGAATGATATGTTCTAGCTCTTCCTGACCGCCTTGCAAACGCACACCGACAAAGATATTTGCCAATGCGTCATCGTTGTAGCGGTAGTTAAATTCCGTTACGGCGCGGCCGCCAATGAGGTTACAGAACTCAAAGAAGGCACCTTGACGCTCAGGAATGGTGACGGCAAGCAAACCTTCACGTTTCTCACCAAGCTCGCAACGCTCAGAAACATAACGTAAGCCATGGAAGTTAGTGTTGGCACCAGACAGCACAGTACCTAAATTCTTACCTTGCAGTTTGTTTTGCTCAGCAAACTTCTTCAAACCCGCCAGAGCAAGCGCGCCAGAAGGCTCTGCAATCGCACGGGTGTCTTCAAAGATGTCTTTTACTGCTGCGCAGATTTCATCGCTAGAGACGGCAATATGGCCATCAATGTACTTTTGGCATAGACGGAAAGTCTCTTCGCCAATGCGTTTTACAGCGACGCCATCGGCAAACATGCTGACTTGGTCTAGTACTACTGGTTCACCTGCATCCAATGCCGCTTTGAGGCATGAAGAATCTTCTGGCTCAACTGCAATCACTTTGATTTCTGGCATGAGCTGCTTCACAAGTACCGCAACACCGGCAGCCAAACCGCCACCACCGACAGGGACGAAAATGTAATCAAGGTGACCATTTTGCTGCAGCATTTCCATGCCGATGGTGCCTTGACCTGCAATCACCAGTGGGTGATCGAAAGGAGGGACAAATGTGTACCCATGCAGATCAGAAAGGCGTTCCGCTTCCGCTTTTGCCTCATCAAAGTTGCTGCCGTGCAGCACTACATTGCCACCGAAGCCACGTACCGCATCGACTTTGATGTCTGGTGTGGTTTTAGGCATCACGATGGTGGTTTTGATGCCTAGCTTAGTACCAGAGAGCGCCATGCCTTGAGCGTGGTTACCTGCCGATGCTGCAATGACACCAGCGGCTTTTTGTGCTTCAGATAAACTCGCCACCATGTTGTATGCACCGCGCAATTTGAACGAGTGTACGGGTTGGCGATCTTCACGCTTGATCTGCACGTTATTCCCGATACGTGCAGATAAACGAGGCATTTCTTGCAGTGGCGTCACTGTTGCTACTTCATAAACAGGTGCGCGAAGGATTTGGCGCAGATAATCTGCGCCAGTTTGGTTCACTTGTTTTTCGGGTTGAGCTTCCATCATTGCTAGCCCTCTAGCTTCGACTTGTCTCGTACTGCACCCTTGTCAGCACTGGTTGCCATACTCGCGTACGCTTTGAGTGCAAAGGAAACTTCACGTTGGCGGTCAACTGGTTTCCAGCCTAGTTCGTCTTGTTTTGCACGGCGCTCAGCAAGTTCTTGTTCAGACACTTGGAGTGAAATTGAACGGTTTGGAATATCAATTGCGATCATATCGCCTTCTTTTACCAGGCCAATTGCACCGCCGTTTGCTGCTTCAGGAGAGGCGTGGCCGATAGAAAGACCTGATGTGCCGCCAGAGAAACGGCCGTCAGTCAGAAGTGCACACTCTTTGCCAAGGCCCATCGATTTTAGATAAGTGGTTGGGTAAAGCATTTCTTGCATGCCCGGACCACCTTTAGGGCCTTCGTAACGGATAACAACCACGTCGCCAGCTTTTACTTTGCCGCCTAAGATGCCTTCTACGGCGTCTTCTTGGCTTTCGAAAACTACGGCTGGGCCAGTGAATTTATGAATGCTCTCATCCACACCAGCAGTCTTAACGATACAACCATCTAATGCGATGTTGCCTGATAGAACGGCTAGGCCACCTTCTTGGCTAAAGGCATGATCGATAGTACGAATACAGCCTTCCGCACGGTCGTCATCAAGGCGATCCCAGCGGCAATCTTGTGAGAACGCTTGAGTAGTACGAATTCCCGCAGGACCTGCGCGGTAGAACTTAAGTACTTCTTCGTCTTCAGTTTGGATGATGTCGTATTTCGCCAGCTGCTCTTTCATCGAAAGGCCAAGCACGGTGCGCGCATCATTGTGTAGAAGACCTGCACGATCTAACTCACCAAGAATTGCCATGACGCCACCAGCGCGGTGTACGTCTTCCATGTGATATTTCTGGGTAGATGGTGCCACTTTACATAGGTGTGGTACTTGGCGTGATAGGCGATCGATATCTTCCATATCGAAATCCACTTCACCTTCTTGCGCTGCAGCCAACAGGTGCAAAATAGTGTTGGTTGAGCCACCCATTGCAATATCCAGTGCCATCGCATTTTCGAACGCATCAAACGTAGCGATGTTGCGTGGCAGTGCTGATTCGTCATCTTGCTCGTAGTAACGACGAGTCAGTTCAACGATGCGACGACCTGCATTAAGGAACAGTTGTTCACGGTCAGCGTGCGTTGCCAGCATAGAACCGTTACCTGGTTGAGAAAGACCCAGTGCTTCCGTTAGACAGTTCATTGAGTTTGCAGTGAACATGCCTGAACACGATCCACACGTT
Organism: Vibrio sp. D431a; assembly: GCF_030248655.1. Taxonomy (NCBI): domain Bacteria; kingdom Pseudomonadati; phylum Pseudomonadota; class Gammaproteobacteria; order Vibrionales; family Vibrionaceae; genus Vibrio; species Vibrio sp. D431a. Next base: position 28,515 of record NZ_JAHGAP010000018.1, on the reverse strand, counting down.
GGACATGCGCTGCGTTCGATCTGCTCGCTTTGCTCATCAGACACTTTTGGATCCGCGCCTTGGATCATCGCATCTACAAGGTCTAGTTTGATGATCTGATCAGAAAGCTTGGTTTTACCCGCTTCCATTGGACCACCAGAAACAAAGATAACCGGGATGTTGAGACGCATAGATGCCATCAACATTCCCGGAGTGATTTTGTCACAGTTAGAGATACATACCATGGCATCGGCACAGTGCGCGTTGACCATGTACTCCACAGAGTCTGCGATCAGTTCGCGTGAAGGCAGTGAGTACAGCATGCCGCCGTGACCCATTGCGATACCATCATCAACCGCGATGGTGTTGAATTCTTTTGCGATGCCGCCGGCTTTTTCGATTTCACGCGCTACAAGCTGGCCCATGTCTTTCAGGTGTACGTGACCCGGAACAAATTGAGTAAACGAGTTTACAACGGCGATGATTGGTTTACCGAAGTCTTCTTCTTTCACACCCGTTGCACGCCACAGTGCTCGTGCACCCGCCATGTTACGACCATGTGTGGTGGTAGCTGATCTATATTTTGGCATTTCCTAATCCTTCTTACTTCTGTTCTGGGTACACATAGTCTAACCAGCCCCACTTATCTTCCGTGGTGCCGTCAAATAGGCCAAAGTAGGCTGCTTGTAGTTCTTTAGTGATTGGGCCGCGTTTACCTGTACCTACTTCAATTTTGTCGATGGTTGCCACTGGTACAATCTCAGCCGCAGTACCTGTCATGAAGACTTCATCGGCAAGGTAAAGGGCTTCACGAGCAATGTTCGCTTCACGTACTTCGTAGCCTTTATCGCGTGCAATTGTCATGATCGAGTCACGAGTGATGCCCGGTAGAATCGCGCTAGTTGCTGGTGGTGTGGTGATTACGCCATCTTTGATAACGAAGATGTTTTCACCAGCCCCTTCCGATAGGTAACCATCTACGCTTAGCGCAATACCTTCGTCGTAACCGTGACGACGGGCTTCACCACCAACCAGTAGTGAAGATAGGTAGTTACCGCCTGCTTTAGCCGCAGTTGGGATGGTGTTTGGCGCAGCGCGGTTCCAGCTTGAAATCATCGCGTCGACACCTTTTTCTAGCGCTTCTTCGCCTAAGTAAGAGCCCCAAGGAAATGCTGCAATGATTAGATCCATCTCAGTGCCAACTGGTGGACATACGCCTAAGCCAACATTACCGACAAAACCCAATGGACGAATGTAAGCGCTGTCGAGTTTGTTTTGGCGCAGCGTTTCGCGGGTCGCTTCCATGATTTCTTCTACAGAGAAAGGGATCGGAAAGCGGTAAATCTTGGCAGAATCTTTTAGACGTTGTGCATGCTCACGGTGACGGAAGACAATTGGGCCTTTTGGTGTGTTGTAACAGCGCACGCCTTCAAACACGGATGTACCATAGTGCATTGCGTGAGTCAGAACGTGAACGTTCGCCTCTGCCCATGGAACCATCTCACCATTAAACCAAATGAAATCTGCAGTTTTCGTTGCCATTTGTTGCCTTCCTTATGCACTTACGTGTTGTTGTAAGTTGTGATTTGGCAGTTCATCGTTGCGGATTTTTAGCACCTCAACCTTACGAACGTCCCACAACTTCTCTATTTGATTGATCAAAAACGAGATTGGTCGATCGCTGTCGACGATGATCTCGACGCTGGCTACTTTGCTTTCGTGGTTTTGCGTAGCAGCGACTTGTTTGATCACGAAGCCTCGGTGACGAATCACACGTAGAACGCGCTCCAACAGTACCGGTTTGTCATCGGCTTTGATGTCGAGTAAATATCTGTCCATGCGATTGTCTCCTATGTATTTTCCAACATATCACTGTTTGATGCGCCAGGTGGCACCAATGGCCACACGTTTTCTTCTTCATCAATCAAAACGTGAAGCATGTAAGAAGTTTCACTCGCTAGCATCTCTTTGAGAGCAGGTTCGACTTCTTCTTTCTTGGTGATGGTTTTGCCCGGGATATCGAACGCTTTTGCTAACATCACGAAATCTGGGTTGTCATCAAGAATGGTTTCACTGTGGCGACCGTCAAAGAACAATGACTGCCATTGGCGAACCATGCCAAGACGTTGGTTATTAAGAAGGACAATCTTCACTGGAATCTGTCGACGCTTCAGCGTGCCCAATTCCTGAACGTTCATCATAAATGAACCGTCACCTGTAATAAGGATAGACTGATCATCAGGACGTGCGACTGCAGCGCCCATCGCTGCTGGCAAGCCAAAGCCCATGGTGCCAAGGCCAGCAGAAGTGATAAAATTTTGTGGTTCGCGTGGCTGGATATGTTGCGCTGCCCACATCTGATGCTGACCGACGTCGGTCGAGACAATTGAGCTATCTGGCATCATGTCAGACAGTTGTTTAAGCAATAGCGGTGCGTAGATTAACTCGCCTGGGTGGTCGTAACGCCACTTAAAGCCGCTGCGCAGACTTTCACTGTGATGAACCCACGGTGAGATATCTTGAGTCAGCTCTAGCTGAGGAAGAATGGTGTTGATGTCGCCACGTAATGGTGCGTTGGCGTGGCGCAGTTTATGAATCTCCGCAGCATCAATGTCGATGTGAATCACTTTCGCATTTGGTGCAAACGTATCGAGCTTACCCGTCACACGGTCATCAAAACGCGCGCCAACCACGATCAATAGATCGGCTTCTTGAACCACTAGGTTGGCGGCTTTGGTGCCATGCATACCCAACATACCAAGATAGTGAGGATCATGGCGTTCAATGGTACCGAGGCCTTTTAATGTGCTAACTGCAGGCATTGGGTTTAAGCGAAGAAATTCGCGTACTGCATCGGTTGCTTTCGCAAGTTGCACGCCACCACCAACATACAACACTGGGCGAGTAGATGCTGCCAGCACATCTTGCGCACGTTTGATATCTTCAGCGCTGACATCTTCGATTGCTGGTGCTATGTATGGAGGAAGAAGGTCTGTAGGTGCTTGAGCGAGTTGAACGTCTTTGGCGATATCGACAATGACAGGACCCGGACGACCGGTTTTTGCGACCTCAAAGGCTTCGGCAAGTGTCGGAGCTAGATCTTCAATTTCGGTCACGAGATAGCTGTGCTTAGTACAGGCTAGGGACATTCCGATCACATCCATTTCTTGGAATGCATCGGTACCGATATGAGAGCTAGCAACCTGGCCTGTGATGGCAACTAGAGGTACGGAGTCAAGGAAAGCGTCGGCAAGGCCGGTAACAAGGTTAGTGGCTCCTGGGCCAGAAGTTGCCATGCACACAGCAACGTCTTGAGTGGAACGAGCCATCCCGATAGCTGCCATAGCGGCCCCTTGCTCGTGACGGCATAGGATGTGTTCCACCCCACCGTCATACAAAGCATCATAGATTGGCATGATGGCCCCGCCGGGGTAGCCAAAAACGGTTTCGATGCCTTGCTGTCTTAAAGCGGCTACGACAAGTTGTGCACCAGTCATCGTAAACCTCCTTTGCTACGTTGTGGCTCGTAGCGATTGCCATATTTATTGCACTTCATGTGCACTCCCATTCTTCCCGTTAAACTGTCCGAGGGTTAGACAGATGACAACTTGTAGTTGTAAAAAAACCCCCGGACTTTTCAGTGCGGGGGTTTTTTGTAATTTGTGGTTACCTTTCGCCCACAATACCCCGCGCGGTGCCAATAATGACCACGATAATCAGGGCTAGCAGTGCGTTGATATGAGCGAAAAGGTTCATCTGTCTGTCGTTCTTTTTTCGTTAAAAAATGTTGTGTAATGTTCTACGAAATTGTTTGCGTCATTAGTGGTATCACACAATTCCGCTGCATGACAAGCAAAAAGTCATTCTTTTTTCACATTAACTCTCAATTGGGACGCGGTATATAACATAACCAACTAGATAAAACATTTGTTTACAGAGTGTTCAAAAAAATTGAGGAACGTATGGGGCTGGCAATCATTCATAGTCGAGCAAGCGTCGGGGTGCAAGCGCCATCGGTTAGTGTAGAAGTTCATATCAGCAACGGCATGCCAGGGTTTACCTTAGTAGGCTTGCCAGAGACAACGGTAAAAGAGTCCAAAGATCGCGTACGCAGTGCGATCATTAATTCTAACTTTCAATTTCCTGCTAAGCGGATCACCGTGAACTTGGCTCCGGCAGATCTACCCAAGGAGGGAGGGCGTTTTGATCTTCCTATTGCATTGGGAATTTTGGCCGCTTCGGAGCAAATCGCGACAGATAAGCTCAAAAACTACGAATTTGTTGGTGAGTTAGCGTTATCTGGTGGTCTGAGACCTGTAAAAGGTGTGCTGCCTGCTGCGCTGGAAGCCAGTAAGATTCAACGTCATTTGGTCGTCCCACATGTGAATGGCGATCAGGCGGCGCTGGTGGGGAAGGAACAACATAAATCGGCCCAATCATTACTGGAAGTATGTGCCGAGCTTTGTGGTCAACATCGACTGAATCTTTTTCAAACGCCTAAGCGAAAAACGATCGAAAAACATGGTCGAGACTTACAAGATATTATTGGCCAACAACAAGGTAAGCGAGCACTGGAGATTGCTGCCGCTGGAAACCACAACTTACTTTTCCTTGGCCCGCCAGGTACTGGAAAAACGATGTTGGCTTCGCGTTTGTGTGACTTATTACCGGAAATGAGTGACGAAGAAGCAATGGAAACCGCTTCGGTGGCATCGTTGACTCAGAGTGAAATTAATGAGCATAACTGGAAGTCGCGTCCGTTTCGTTCTCCGCATCATTCAAGTTCAATGGCGGCATTAGTCGGCGGTGGCTCGGTACCCAGACCAGGGGAGATCTCTTTAGCCCACAACGGGTTATTGTTTCTCGATGAAATGCCCGAATTTGATCGTAAAGTTCTAGACTCGTTACGCGAACCGCTCGAATCTGGCGAGATCATTATCTCTCGAGCGCAAGGTAAAACACGCTTTCCGGCTCGCTTCCAATTAGTTGGAGCCTTGAACCCAAGCCCGACAGGATATTACGAAGGCAATCAAGCGCGCACCAATCCACAAGCTATTTTGCGCTACCTTGGTCGATTATCTGGACCACTGTTAGATCGCTTTGATATGTCTTTAGAAATCCCAGCTTTGCCCAAAGGGACATTAGCAGAAGGTGGTGATCGCGGTGAGCCGACTGCTATCGTAAAAGCGCGTGTGAGCCATGCGCGTAACAATATGCTAAACCGCAGTGGTAAGGTCAATGCACTGCTAGGTAGTCGAGAAATTGAGGCGTTTTGTCCCTTGCACAAGAGTGATGCTGAGTTTCTTGAAACCGCTTTGCACCGTTTAGGACTCTCGATTCGTGCGTATCATCGTATTATCAAAGTGGCGCGAACAATCGCCGATCTGGATGGGGCGGAGCAAATTGAACGAACGCACTTGGCCGAGGCACTTGGGTATCGAGCGATGGACCGTTTACTGAAACAGCTTACGGCGCAAGCGGTATAGACAGCAAAGTGTCATCGCAACAAGTTTTGTAAGCACCTTGTTGCGATGAAGGACGTTAGAAGGTGTAGTTGAGACCAAGCGACAATAGGTACTCTTTCTCCTCATAAAACGTGATATTCGAGTCAGTTTGGCTATAGCCGGCTAAAGAAATGAACGACCAGTCTTGCCAGTCAAATACGTTTTGATATTCGTAGGCCGCAAATAGGCTGATGGTGTCGTCATTTCGTGTTTTAGCAAAAGTTTGGCTAGCGGCTTGATAGTCTTTCCATGCATAACCCGCTGTGAGGGCCAATCGATGGCGGTTGATAAATTTAAACCAGCTAATGTCAAATCCGTACGAATCAAATGACTCCGCTTTACCGTCGGCATCTTGATTGATGTAGGTGAAAGCGGGTTGCAACATAGACGTTTGGTTGAGTGGAATGCGATAGTCGCCTTTGACATAGTAAAGGTTAGCATCGCGAGCAAGTGAGCGGTCTGTCACTTCCTCCTGCTCGATGTCTTTATCAGCATAAGCAAGATCAAGGTTGAAGTTTTTATCAATTAACCCTTTGATCTGAAAGCGATACGCATTGCCGTCAACATCCGTCTCTTTACGTGCGGTTCCTACTTGATAAGGGTTGCGCCAAGTTTCGCCTTTGAGTACCGTCGGCAGATAGGAAACATCGAGCACGGTGCCAGATTGTAGCTCGTGTTGATAGCCCAACTGAAAAGCGAGTGTACCTACCGCGACATCTGAGCGTGTGGTACCGGCGTAAACTTGGTGGTTGAGTCGGCTACCAAAGGTGTATGTCACACTCCCTAGCGGTGCAGCGATAACGGAACTGTCACTATCGGCACGCTTATCGAGAGAATCGATGGTGTTACTATTTTCTGTATTGAAATTGGATTCTGATGATATGAATCCGGCATTCAGCGAAATTTCACCGCCAAAACCTGCGGTTTCAGCGAGTTGAGCCTGAGCAGAACTGACGACAAAGGCCAAAGGCAAGAGAAGTAGCCTTGGTTTCATTCGTTATCTCCTTGTTGTCGAATGAGTGGTGCACATATTGGTTGCGGTAACAAATCTGACCATTTCCACGCATGTTCCAATGTGGCAAAGGCGCAGTATAATTACACGCTGTTTTATTCTTCACACATTATCACTGTTGTTTGACTATCATGTTGGCATATTTGTTATTTTTTTTTAACGCTTCTTTTGTGATTCTCAATTCTGCGGTTTGTTCACTCGCAATTTGTGTTATCGCTGTATTTAAAATATTGCTTCCTGGCGTAAAGCTAAAAGCGATAGCGACCGTTTGTGCCAATAAGGTGATGTGGTTATGGGCTACCGTTAATGCGTGCATTCTGGCGGTATCTAACCGTGTTGAGTGGGATGTTCAGGGCGGTGAAGCGCTTAAAAAAGACGGGTGGTATCTGCTGATCAGTAATCATCTCAGTTGGACAGATATTGTTGTGCTTTGCTGCGTGTTTAAAGACCGTATTCCCATGCCGAAGTTTTTCCTCAAGCAACAACTGCTGTATGTGCCTTTCATCGGGATGGCGTGTTGGGCGCTCGACATGCCATTTATGCGTCGCTATTCGCGAGAGTATCTGATCCGCAATCCTCATAAGCGAGGTCAAGATTTAGAAACGACACGTCGCTCGTGCGCTAAATTCAAACACACTCCAACCACAGTGGTTAACTATGTCGAAGGAACCCGATTTACCGAAGAAAAGCAGCGTAAGAGTAAAGCAAACTATCAATATTTGCTGCAACCAAAATCGGGCGGGATTGCGTACACGTTAGCGGCGATGGGGGAACAGTTCGAGAGCATTATCGACGTTACGTTGGCGTACCCAGAAAATACGCATAAACCGTTCAAGGATTTATTGATGGGCCGCATGAGCAAGGTGGTTGTGCGTGTAAATGTGTTACCCGTTGATGAAAGAGTGCTTGGTGATTACTTCAACGATAAGCCCTATAAGCGGCAATTTCAACAATGGCTGAGTGATGTGTGGCAAGAAAAAGATCGGTTACTACAAGAGATTTACAAGTAAACAAAAGGGGAGCGACGTGCTCCCCTTTTGATTGATATCGATGTGCTTATTTTAGTGTCAGCAAGTAGTTCACCAGAGAGAAGTACTCATCCATCGTTTTGATGCTTTGTGCTTGAACTAGGTATTTGTTGTTAACGATAACCGCAGGAACGCCGGTTAGACCGCTGTTTTCAAATTGCTTGTCCATACGGCGAACCATTGAATCAACCGCGAAGCCTTTGAATGCAGAATCGAATTTTTTCGCATCTACACCTTCATCAAGGAAGATTTGACGAAGTTCTTCATCATTACGTGGTGCTTTCTTTAGATTGTGGATGCGGTTAAACATCACTGGCACCATTTTGTCTTCCACTTTTAATGCAACCATCGTTGCGTAGGCTTTGCTCATTGATGGGCCCATGTTGCCACCCATGAAAGAAACGTGGTTTTTTAATAGCTTAGTACCTTCTGGTAACTGCTTTTTCAGTTGCTGGATAACCGGTTCAAAGCTATTACAGTGCGGGCAGTAGAAAGAGAAAAACTCCGTCACAAGAGGTTTTTTTGATGCCTCAAGATCCAATACTTTGTAATGTTCACCTTCTTTGAATTGCGCTGCATGTGCCGACAGGCTTAACATCAGCATAGAAAACAGTGCGAACAGTTTTTTCATCGAAATATCTCCATTTTTGAATTTTTGGCCTGACTTACCACTGAGGCATTAAAGACAGCGGTGCTTCTTCTAAAGCGGCGATCTGCTCTTTAAATGCAAGGACCTGACCTTCCCAGTATTTTGGCTCATTAAACCATGGAAAAGCGAGAGGAAATGCAGGGTCATGCCAACGTTTTGCTAGCCATGCCATATAGTGCACCATTCGTAGACCGCGAAGTGGCTCGATTAGTTTCAATTCTGCAGGATTAAAGTCGCAAAACTCTTGGTAAGCCTCTAAAACAATATCCAACTGCATCAGTTTGTCTTGGCGTTCACCGTTCAATAGCATCCATAAGTCTTGTACTGCAGGGCCGTTACGAGCGTCATCCAAATCAACAAACATAGGGCCATCTCGCCACAAAATATTGCCTGGGTGGCAATCGCCATGCAAACGAATCATATTGAAGCCTTCTTGCCAGTGGCTTTCAATTGATTTGATCAGCATATCCAAGTCATTGAAGAAGCTGTTCTCCAAGTGCATTGGAATCATATTGGCGTTTTGCAGAATCTCTCTTGGTTGATACAGGTATTCTTGTAAGCCGATCGTAGGGCGATGTTGGAACGCTTGGCGGCTGCCGACTTTATGGATGCGGCCAAGGAAACGCCCTACACCTTCGAGCTGATCTAAATTGTCAACCTCGTATTGGCGACCACCCACGCTATCAAACAGCGCAAAAGCATAGCCTTGATAGTGATGCAGGGTTTCACCGTTGATGCGCACAGGTGGTGCGACGGGTATCTCATTGCCAATCAGCTCTAAAGTAAAGTCGTGCTCCTCTTGGATCTGTTCATTGCTCCAACGTTCAGGACGGTAAAACTTGACGACATAACGACGACGCTCTTCGTCAGTAAATTGATAAACACGGTTTTCGTAGCTATTGAGGGGAAGAAAGCCTGATTCTGCGCGAACGCCGATGCTTTCTAACGCGTACCACATAAAGTCTGGGGTAAGGGCGTCAAAGTTAAACATACTTTGGGACATATAAACAAAAAGGCTCATTACTGAGCCTTTTTCCGTTAGTCACTGAAGTAGCACTATAGTTTTTTAATAAAACGGCTTTCTACTTCAATGGTGAATTCGTTGCTCTTATCGGTGAGTATAAACTGAATTGTCGTAATCGCAGAGTTTAGCTTGTCAGGATCGGCACCAAGACTCATTGGCAGGTTTAATACCTCACCTGGCTGGACCTGAATTGTCTGCTTACCATACCAGCTTACATCGGATAGCCCTTCAACATCCAACGAGTACTCTTGCACTTGCTGAGTTTTGTTGATCACTTTGAGGGTGTAGGTGTTTTCTACTTCTCCCGAGCTATTAACGCGGAACAGTTGGTTACGGTCGCGAATAACACTCATGCCGGCTGGGTCTACCGCTGCAATTTGGGCAAAGAAAAGACCGACCATGACGAGTAGTACGGCACCATAGCCTAGCAGCTTCGGACGCATGACTTTGGTACTCTTACCCGATAAGCGATGTTCGGTGGTGTAACTAATTAGGCCTTTCTCGTAGCCCATGCGATCCATGGTGTTGTCACACGCATCAATACAGGCGCCACAGTTGATACATTCATACTGCAAGCCGTCACGAATATCGATACCTGTTGGGCACACCTGCACACACAAATCACAATCAATACAATCACCCAAACCAAGCTGCTTTGGATCGGCTTTACGCGGACGTGGGCCACGTTTTTCCCCACGTTTTGCATCGTAGCCAACGATGAAGGTGTCTTTATCAAACATGGCAGATTGGAAGCGCGCGTAAGGACACATGTGAATACACATGATGGAACGCATCCAACCAGCATTACCATAAGTACAAATGGCAAAGAACATTACCCAAAAGACGGGCCAGAAGTTGGCGTTAAAGGTGAAAAAGTCGATAACCAATTGCTTCATTGGTACGAAGTAGCCAACAAAAGTAAAACCAGTGGCGAGTGCAATGGCAAACCAAGCTATATGTTTGACGGTTTTACGCATCGCTAAATTCGCCGTCAGCTTATTGGAGTCTTGTTTACGGCGTTTATTGGCACTACCTTCGAGCTTCTCTTCAAACCAGATATACATGAAGGTCCAGACGGTTTGTGGGCAGAGATAGCCACACCAAACCCGACCTAAGAAGGTGGTAATAAAGAACAACCCAAACGCCGCGATCACAAACAGCAAGGCGAGTAGGGTAAGATCTTGTGGGTACAGGGTGGTACCGAAAAAGTTGAACTGCTGGTTGCCAATATCGAGCAAGATCGCTTGACGTTCACCGTAAGGAATCCACGGTATCAAAGCGAAGAGAAGTAGTAAGAACCAACCACCGTAACGACGTAGTTTCTGGTAAGTTCCTTTACTTTCGCGTACATAGATGCGATTACTTGGGTTAAACCGATCCCCGTTTCCTTTGTGGGTTTTGGGATTATAGGTTTTAGGAGTCACATCTTTGATATCGATCTTGTCCTGACTCATGCACTCATCCTTCTTAGGCTTTTATAATGTACGGCGTCATTTCTATTGATGTCGCTCGATGACATTGCTGCTCGTTCCGTCATAAAGATGACCGAACATAATTATTTTAGTAAATACTGATGAACGGCGATTATACAATCAATAACAATTCCGTTTCTTTAACGCAGTCAATGTTTAACAACAAAAATCAGTACAGTTAACCTGATAATTGGCTGAACAGTTATAACCAATTGTGGGACTAAAAACTTTGGTTATAAAAAAGCGACTCACAGAGAGAGTCGCTTAAAGAATACTGGCTGTTGAGCTGGTTATTTGATGATGCCACGAGCGCGTAGGATCGCCGTTTTAAAATCGTCCTCTTGGTCTTTTTTGAGTCCAGGGATCATTTCATCTTTGCTGCTATTACGCATTTTAAGGTGGTAGATCAGTACATCGTCGGTCAGATCTTCTAGCTTTCCTTCATAGCCTGCTTCTTTTGCCAGCTTAACGATGAACTGCAATAGGTTCAGCTCTTGCTCTTTATGCCATTCAGGCTCTAGTAGCTCAAGCAGCTCTTCAATGCGATGACACTTCATTTCTTTCTCCACAGAATTTATAGGTGTAATTAGCAGTAAAGGTACCAAATTGCTTTGCGAAGACCAAATAGGAAAAACTATCTCTTTCACTGTAGTTTGTTCTAAGTCTTTGAAGCTTTATGAGTCGCGTGCAAAGAAAAAAGCGCAGCTGGCGCCGCGCTTTTGATTAAGCTGCTTTGATAACTTTGGCCGGAACACTCGACATCATTGCTGTCTTCTCAACCAATGTCATTGCTGGCGCAACTTGCTTTGCCTTTGGTGCAGTAGTAAAGCCACTGCGGCGGCGCATTGCACTAGTATTAGTGTGTGCGAACCTGACTGTTGTTGGGCGCATTAATTTACCTAACTGTCAGGCATATCCATTGCCGATGTAATGGCCTGAATCATTATGAGCTAGGCTCCAACAAGATTGAAGAATCACTCTTCTGGCTCTCGCCAATCCAGTTAATGAGTCAGGAATACCGATATGCATGCATATCAAGTGTAAGATTAGCATCCTTGTAATAATTGGTCGATAGTTGAGCAATTGAATTGTTTAGATTTTGTCATTTTGTCGCGATGTTCGAGGCAATTTTTGTTTGATCCCACGATCAGCAGTAGTAGTATGAGATCTCGATGAAGGAGGTGCCTATGTCATTTTTGAAGAAGACACTTGCCAGTTTTGGGATTGGGAGCGCGAAGGTCGACTCAATCTTAAACCAAGACGTGCTATACCCAGGTCAAAGTGTGGATGTGTCGATCCATGTATATGGTGGTGCGACTGAACAAGCGATCGACAACATTGATTTAAAACTCTGTTGCCGCTACATCGCAGAAGCCCCTGATGACCGTGGTGCGCGAGAAGGACACAGCATGCGCCGAGTACCTCAAACTCATGTGCTTGCTAAGTGGAGTCTCCCTTACGCATTTACCATCCATTCCGGCGAAGAGCGTACCTTCGATGTTAAGCTCGATGTGCCTTGGAACACGCCTGTCACCATTGGTGATGCCAAAGTATGGTTAGAAACTGGCTTAGACGTTGCTGCTGCTTTGGATCCGACTGATAAAGACATCCTCACCGTCCGACCTGATCCACTGATGGATGCGGTACTATCTGCATTTGAAGCGCAAGGTTTACGAATTCGCCAGGTGGAATGCGAGGAAGTGAAAGGATTCGATCTACCATTTGTGCAAGAGTTTGAACTGGTGCCAACCGACGGACCTTACCACGGCGTGTGGCGCGAATTAGAATTTGTTGCCCACCGCAGTGAGCAAGAGCTCAAGTTGTGGTTTGAAGTTGACCGCACACGCAAGGGGCAAGGTGGCATGCTCGCGAGCTTACTGGGTAGTGGCAAACTCAAGCGAGAGCTGACCATCCCTGCCACGACTAAGCCAGATCAAGTTGGCGAACTGGTACTCAATTATCTCGATCAAACTACTGCCGTTCATGAGTCTTAATTTAAGCTTACACGTGTAAGCCTAATGTGCCATACTAGAGCAAATTTCAAACTCTAGTATAGGCGCATTGATGTCCGAGCTGCAGAAACCTCAATACAGTCAACGTGAAGAACTGGCCAATACCATCACCCACGGTATAGGGATGATTTTTGGTATTGTTGGCTTGATACTGCTGTTAGTTAAAGCCATAGACCATCAAGCTGACACTTTAACGCTTACCAGTATGGCGATTTATGGTGCGAGTATTATCGTGCTATTTTTGGCCTCGACGCTCTATCATGCGATCCCTCATCCCAAAGCGAAACGTTGGCTAAAAACCTTCGACCACTGTGCTATTTATCTTTTGATAGCAGGCAGCTATACCCCTTTCTTGTTAGTCAGCTTAAGAACACCTCTAGCATTTGGGTTGATGATCGTTATTTGGAGCATTGCGTTGATCGGCATCATCATGAAAGTTGCGTTCGTCTATCGATTTAAAAAGCTTTCTTTGATGACGTATTTGGTGATGGGATGGTTATCGTTGATTGTGATTTATCAGTTGGCGATCAACTTGGATGTCGGCGGACTTACACTGCTTGCCGCTGGTGGAATTGTGTATTCACTGGGCGTGATTTTCTACGTTGCGAAGCGCATTCCCTTTAACCATGCGATTTGGCACGGCTTTGTTTTGGCTGGCTGCGTGTGCCATTTCTTTGCTATTTATTACTTTGTTGAGCCTATCTAGCCGATAGGCTCAACAAAGAATATTAAACACGTATTAGCGAGTTTTTACCTCTAGCACTTTGGCAGAAAACTGGTATTGCTGTGATTGCGGTACAGCCAGTTTTATGCTCTTACCTTGCTCCGCTTGCTGAGGTCTCAGGTAGGTATCCGCCATGCGCTTGATGGATTGCCAAACAGTCACGTTTTCTTTTGCCAGTTGCTGACCAGACATATCAAACACTTGCACCTCAACTTCCACTTGAATGACAGATTGAGAGCTTTGGTTAGTGATTGATGTAGGCAAAATAAGCTCACCGCTTTGATAGCTTGCTGAACCAATCAATACATCCACACCTGAATCTGATAGCTGCATGGTTGGCTTTTTGGCGTTTACCACCACGGTCGTGCCAACGGTTTTCGTTATCACTGGGATTGTCGCAATCGCAGGAGCTGCGATTGTTTCAACTACGCTTGCTGTTGTTTGTGTCTCCGTCGCTTGCTGCGCCGGTTTTTTCATGACGTATTCCCAGGTAAAGTCATCGTTCAACTTCACTTCTCGACCATCGGCTAAAGTGATGACCTCGGCGGCGTATGTGGATGAGGCGGCAAGTAGGGTCGCCAGAGTAATCCATGTTTTCATTGTTATACCTTTTAATTAGAGTCTGCTTAGCGGCGCCAAAACGCAGGAAAGAACAGTACAAGAATAGTCAGAATTTCCAAGCGGCCCATTAACATCCCAAAGCTTAAGAGCCATTTGGCAGTATCGGGCAGAGGCGCGAAGTTGCCTGTCGGGCCAATCACACTGCCCATACCAGGGCCAACATTGGCAACGGCGGTGATTGAGCCAGAAATACTGGTCACAGGGTCGAGGCCAAGAGCACTTAAACAACCTGCGATAAAGATAATGGTGATAAAAAACATCAAGCCAAATGCCACCACTGAGCGAACAATATCATCATTCACCGGTCGCTGGTTATAACGCTGTACAAACACCCCTGAAGGGTGAATCAACTTCATCATTTGTTTGTTTAGCAGCGTCATCGCAATTTGGAAGCGGAAGATTTTGATCCCGCCAGACGTTGATCCTGAGCATGCCCCCGCCATCATTAAGAATGCGAAAAGAGTGGTGGGTAATGCGCCCCATGCGGTGAAGTCTTCTAAGCCAAAGCCAGTTGTGGTGACGACAGAGACAATATTAAACATCGACACTCGCAGGGCATCCAAAATGGTGTACCCATCTCGAATCACTAACCAAGCTGAAATCACTAAGCTTGAGAATACGAACAGGTACGCAAATCCTCTAACTTGAGCGTCGTTAACCAACACATCAATACGGCGTTTACGTAACGCGGCGATAAAGAGCAAAAACGGCAAACCACCTAAGAACATAAAGGTAGTGGCCACCCAATGTGCGCCATTAGAGAAGTGGTTCATTGACCCATCAGATGTAGAGTATCCACCCGTCGATAGCGTAGTAAAGGCATGGTTGATTGCTTCGAACAGGTTCATGCCGGTGATCAAGTAGCCCAAAATACATAGGCCCGTTAGCATTAAATATACCGCTACGATGTTTTTGGCGACCGTTTTCGCTCTTGGACTACTTTTATCCGACCAATCTGATGATTCGGTTTGGAATAGCTTCATACCACCGACATTCAGCATAGGTAACACTGCTACCGCCATCACGATAAAACCAATGCCACCAAGCCATTGTAAAATAGAGCGCCACAGCAAGATGCTCGGCGCCATGTTGTCTAGGCCACTGAGCACCGTTGAGCCCGTCGTGGTGATACCCGACATCGTTTCGAAGTAGGCGTCGGTGAAGCTGATGTGGTTGATAAACACAAATGGCAAGGCGGCAAACGCACTCGCGATGGTCCAAACCAAACTGGTGATGAGGAACATATCGCGTACGCTGAGTTTGAACTTGGCGGTTCGACCTATCGTTAGGCAGATGAAGGCGGCAAGGTGCGTGATCACAACGGCTTGGGCGAAATCGAGGAATCCCCCCGTACCGGTAAAGAAAGCGACCAAAGTCGGCACGTACATAAACAGGGCCAGTTTGGATAAAACTAGCCCGATAACAAACAGTACGGGACGTAAGTTGACCATAGGAAAATCCTAGAGGAAGAATGGACTCGGCTGGAATAGCGCTTCGACGTCTGATACGTATTTTTTGTTGACCAGGAACATCACCACATGGTCATCCTGTTCGATGACCGTACGGTCGTGGGCAATAAGAACTTCTTCGCCACGAACGATAGCACCAATGGTGGTCCCAGGTGGAAGCTTTATATCTCCAATCGCACGTCCAACCACTTTAGATGTACTTTCATCACCGTGAGCGACGGCTTCAATCGCTTCCGCAGCGCCGCGGCGAAGTGAGGACACGTTTACGATATCAGCGCGACGAACGTGCGTTAGCAAGGCTGAAATAGTGGCTTGCTGAGGTGAGATTGCTACATCAATTACGCCGCCTTGTACCAGGTCTACATAAGCGCCACGTTGGATCAGCACCATCACTTTTTTAGCGCCCATGCGTTTTGCCAACATTGCAGACATGATGTTGGTTTCATCTTCGTTGGTCAGCGCGATGAAGACGTCGACTTGGTCGATGTTCTCTTCCGAGAGAAGCTCTTGGTCTGCCGCATCACCGCAGAACACGATGGTGTTTTCTAGTTGCTCAGAGAGCTTTTCTGCACGCTGGTAGTTACGCTCAATCAGCTTCACGCTGTAAGTTTGCTCTAGGCGTTTTGCCAAGCTTGCGCCGATGTTACCCCCGCCAACAATCATGATGCGGCGGTACGGTTTTTCTAGGCGCTGAAGCTCACTCATCACTGAGCGAATGTGGTTGCTTGCGGCGACGAAGAACACTTCATCGTCGGCTTCAATGATGGTGGTACCTTGTGGGCGAATCGGACGGCCTTGACGGAAAATCGCCGCCACACGGGTATCAATGTGCGGCATGTGCTCACGCAAAGCAGACAACGCATTACCCACCAGCGGGCCACCATAGTAGGCTTTCACCGCCACTAGGCTGACTTTCTGTTCAGCAAAGCTCACCACTTGCAGCGCGCCTGGGTATTGGATCAGACGTTCGATGTAGCTCGTGACGAGTTCTTCTGGTGCGATAAGGTGATCAACAGGAATGGCGCCAGATTTAAACAGGGCTTCTTTTTCTGCCAAGTATTCTGGAGAGCGAATACGCGCAACGCGGTTTGGGGTATTGAATAGAGTGAACGCGACCTGACAGGCGGCCATGTTGGTTTCATCAGTGTTGGTTACTGCGACGAGCATATCGGCGTCTTGCGCGCCAGCTTCGTGTAGCACGTCTGGATGGCTCGCATGGCCATTGACCACACGTAGGTCGTATTTGTCCTGCAATTCACGCAGTCGGTCGGCATTATTGTCGACGATGGTGATGTCGTTGTTTTCACCCACTAGGTTTTCTGCCAGTGTGCCGCCAACCTGACCTGCACCAAGAATAATGATCTTCATACTCTTTTCTCGTATCTGAAAAAGGCGATTGAAATCGCTTCAATCGCCCTATTTAGCATGCTGTTACGCGTGTGTTTTAGTTAGCACTGCGTAGTAGAAACCATCCATATCTTCTTCGCCTGGTAGAATTTGACGACCAGGCTGGTCGGGATCAGAATCCAGCAGTTGCGCATCCGCGGTACGTGCTAAAAACGCTTTTACTTGCTCCACGTTTTCTTGCGGTGTGATTGAACAAGTCGCGTAAACCATTGTGCCGCCGGGCTTCAGTTGCGTCCACATGGCATCAAAAATTTCACTTTGCAGCTCTGCTAATGCGGCGATGTCGTCTGCACGACGTAGCCATTTGATGTCTGGGTGACGACGAATCACGCCAGTCGCAGAACATGGGGCATCCAGCAAAATGCGATCAAATTGCTCGCCTTGCCACCATTCTTGTGGATTACGCGCATCACCGCAAACCACTTTTGCCTGAAGGTTGAGACGCTTCAGGTTTTCATGCACACGTTTCAAGCGTGTGTCGTCGCAGTCAATCGCGACCACTTCACTGCCTGACGTGCGCTCTAGAATGTGCGCCGTCTTGCCACCTGGCGCTGCACAGCAATCTAAAATCAGTTCGCCGTCTTGTGGTTTTAGGTAGTTGATCGAGAGCTGCGCCGCCGCATCTTGGACCGAAACCCAACCTTTTTCAAAACCAGGTAGCTTCATCACGTCACATGGCGCGGCCAATTTTATGGCGTCCATTGCTTCTGTGTGTGGCGTGCTATCAATGTTTTCATTTTTGAGCAGCGCAAGGTATTCATTTCGAGTGTGGTGTTGGTGATTTACACGGAGCCACATTGGTGCTTTTTGGTTGTTCGCTTCAACTATGCTTTCCCATTGCTGTGGGTAGGCCTCTTGCAGCAGTTTTAGTAACCAGCTTGGGTGACCGTACTTGCCAGCGTTGTTGCTGACGGCCATTTGGTCGAGTTCTTCTTGGTTGCGCTGGTAGTTACGCAATACAGCGTTAATCAAACCACGCAGACGAGGACCTTTCAGCTCTTTAGTGCCTTCAACCGTTTCACCGACAGCTGCGTGCGCAGGAATGCGCATGAAGCTCAGTTGGTAAATACCAACCAGAATTAGGTGATGGAATACACGTTGTTTGCCTTTTAGCGGCTTATCCATCAATTGGTTTGCGATCATTTCTAGGCGAGGTAGGTAACGTAGCGCACCGTAACAGATCTCTTGTAACAGAGCGTGGTCACGAGGTCGTACCGTTTGTTGAGCCGCTGGAAGAGCGCTTGAAAGTGAGTGGCCCTTGTCGACGACAAGATACAGGACGTTAGCAGCCGCAGCGCGAACATTCATGATGAGTACCTTAAAGTAAAGGAGGGCATCTCTGCCCTCTAAAAGTTCGTATAATTGGGGATAATAACCCCTAGTATGGCTTAAACCAGCAGAGTGCCAACTTCAAACCAAGCCGCACGCGAATTCAGAATATCCTGAACTGACATGGCTTTTTTGCCAGGAACTTGCAGTTGCTCTAGCACCAGTACGCCGTTGCCTGTCGCAACATAAATACCGGTTTTATCTGCTTGTACGATGGTGCCGGCTGGCTTGTCACTGGTTTGCTCTGCCACACGGCTTTGCCATACTTTGATGCTGTTTTCTGCCGCCTCAAAGTGGCTCATTGGCCATGGGTTAAATGCACGAACGCAGCGCTCAATGTGCGCCGCATCGTCGTTCCAGTTGATGCGTGCTTCTTCTTTGCTGAGCTTTTTCGCGTAGTTCGCGAGCTCATCGTCTTGCTTCACTGGCACTGCTTTACCCGCAGCAATGTCTGCTAGGCAGTCAATCAGGGCTTCTGGGCCAAGCTCAGCCAATTTTTCGTACATTGAAGCGCTGGTATCTGTCGCTTCGATTGGCAGAGTTGCAATCTTCAGCATATCACCAGTGTCGAGACCGATGTCCATCTGCATGATGGTCACGCCAGTTTCTGCATCGCCCGCCCAAATAGAGCGTTGGATTGGAGCCGCACCACGCCAACGAGGTAGGATAGAACCATGTACGTTGATACAACCCAGTTTAGGGGTATCAAGAACCGCTTGTGGCAGCAGCATACCGTACGCCACGACAACCATGAGGTCGGCGTTCAGATCGGCAAGTTCTTGTTTGGCTTCGTCGGACTTAAAGCTTTCAGGTTGGTAAACCGGGATATTGTGTTCTAGCGCCAGTTGTTTTACCGGTGGCGCAGCCATTTTTTTGCCACGACCCGCTGGACGATCTGGGTTTGTGTAAACCGCGATGACTTCATGCTCCGAAGACAACAACGCCGCCAAGTGACGGGCGGCGAAATCCGGAGTACCTGCAAAGACAATTCGTAAAGACTGACTCAAGGTAGACTTCCTTCTAATTGGTATGGTTCGAGATTAAGCGTTTTGCTGCTTCTCGTTAAAGCGTTTGATTTTTGCTAGCTTGTCCTGAATGCGTTTGCGTTTCAGTGGCGATAGGTAATCCACGAACAGCTTACCTTGTAGGTGATCAAGCTCGTGTTGAACACAAATCGCTAGCAGGTCGTCGGCTTCAAAGGTGAACTCTTTGCCATCACGATCCAGTGCTTTAACGGTAACTTCTGCAGCGCGAGGCACAAGTGCGCGTGCACCTGGTACCGACAGACAGCCTTCTTCGATGCCATCTTCGCCACGCTTTTCCAGAATCTCAGGGTTGATTAGCACCATCGGCTCATCGCGAGTTTCTGAAATATCAATCACTACGATACGTTTGTGGATATCAACCTGCGTTGCAGCAAGGCCAATACCTTCTTCGTCGTACATGGTTTCAATCATGTCATCGACGATTTTTTGAATCTCAGGTGTCACCGCTTCAACAGGCTTTGCGACTGTGCGCAGGCGATCATCCGGGAATGTTAATACTTGTAATACAGACATATTCACTCGAAATATTGAACTGTGCCGAAACAGCACAAACCTTGTTGGCTCAATTCTAGACATTTTATAGCCTAAATGACAGCATCCTTGCACCAATTTCCATTCTGGTTCCTGCTTAATAGACCAAGGACGAGGGTCATGAATCGAATTTTCCGCAACGTTGCCAGTGTTACGTTGCCGTTACTTTTCTCTTTCAACGCTGTAGCAAATGTGGATGCAAACCCACTGACTGTTAAAGATGATGCGCCACAAACATATGTAGTCGTGAAGGGCGATACGCTATGGGATATTTCGGCCATGTACTTGGATAGCCCGTGGTTGTGGCCTCGTTTATGGCAAGTAAACCCGGAAATCGACAACCCTCATTTAATTTATCCCGGTGACAAGCTGTCTTTGGTGTGGATTAACGGTCAGCCCGTATTGAGCCTAAAACCGGTTAAGAAGCTGAGCCCGAAAGCACGTATCACGGAAAAGAAAGCGGTACCAACGGTCGCGGAAGGTTTGGTGATGCCTTACCTCAAATCGGATCGGTTGCTGGATCAAGATGCGTTGAACAGTGCAGCAAAAGTGATGGGTAGCAGCAAAGGCAGTAAGTATCTGACTGCAGAAGATGTGCTGTATATCAATGGTAATCAGACCGCGACAGGTTGGGCTATTTACCGACCAGTAGCTACCTTTTCGCGTGACGATGTGTCCGAAGAGATTACCGCGCTGCGTTTGATTGCCAAAGGCGAGCTCGTTGAAGCTTCGAGTGATTATTCAGGTTTGAAGCTTACATCGCAGATGCAAGAAATTCTACGTAACGATATCGCGTTGCCAAATCAATCGGTTGAGAATACTGACTTCACGACTACGTTCTACCCGCTGCCGTCGCCACAAGGCAGTTCGGCAAAGTTGCTAGGTAATATCGAAGGTATTCGCTTTAGTTCAACTAACCAAGTCGTGGTGATTGATAAAGGCACGTCAGACAATCTGAAGCAAGGCAGTGTGTTTGATTTAAAAGAAGACGCGCACCCAGTTTACAAAGACGGCGATGAGTTCAAGAAAGAGTTTGGCGTGCTTGATAAGAAAATTACTTTGCCTCAAAGCAAAGTTGGTGAGTTGCTGGTCATTCGTCCTTATGAGTACTTTAGCTTGGCACTGATCACTAACAGTACTAAACCCATTAACCAAGATATTTCGGTGGTGTCACCGTTGGCGGACGAATTAACCATCGATGAATCGACGAAATAACGATGATCTCGCTGCCTGGTTAAAACTGAGTTGTTTACCAGGCATTGGCGGCGTCAAAATGAATAAGCTACTGGCAAGAGACACGCCACGTAACATCGTAAACTTCTCTCCTGAACAGCTACAACAACTTGGGTTAACAACTAAGCAAATTCAAGCTTGGGCTTCAACAGATAAAGAAGTCGATGCTTGTTTAAGCTGGCTTGAGGCTTCTACAAATCATCATATCCTGACACTGACTGACCCGCGTTATCCACCTCAACTCAAACAAATCGTTGCACCGCCACCTCTACTTTTTGTTCAAGGAAACCCTACTTGTCTCTCTCAGCCACAAATCGCGATGGTTGGCAGTCGAAATGCGAGTATTGATGGATTACAGCATGCACGTCAGTTTGCTGCAGAGTTTGTTCAGCACGATTTTATTGTCACCAGTGGTCTCGCTTTAGGCATTGATGGTCATGCGCATGATGGTGCGTTGCAAGCGGGTGGTAAGACGATTGCGGTGCTAGGATCTGGCTTAGAAAATATTTATCCGGCACGTCATCGTGGTTTAGCGCAACGTGTTATTGAACATGGGGCCTTGGTGTCTGAGTTTCGGCCTAATGCCAAGCCGCGTCCAGAAAACTTCCCGCGTCGTAATCGTATTATTAGTGGATTATCGCTTGGTGTACTGGTCGTCGAGGCGGCGAAAAAGAGCGGCTCGTTAATTACAGCTCGTTACGCGCTTGAGCAAGGTCGAGAAGTATTTGCGCTGCCAGCGTCAATCAATGCCCCCAATGCCTGCGGTGGAAACCAGTTGATACGTCATGGCGCTTGCCTCGTAGAAAAGACGAAAGATGTCTTAGATGAAATACAGTCCTTGCTTGATTGGTCTATTAATCAGAGTACCGATTTATTTTCTACGTTAAATGATGAAGAAGAATTGCCATTTCCTCAGCTGTTAGCTAACGTAGGAAGTGAAGCTACACCGGTTGATATTCTTGCAAACAGGACCAATATACCTGTCCAAGAAGTCATGATGCAGCTCTTAGAGTTAGAACTCTCTGGGCATGTCGTTGCGGTTTCAGGTGGCTATATTCGAAAGGGGAGGGGCTAGCTATGATGATGGATATACTGATGTATCTATTCGAAACCTACATCCATAGCGATGCAGAGTTACAGGTCGAACAAGACGAGTTGGAAGAAGAATTGCTCCGTGCAGGCTTCCAACAAAAAGATATCTACAAAGCCCTTGTCTGGTTAGAAGAGCTTGCCGCATTGCAGCAAAGTGACACCTCTTCTGCAATCTCGACTTGCATGGCTTCGTCATCAACTCGTATCTACACAGCGAAAGAGATGCAGCGTTTAGATTTGGAATGCCGAGGGTTTCTATTGTTTCTCGAGCAAATCAATGTGTTAACCACAGAAACTCGCGAAATGGTGATTGACCGAGTGATGGGATTAGAAACGAGTGAGTTTGAGCTTGAAGACCTCAAATGGATCATTCTGATGGTGCTGTTTAATGTGCCTGGCAACGAAAACGCTTACACGCTAATGGAAGAGCTGTTGTACACCAAGGAACAAGGGATTCTTCACTAACCATCTGGGCAAGTTCGAGTTTAGCTAGAATAAACGCGAGCTTGTCTTTTTGTGTGTTTTCACGAAACGGTAAGTATGAGTAGTAAAATCGACAACACCCTTTTCTCTGCCCATGAACACGCTTTGGAACACGAGCCGTGTCCAAAATGTGGTGGTGAGCTGACTCTCAAGCACGGAAAACATGGCCCATTTCTCGGCTGTAACCATTATCCAAGCTGTGATTACATTAAACCGCTACACAGCAATGATGGTCACATCGTGAAAGAGTTGGGTGTGCCTTGTCCTGAGTGTGGCAATGAGTTGGTACTCCGCCAAGGGCGCTACGGTATGTTCGTTGGTTGTAGCCATTACCCGGCTTGTCATCATATTGAGTCGATTAATCAACCAGAGCCAGAGGCGCAGTCACAAGAGCAACACGCTTGCCCTGAATGTAGCAAAGGACATTTGGTTGAGCGTAAAACCCGATTTGGCAAAACATTCTACGCGTGTGATAACTACCCTAAATGCAAATTTGCTGTGAACCTTGCTCCGGTCAAGGGGCGATGCGAAGAATGTGGTTTTACTTTGTTGGTGGAGAAGAAACTCGCCAGTGGTGTGAAATTGCAATGTGCTAATCGTAAGTGTCAGCACACCCAGCAAGGGTAAATGAATTAAAGGAATTGAAAAGGGTCGCATCGTGCGACCCTTTTTTGTTTTTTTGCTGCCAAACGTTAGTGTTGAGGCTGTTTAGCGAACGCTTGCACGGCTGGGAAAGCTATTGGGTCTAAGATGTCTGCCAGAGCGCACAACCTACGGTGCAATTCTCCTGGGTAGTCGCCACACACGTTAATGTGTCCCATCTTGCGACCTGCACGTTTGTCTTTGCCATACCAATGAATGTGGCAACCATCCATTGATAACAATGCTTCTGGTAGTGTGTCTTCACCAAGAATATTGATCATTGAGGTTTCACGAACCAATTTCGTACTGCCTAATGGTAAGCCGCACACTGCGCGCAGATGGTTTTCAAACTGACACGTTTCTGCACCTTGCTGTGTCCAGTGACCAGAGTTGTGCACGCGTGGAGCAATCTCATTCACTAAAAGTGCCCCATCGACATCAAAGAACTCAAGCGCCAATACGCCAACGTAATCTAGGCTATCTGCGACTGCCGTGAACATTTGCTTTGCTTGTTCCTGTAACCCTGGCGCATCAATCGCAGTAGAAAGACTCAATACACCGTTGGTGTGAACATTCTCTGCCAGAGGGTACACTTCCACACTGCCATCTTTGCTTCGAGCACCAACCAGTGATACTTCGCGGTTAAAAGGAACAAACTCTTCAGCAACAATCGCTTGAGTTGGTGTTGCCGCGATGCACTCTGCCATCTCAGTCCAAATGTCGTCGACTTGAGAAGCTTCTTTTAAGCGCCATTGGCCTTTACCATCGTAACCACCTAATGCACTTTTCAGAACCATTGGCATACCAACGTGTTCAATTGCGCGGTCAAAGTCTTCACGAGTTTCAATGACGTAGTATTTCGCGTTGCGCACGCCGGCATCATCAAGCAGTGCTTTTTCAATACGGCGATCACCACCTGCTTTGATGGCTTGCGTACTTGGTAGGAACTTGCCGCTCGCTTCGCAAACTTTGAGCACGTCATGTGGAATATGCTCGAACTCGGCAGTAATCACATCAACTTGCGTAATCGCATTTTCCAAGCCATGGCCAAGTACCTGTTGAGTTAAAGGGTGAACGACATCACCGCTGCTGACATCGTAAGCTGAAATTTGAATATTCAGTGGCGCACCAGCCAGAGACATCATACGAGCCAACTGACCCGCACCAAGAACCAGTACATGCATCTGATTAATCCTCTGCAGGGTTTGGATTTGCGAGAACTGTTTCCGTTTGCTCATTACGGAATGCTTCTACCTTCGCCATGATGTTTTCATCATGAGTGCCTAGGATTTGCGCTGCTAGGATACCGGCGTTTGCTGCGCCCGCTTCGCCAATCGCCAATGTACCAACCGCAATTCCCTTTGGCATCTGTACAATAGAAAGCAGTGAATCCATACCTTTCAGTGCACGAGACTGAACGGGAACCCCAAGCACAGGCAAACTAGTAAACGCCGCCGCCATACCTGGTAGGTGGGCTGCACCACCTGCGCCTGCGATGATAACTTTGATGCCGCGTTCTTTTGCGCCACTGGCGTAGTCAGCCAGTAATTGAGGAGTTCGGTGTGCTGACACTACTTTTGTTTCGTAAGGCACGCCAAATTGATCTAGCATGTCCGCTGCTAGTTTCATGGTTGGCCAATCGGATTTAGAACCCATGATGATACCGACTTTCATCTCAAACTCCTTTAAGCTGCAAAAATTAGGTGAGCTATAAATTTGTGCGCATTATACGGGGATTTTTATCTCAAGCAAACGTTTGCGTCTTGTTGTTGGCGCTATTGATACATTTTATAAAAAAATTGCTTTAGTGTCTGAGAATGAATATTTGTACACTTAGTGAAAACAACACAGTCAAACAAATAGGAAGTAATCGGTGGATAACTTTGAACAAGTGCTCAACGCACTCAAGCAAGGCGAAGTGATTGCCTATCCAACAGAAGGGGTTTTTGGTGTCGGATGTGATCCAGATAACCCAGAAGCAATTCAAAAGCTATTAGAGCTCAAGCAGCGTCCGGTAGAAAAAGGGCTGATTCTAATCGCGGCAAGTTATGATCAGCTTTTGCCTTATATTGATGAATCTCAGTTGACTGAAGAACAATTACAGACTGTTCATGCCACTTGGCCAGGCCCATACACTTGGATCATGCCAGCGAGCGATAAAGTATCCAACTGGGTTTCAGGGCAGTTTGATTCAATTGCGGTTCGTGTGACTGATCATCCTTTGGTGCAAAAAATGTGTAATGCATTCGGAAAGCCGTTAACCTCTACCAGCGCGAATCTCTCCAGCTTACCACCGTGTATGACCACGGAAGAAGTCGAAGAGCAGTTGGGTGATAAGCTGGTCGCCATTCTTCGTGGCGAGACCAGCGGTCGTGATAAACCCAGCGAGATTCGTGACGCCAAAACTTCACAAATATTAAGACAGGGTTAACCCTGCTAGCCAGCCATCATTAGGTTTCACGTAATAGGTAATAACGTATGTCAGCGATCGATAAGCACGCCGTAAAGCAGTTCTTGATGTCACTTCAGGACTCCATTTGTCAGCAGTTAGAACAAGAAGATGGAAAGGCCGTCTTTGTCGAGGATGCATGGCATCGTGAACCGGGCGAACGTCTTGGTGGCGGTGGGCGCTCACGTGTTATGCGTGATGGCCTTGTTTTCGAGCAGGGAGGCGTGAACTTCTCGCATGTGGAAGGGAAAGAAATGCCAGCATCTGCGACAGCGCATCGTCCAGAGCTAGCGGGTCGTCGTTTTGAAGCGATGGGTGTTTCTTTGGTTATTCACCCTAAAAACCCTTATGTACCGACTTCACACGCCAATGTCCGCTTCTTTATTGCAGAAAAAGATGGCGAAGACCCAATTTGGTGGTTTGGTGGTGGTTTTGACCTAACGCCGTTCTATCCATTTGAAGAAGATTGCCAATCATGGCACGACACTGCAAAACAGCTTTGTGCACCATTTGGTGACGATGTTTACCAAGAGCATAAAGCATGGTGTGACAAATACTTCTTCCTACCACATCGTAATGAAACTCGCGGTGTTGGCGGTTTGTTCTTTGATGATCTAAACCAGTGGGAATTTGATAAGTGTTTTGCTTACATCAAAGCAGTCGGTGAAGGCTATTGCCAGGCTTATTTGCCGATCGTTTCTCGTCGTAAAGAGATCGAGTATGGTGAGCGTGAGCGTGAATTCCAACTATATCGTCGCGGCCGTTACGTAGAGTTCAACTTAGTGTATGACCGTGGCACCTTATTTGGTTTACAAAGTGGTGGGCGTACTGAGTCGATTCTGATGTCAATGCCGCCGCTCGCTCGCTGGGAGTACTGCTACGAGCCAGAAGCGGGATCGCCAGAAGCTGAACTTTACGAGCGATACCTAACGCCACGAGAGTGGTAAGCACGGAATCTCCTTTTCTATATAGATAGATAGTGATAGGGTCATCTGTAATCAGGTGGCCCTGTTTTCTCTATATCTAAGTAAGGAACAAAGGTAAGGAAATGACCCAGCAAATCGATCGCTATGCCGTGTTTGGTAATCCTATCGGACACAGTAAGTCGCCATTCATTCACACTTTGTTTGCTCGTCAAACTAATCAATCTTTGGTGTATACCGCAGAAAGTGCACCTGTTGATGGTTTTATTGACGCGGCGAAGGTGTTTTTTGCTGAAGGTGGCAAGGGGTGCAACATCACTATGCCATTTAAAGAAGATGCTTATCAATTTGCTAGTCGATTGACAGAACGGGCTCAGTTAGCAGGCGCGGTAAATACCCTCAAGAAGTTAGACGATGGTGAAATCATCGGTGACAACACTGATGGTGCAGGTTTAGTGCAAGATTTGCTTCAGCATCAGGTTGTATTGGAAGGCGCGCGAATCCTAATTATTGGCGCTGGTGGTGCAGCTCGTGGTGTTATTAAGCCACTACTCGATCAAAAGCCGACCTCTTTAACCATTACCAACCGTACCTTTAGTAAAGCACAGGAGCTTGCAGAGCTGTTTGTCTCTCACGGTCCTATCCGCGCCAAAGAGATGGCAAGTATTGATGAAGAGTATGATGTCATCATTAACTCCACATCCGCTTCTCTTAGTGGTGAACTGCCGACTATTTCATCCTCCATCTTTGCCGCTAACAGTACAAGCTATGACATGATTTATGGCAAAGGGGTGACGAGCTTTAACTTATGGGCAAAAGAGAATGGTGCCGCTCATGCGTATGACGGTCTTGGAATGTTAGTTGGGCAGGCTGCGGAAAGCTTTATGCTCTGGCGTGGCTTACGTCCTGGTGCCAAACAAATTCTCAGAGAACTAAGAAAGAACCTTGAAGGTCAATAAGCGATGAATCAATCCATCTTATTCCCAGATATTCAATCATGGGATGAAGTATCACAATCGGTAAACTTTTCGGCGCAACAATCAGGCGCACTAATAGAGTGCTTTGTGACGAAACAAAAGTTAGAAAAGCTCAGTGGTTCACTGATTGAAACTGAGCAAGCGGCAATTAAAGTGTTTACTGATTACCGATTCGACCTAGAAGAAATGGCTGAAGAGCTAATAGAAGATGAAGCCTTCAACGAAGAAGGCCATATCATCATCGGTTAACAGGGTTTTAGTTCAAGTCTTTTACTTCATTTAAGTAGTCGTTTTTGTTCTGCACATAGTTGTTGGCAGACTTTTGCAAGAAAGCTCGTTCTTTTTCTGATAGAGGGCGAGCTTGTTTTACTGGGCTTCCAACATATAAGTAGCCACTTTCTAATACTTTCCCAGGTGGCACTAAACTGCCTGCTCCGATCATCACCTCTGACTCAATTACAACAGCATCTAAAACAATAGCTCCCATACCAACCAAAACACGATCGTGGATCTCACAACCGTGCAGCATCACTTTGTGGCCAATCGTAACGTCATTACCAATAATCAATGGGTAGCCGTTTGGGTTTTCGGCGTTCTTATGGGTGACATGCAAAACACTGCCATCTTGAATATTCGTTCGATCACCAATGTGAATGTGGTTTACATCACCTCGCGCTGCTACCAGTGGCCAAATGCTAGAATCATCGCCAATTCGGATATCACCGACTAAAACAGAGGTTGGGTCAACGTAAACACGCTCACCAAGTTCAGGCTTTATACCTTTGTAGCTTCTCATTGAGCTCATCTTTTTTCCTTATTCAGGGCGATTACAGGGTGTATGGAGGTAGAATAGTAGTGAAAACTCGCCTTTTAGAATAAAAAACACCCAAACGATAAAAAAATCAAAAA